>JAACFM010000104.1 GCA_009937445.1 Gammaproteobacteria bacterium | reverse complement strand
CGCTGTGCAGAGATGGACATCCATCCCGCCGCCGAGTTGGCCGGAGATGGGTCGAACAGTGCGCACGAGCGTTGGCAGAAGGCGCTGGACAAGGCTCGCGTCAAACCAGGCAGTCGAAGCTTGAGATTACGAGTACAGGAGCTGGAGAGCGAGGTCAGTCCGGATTCGCTGACGTTGTCCTTCACCCTGGGGCGTGGCGCATTCGCGACGTCCGTCTTACGCGAAATCGCGAATGTCACCTGAGCGTCATGCCTGTTCAATGCCGCGATCGTGAGGCGAGTATTTTTCCCGCGTCGACGATGCTATCTTTCTTCAGCCAAATTGGTCACGAATCATTCTGAGCTTTTACAATGAATCTTACTCACCTTGAACGCCTCGAAGCAGAAAGCATCCAGATTATGCGTGAAGTCGTCGCAGAGTCTGAGAATCCCGTCATGTTGTATTCCGTCGGCAAGGACTCCGCCGCCATGCTACACGTGGCGCGAAAGGCGTTTTTCCCCGCTCCGCCGCCATTTCCGCTGCTGCACGTCGATACAACCTGGAAATTTAAGGATATGTATGCGCTGCGTGAGAAGGCCGCCAAGGATGCAGGCATGCAAATGCTCGTTTACAAAAATCCTGAAGCGGTAGATGCACACTGACTTATGGAAAACCGAAGGCCTGAAAAAGGCGCTCGATCACTATGGATTTGATGTTGCTCTGGGCGGCGCCAGGCGCGATGAAGAAAAGAGTCGCGCCAAAGAGCGCGTGTTCTCATTTCGCAGTGCAAAGCATCGTTGGGATGCCAAAAATCAACGCCCCGAACTTTGGAAGCTGTACAACGCGCAGAAAACCAAAGGCGAAAGTATCCGGGTATTTCCACTATCCAACTGGACCGAGCTCGATATCTGGCAGTACATCCATCTGGAGAGCATCGAGATTGTGCCGCTGTATTTAGCGGCTGAACGACCTACCGTAGAACGCGACGGCATGCTGATCATGGTCGACGATGATCGATTTCCGCTGCAGAACGGTGAGATTCCTGTGCAGCGGTCTATTCGCTTTCGAACCCTGGGTTGTTATCCACTCACGGGCGCTGTCGAGAGCGAGGCTGCAACGCTAACGGAAGTTATTCAGGAAATGTTGCTGACCACCACCTCCGAACGTCAGGGTCGCGCCATTGATCACGATAGTGCCGGGTCGATGGAGAAGAAAAAGCAGGAAGGCTACTTCTAATGACTACGCAAGATCCAAAATTCAAAACTGACGCACTGATATCCGAAGATATCGACGCCTATCTGGAGACGCATCAACACAAGTCAATGCTGCGTTTTATTACCTGCGGATCTGTGGACGATGGCAAATCAACGCTCATTGGTCGGCTGCTGTACGACTCGAAAATGATCTTCGAGGACCAGCTCGCGACGCTGGAAGCCGACAGTAAGAAGATTGGTACACAAGGGCAAAACATAGATTTCGCATTGTTGGTGGATGGCCTTGCAGCGGAGCGCGAGCAGGGCATTACGATCGACGTGGCATATCGCTTCTTTGCTACCGAGAAGCGCAAGTTCATCGTCGCCGATACGCCGGGACACGAACAATACACGCGCAACATGATTACGGGTGCGTCCACCGCGGACCTGGCTGTGATTTTGATAGACGCGCGACAGGGTGTTCTGACACAGACCCGTCGGCATAGTTACCTGGTGCAGCTTGTGGGCATCGAGCACGTCGTCCTTGCGGTTAACAAGATGGACCTGGTTGGTTACAGTGAAGACACCTTTAAACAAATCGTTGCGGACTACACCGAGTTTGCATCCAGCATCGGTATTGATTCATTTACGGCAATTCCGATCTCCGGTCTGGCAGGAGACAACATCACGCAGGTTTCAAAGAGCACGCCTTGGTATGAGGGCCCGGCATTGCTTGATTATCTGGAAAACGTCGATCTCGTGGTCACACGAGATCAGGAAAAGTCTTTCCGCATGGCTGTGCAGTGGGTAAACCGACCGAATCTGGATTTCCGCGGATTCAGTGGGCAGATCGCCACCGGTTCCGTCAAGGTGGGCGATACAGTGCGAGTTATACCCTCAGGAAAAACATCGAGAATTGCACGTATCGTGACAATGAGCGGCGATCTCACGGAAGCAGTTGCGGGACAATCCGTGACACTAACATTGACCGACGAAATTGATTGCTCACGCGGTGACGTAATCGCAACCGCGGAAGATGCGCCAGAGGTTGCCGACCAGTTCGAAGCGACCATCGTATGGATGGACGACGAGCCGCTGCTGCCGGGGCGTAGCTATTGGTTGAAGATCGGCACGCAAATGGTGTCTGCACATGTTCAGCCGCCGAAATACCAGGTTAACGTAAACAACATGGCGCACCTGGCTGCCAAGACGCTGGAGCTCAACGGCATTGGTGTGGCCGAGGTTGCGACGGACAAGCCGATCGTCTTCGAGCCCTATGACGTGAACCGCGAGATGGGCGGCTTTATCCTCATCGACAAAATTACGAATGCGACGATCGCTGCGGGCATGTTGCACTTCAGTTTGCGGCGCTCAAAAAACGTTCATTGGCAGGCGATTGAGGTTGATCGTGAGGCGCACAGTCAACTCAAGAATCAGAAGCCGTTAGTGTTGTGGTTTACCGGGCTCTCGGGTTCCGGAAAATCCACGATAGCCAATGAAGTGGAAAAGCTGTTGTACATTATGAACCGGCATACCTTCCTGTTGGACGGCGACAATGTGCGCCACGGTCTGAACAGAGATCTGGGTTTCACCGACGCTGATCGCGTCGAGAACATTCGCCGTATCGGCGAAGTTGCCAAGTTGATGACGGACGCCGGATTGATCGTTATTACTGCGTTCATTTCGCCATTCCGTGCAGAGCGCCAGATGGCGCGTGCGATGTTGCCAGAAGGGGAGTTCGTCGAAGTTTTTGTTGATACGCCACTTGATGTTGCTGAGCAACGCGACGTGAAAGGCTTATACAAGAAGGCGCGTGCCGGTGAATTAAATAACTTCACCGGTATTGACAGTCCTTACGAAACGCCGAGTAATGCGGAAATCAGGATCAACACGACCGAGATGAGTGCCAAAGAGGCAGCCCGGTATATCGTCGATTGGCTTTTCAATCTGAACGATTCTGACTAGATTGAGCGTTGGGAAAAAATCGTCCGACTCAGGATCTCTTGCAAGGACCATTTCGCCATGACAAAGCTAGCTGCATTCAACTTCCAGGACTGGATTGAAGAGCATAGACATCTTTTAAAGCCGCCTGTTGGAAACAAACAGATCTGGGAAGACGCCGACATGATGGCCTTTGTTGTCGGTGGGCCGAATCAGCGTACCGACTTTCACGACGATCCCGTCGAGGAATTCTTCTACCAGCTTGAAGGCGATATGGTGTTGAAGATTTTTGACGATGGCGAGTTCTACGATGTCGTTATTCGTGAAGGCGATATATTCTTCCTGCCCAAGCACGTCCGGCACTCGCCGCAACGACCAATGCAAGGCAGTGTCGGATTGGTGATTGAACCCAAACGACCTGCAGGTCTGCGAGACGCCTTCGAGTGGTACTGCTTCGAATGCGGCAGTCTCGTGCATCGCGTTGAAGTATTGCTGCAATCGATCGTGCGCGACCTGCCGCCCTTGTACCAGTCATTCTATGACGATGCCGCGGCGAGAACCTGTCCCGATTGCGGCGTCCTGCATCCGGGCAAGGAGCCGCCGGAAGGGTGGGTGACACTTCCCCCACGCGACGGGGGTTAACGTGCAATACAAATCGACACTCGAATTCGCCCAGGCACAAGACGCTGCGGACCCGCTCAGGGATTATCGTGACAAATTCCATTTTCCGTCGCTGGGCACGGACGAGCTGGTCTATTTCACCGGCCATTCACTTGGGCTGCAGCCGAAAACGGTAAAGGCAGCCGTGGAACTGGAACTCAAAGAGTGGGCTGATTACGGCGTTGAAGGACACTTTCATTCGACGAACCCTTGGTACAGCTACCACGAACGCCTGACACCAGCGATGGCCGAGATCGTTGGCGCCAAGGAGTCCGAAGTCGTCTGTATGAACTCGCTGACGACCAACATTCATCTGCTGTTTGTGTCGTTCTATCGGCCGACTAAAACTCGTTACAAGATCATCAGCGAAGCGAAGATGTTTCCGTCGGATCGTTATCTCCTGGAGACGCAAACGCAGTTTCATGGTTTCGATCCTGATGACGCCATTATTGAGGTGGCCCCAAGAGACGGTGAACGACTGATCCGGGAGGAAGACATTCTTGCAGCAATCGAGGCTAACGCTGATGAGGTTGCGTTGGTCTTTTTCGGCGGTATTAACTACTTCACGGGTCAGCTCTTCAATATGTCACGCCTGACTGCAGCGGCGCACGCCGTTGGCGCAATCGCAGGTTTTGATCTTGCTCACGCAGCAGGCAATGTGCCGTTGTCACTGCATGACTGGAACGTCGACTTCGCGGCCTGGTGTTCCTACAAATACCTCAACTCGAGCCCGGGCAACGTCGGCGCGATATTTGTACACGAACGTCACGGAAAAAACCCCGATCTGCCACGGTTCGGCGGCTGGTGGGGGCATGACAAATCGACGCGCTTCCAGATGAAGAACGGTTTTCAGCCGATGGAGGGCGCAGAAGGCTGGCAGTTGAGCAACGTGCCGATTCTGGGGATGTCTGCGATGAAGGCATCGCTGGATGTATTCGCTGAGGCCGGTATGACGGCGTTGCGCGAGAAGAGTGAAAAGCTGACGGGCTACCTGGAGTACACGGTGGATCGGCTGGCGGAGGAGTTTCCGGATGCCGACATCAGCGTGATCACGCCGCGAGACCCCGCGCAGCGCGGTAGTCAGATCTCGATCGACATAGCCGGGCGTGAACGTCAGCTGTTCGACGACATGATCGCGGCCGGCATCATCGCCGATTTTCGGGAACCCTGCGTTATCCGGATGGCACCGATGCCTCTCTACAACTCATTTGCAGACGTATTCATTTTCGGCAAGGTGATGCGCAAACTGCTGGCGCAGGGAGAGACGTAGGTGACGCAGAAGACTTTTACGGTCGTTGGTGGCGGACCCGTTGGTACCTTGCTCGCTATCTCGCTGGCGAGACACGGGTATAAGGTTGGGCTCTTTGAAGGACGGCCCGATTCACGGCAGACCAACATCTATCAGGGAAAATCCATCAACATCGCCTTGTCCGATCGCGGATGGACGGCACTCGAAAAACTCGGCATTAGCGCCGCGGCCAAGAACCAGGCAATCCCGATGCACCACCGCGCCATTCACAGTGTCGATGGTGATCTCAGCGAGCTTCCATACGGTCAATCTGGCGATGCTATCTGGTCAGTTTCCCGAGGCGGAATCAACGAACAGCTGCTCGACATTGCGGATGCCGAAGCAAATATCACCACGCAATTTGAACATCGGCTGGTCGATATCGATTTCGCATCGGCGACGACGACATTCGCGACGAATAGCGGTGACGAGCTGGTGGTCAAGGCCGACTTTGCGTTCGGTGCGGACGGTGCGCATTCAAAGGTACGTCGCCTCGCGCACAACGTACCCAGGTTTAGCTACAGTCAGACGTACATGCCGCAGTGCTACATCGAGTTGAACATACCGGCGAATGCGGATGGTTCTCACAAGCTCGACAAAAACGCACTGCATATCTGGCCGCGCAAGGACTTTATGCTGATTGCGTTACCGAATCCCGACGGTACGTTCACTTGTACGCTCTTTCTCAATTACTCAGGCGACGTGTCTTTTGAATCGTTACAAGAGCGTCCGGCGGTAGCAGCATTTTTCGAATCCAATTTCCCCGATGCGATGGAATATCTGGAAGATCCGGTTGACACCTTTATGGAAAAGACAGCCGCTCCGCTGTTTCTCGTGCACGTGTTTCCCTGGTCGTTCAACCGCAAAGTAGGTCTAATCGGTGACGCTGCTCACGCGATCGTGCCATTCTATGGGCAGGGTATGAATTGCGGATTTGAAGATTGCGCCGAACTGGATGCGTTGATCACCCAATATGACCACGATTGGGAGCAGATCTTTCCTGCCTACGAGAGCGCTCGCAAACCGAACGGCGATGCAATTGCTGAATTGTCAAAACGGAACTTCGTCGAGATGAGCGACCTGTCCGGTGACAGCAAATTTCAGCTGCGGAAGAAAATCGAAGCGAAATTCAGCAGTCAGTTCCCGGAACTCTGGACGCCATTGTATTCGATGGTGACGTTCTCACCTGAAGTCCCGTATTCAGAGGCGCTGCGAATGGGTGACGAACAGAACATGGTGATGGAGAAAATAATGGCGCTGCCGAACATAGAAGACGACTGGGACAAGCAGTACGTCATGGAGCAGCTGTTTAGCCTGGCATCAGAGACATTAGGGGGCGGAAAGTGACTTCAACACCGAAGAACTACCGAGAGCTGGAGGAAAGCATTCATACCGATCTAAAGGATCGAATGAGCTATGACAAGTATCTGCACCTGCCGGAAATACTGAATGCGCAGCACCTGCGCTCCGATCAGCATGACGAAATGCTATTCGTCATCATTCATCAGGCCAGCGAGCTATGGCTGAAACTCGCCGGGCACGAGGTAGAAGCGGCAATTCGAAACATAAAAGAGGACGATTTCCGGCACGCCTTCAAAGTGATTGCTCGCGTGAAGCTGATATTGACCCAGCTTACTCAGTCGTGGTCGATACTGTCTACGATGACACCGGTTGATTACCTGAAGTTTCGTGACACGCTTGGACCGGCCTCGGGTTTTCAGTCCTATGGCTATCGAAAACTGGAGTTTCTCCTCGGCAACAAGAACAGCAAGCTGGTCGAAGTGCACCGCCATGACCCTGATGTGTACGCCGAGCTCAATCGCGCGCTCGTCGAGCCCGGCCTCTATGACGTTGTGCTGCGAAAACTGCATGATGTTGGATTCGAAATCGATCCACAGATGCTTGAGCGAGACTTCAGTCTGCCCTATGAGGCCAACGACTCCGTCCAGGCGGCCTGGCACAGGATTTACAGCAACCCGGATAAACACTTCGAGCTGTACGAGCTCGCCGAGAAACTGGTCGACATAGAAGACGCCTTCCAAAACTGGCGCTTCAAACACATGTATACGGTTCAGCGCATCATTGGCAACCGCATGGGGACGGGCGGATCGTCCGGCGTGCCGTTTCTCAAGAAGGCGATTGAGGTCAGTTTCTTCCCGGAACTGTTTGGTGTTAGAACGTTGCTGTAATGCGTTAGACGATCGACATGCTGTGCGAGACGTTTTTAGTAATCATGTAATGGTGCAGACCCTCGGTCCCACCTTCGCGACCATAGCCGCTGGACTTAACACCGCCGAACGGTGTCTCTGGTAATGATGCTTCGAGGGTGTTGATCGAAATATTGCCAGCTTCGATGTATTCCACCATCCGGTCCACATAGTCTGCTCTGTTGGTAAATCCGTAGGCGGCAAGGCCAAACGGCACTGAGTTCGCCTTCTCAATACCTTCTTCCAGCGAGGCGATGGGGTTAATGATTGCCAATGGACCGAAGGGCTCTTCCTGCATGACGCGTGCGTTGTCGGGGACATTTACGAGAACCGTCGGCTGGAAGAAATAGCCCTTACCCTCCAGTTTGCTGCCGCCCGTCCTGACTTCGGCGCCGTGTTCACGGGCGTCTTCCACCAGGGCCGTAAGTGCCTCAACCCGTCGATCGTTTGCAAGTGGACCCATCTCGACGCCCGACTCAACGCCATTACCGACGATGGTTTGCGCCGCACGGCGCACGAAGGTTTCTGTGTACTCGTCGAAGATGCTCTCGTGGACAAAGAAGCGAGTAGGTGACGTGCAGACCTGGCCGGCGTTACGCATTTTACGAACCGCGCCAGTCAATGCAGCGGACTCCACATCGGTGTCCTCGCAGACAATCACCGGTGCGTGTCCGCCCAATTCCATCAGGACGGGCGTCATATGTTGTGCGGCCAGTGTTGTCAGGTGTCGGCCGACAGCGGTGGAGCCGGTAAATGCGACCAGGCGCACCTGATCCTGCTTAATCAGGTGATCGGAAATGTGCGCCGGCGTGCCGAACACTAAATTCAGCACCCCGTGCGGCAGGCCCGCATCATGCAGTGCTCTGGCGATGTGCAGCGCGCCGGCGGGGGTTTCTTCGGCCGCCTTGAGAATGATCGAGCAACCCGAGGCGATAGCTCCCGCTACCTTGCGGCATGGCTGGCTCATCGGGAAGTTCCAGGGTGAAAACGCAGCGACTGTTCCGATTGGCTGGTGATGCACGATGTATCGAACACCCGGCGCGCTCGGAATGACACGGCCATACGTGCGCGTCGCTTCGCCAGCATCCCATTCGAATTGCCATGTTCCGCCGTAATCGCGGTAGCGATTTCCTCCTGGCGTTCTCGCAGCAGTGCCGCGGCTTTGCACAGCACGTTGGCTCTTTCCATGGGTGCGGTTCGGCTCCAGATCTTGAATCCCTTCTCAGCCGCTTCCAGAGCGTCATCGAGATCGCTCGTCTGTGCGTGAGGCAGGCGCCCGATCTCCGCTTCCGTCGCTGGATTCAGGACGGGGAGGTGGTTGGTGGTCGTGCGCCACTCGCCGTTGATATAGAGATACAGATCTGGATAGGTACTCATTATAGGTGCCTTACATGCGGTGATATGTCGTCAGATTCACACGGAGCTGCCATTCGATCAAGCCTTGTCTCGAGCAGCGGGCGGTGAGATTTGTAACTCGCGGGCTTCTAAAAACAGATGCTCTGTGTGCGTTGCTCAAGCTTGCTGATGACGCTCATCGCAGCAAGTGCTGAGCTGCGCGGATTATCGGGCAGGGCTTGCCCCCTGATTTCGAACGAGAATTGGCCAAAACTGCCCGTCGCCTCGATTTCATGAATATTTTCACTCACGCCAGGATCGGCAATGAGCTTGACCTGCGTGTCATCAAACCCGATGCCGGCAAGAGCGACGGCCGCAGCAACATTCGCGTTCTTGGGATATTCGGTGGCCGCATCCCGGGCACTGCCTGCAAAATGCACCTGTGCTGTTACGCCCAGGCCATCAAGATCCAGTCGGGTTTCCGCAGGGGAACCCTTCCAGCTCTGCGGCGGCTTTCGACCAATATAAGTGACGCTCCGCAGGTTTCCGACGCGAGCGGCCTGCAAGCAGTCAAGTGCACCGATAGCACCACTGGCCAGATGCAGTTTCGCGTGTCCGTCAATCGCAGCCTGTTCCAGGTTTCGATAGACGTCCGGGTCGGCCAATGCGCCGATGGAAACCGTGGTTAGATCGATGCCCCGTCGCAAGATGCCGGGACCGTGAGACATCAACGCAGCGTGGCCCGCGCAATCGATCATGTGATCGATGTCGTCGGGCAGGTCAGCGATGGATGCGACGTGAATCGTACCGTTGCGCTCTGTTTCGCGGCTCTGCAATCGTTCCGGCAGCAAAACCAGCGCCCGCAGAACGTGGCCCCGCTCCAACAGTTGCTCGCACACGTAACGACCAATCGCTCCCTCGCCAATAATTCCTATGTTCATTAGGTCCTCCGATCCGATCTTTCCATTATTGCAGGACCAGAGCCTCTGGATATTGTATTTTATTATATCGTTTTGCCAGGCGCTCCTGGATCGTCATTACACAAAATCAACCACCGGATGAATTGTCATTAACTACTCGAAGCTGGAAGCAAAAGAATATGCCCGCGAAAACATGCGCGGGATCTGGGCGGCCGCACTGAATCCGTTTAACGAAGATCTTTCTATAAACGAAGCCGGCCTGCGTTCGAACATCCGCCACTGGATCGATGAACTTGATATCAAGGGTTTGTTCATTGCGGGTAAGCAGGGCGAGTTCTTCTCGATGAGTCTCGAGGAACGCAAGCGCAACTTTGAGGTTGCGGTCGAAGAGTGTGCCGGCAAGGCTGGCGTTATCGTTTCGGTCTCGGATCAGAATTTCGACACGGTTCTCGATCTCTCACTCCACGCACAAAACTGCGGGGCCGATTACATCGTCGTCCATGCACCCGTATTGAGCTTTGTTCATGACCGCGGCGAGATTTTGTATCAATACTACAAAGCGCTATGCGATCGCCTTGATATCGGCATTGCCATGTGGAGCCATCCGGATTCTGGTTACCTCATGCAGCCCGCAGAGTGCGCACGTATTGCGGAGCTGCCGAATATCGTTGCTATCAAATACTCGGTACCTAGAGAGATGTATGTGCAATTGAGTCACATGATCGGGGACAAGATTCAGGTGTCCACGTCGGCAGAGGACGACTGGCTCGACAACATCGAAGAGCTTGGATGGCAGCTCTATCTTTGTTCGTCCCCGCCGTACCATTTGCAAACCCGAAACGACAAGCGCATGGATGAGTACACGCGCCTCGCATTCGACGGGAAGTTCGAGGAAGCTCGACGGGTACGTGACAGCTTGAATCCCGTTCGCGATGCGATGGCACGCTCAAGACCGGCTGACAAGCCGCAGGCATTCGGCAAGTACTGGCAAGAGTTACTCGGCCAGGTTGGTGGGCGCGTGCGGCCACCAATGCTGGAGTTGACAGACGCAGAGAAAGCGGCGATTCGTGAAGCATTCGCGACTTGTGGACTGAAGCTGTGACGGTCAACTCACCGTCAAGAGTTTAGAGCGCTCGATTGTTTTGGACTACCCACGGTATTGGTGACACACCGGATTCTCAAAATGCTACCTACGCTGCGCCGCCGTTGCGGCTGTCACCATTTCGATCAGTTCATCATCACTGTAGGTGTATTCCTGATCGGCGTTCAGCTCCGCCATTTCTTCAATAATTCTGCTGATCGTCCATCGGGCTCCTTGTACATACTGCGGTCCGAAAGGTATTCAATATGGGACGCGATGGCCTCCGCATAGGGCGATCCTGCTTGCGCGTACGGCTGTTCCGCCAGGGTAATCGCTTCCCGGATGCCGATCTTCGAACGGTAGTTACCGGGGTTGATGGAGCTGATGTTACTGATGCGTCCTTTGGACTCGATGATCAGAGGCGCAAATGCTTTGGTTACCCGAAAGACGCCAACCAGGTTTACATCGAGAATCCAGTTTAGTTCATCTTCCTCAATCTCCGTCATCGGGCCCAGGGTCACAATGCCAGCATTGTTGACCAGCCCCGTACAGGCCTTAGACTCGGCCAACAATTTCTCCGTGGTACGGCTTCTCGGGTATTATTCGAAGCATGACGTTATCGACCCGAAGTTCTTTCGCGCAGCGGCAACACTGTCTGATACTGCTGGCCCTGTTGTTTACGGGCTGCTCATCACTAAAGCCGGTTGAGCTGCCACCGGAGTTCACTCTGCCGCCTGCGCACACGGTGCTCTGGCAATCCATTGAAGAAGTACAAAGCGCAGACTGGCATGTGTTGCTTAACGAGGGTCCGACGGCACTCGACTGGCGCCTGCGGGCGATCGACAGTGCCGCAAACAGCATCAATTTCCAGACGTTCCTGTGGCACTTCGATACGGCAGGCGCGATGGTCATGGACCACATCGTCAAGGCAGCGGATCGCGGCGTCGTCGTGCGAATCCTTATCGACGATACGTTTCTGGTGCATGAAGACGAACTGCTGTTAGCGCTCGCGGAACACCCGAATATCGAGTATCGCGTCTTCAATCCCTTCAAACGCCGCTCCGGAGGACTGGCGACACGACAATTGCTTAACCTCGGAGAATTCAGTCGGCTCGATCACCGCATGCACAATAAGGCGATGGTGGTCGATGATCAGGTTGCGATCGTTGGCGGAAGAAATATTGCGGATGAGTATTTTGGCCTCGATGAGAACGCCAATTTTCGCGACCTTGAGCTGCTCCTGGGTGGCGCAGTCGTGCAGCAAGTCAGCGATGTCTTCGACAACTACTGGAATGACCGCTGGTCGGTGCCGATTGAGTCGCTTTCCCACAAGAAAGCATCGGCAGAGCAACTCAGAGACGCGCGACAGGTAACTGCATCATCACTGCATCTGCACACCGAGGAGTCGAGTGAAGAACTGCTGGCACGATGGCTCGAGATTGTGGAAGACGCTGATATCGGTGAGGCGATCCTGTACGCAGATGACCCTCCTCAGGAGAATCCGAAGAACCGCGAAGAAGTGCCGATTCAGGTAGCCAATGAAATTACAGCACTGTTCGACGGTGCTGTATCGGAAATTCTGATCGTCTCGGCTTATCTGATTCCGACGCCGAATCTCGAAGGTGCGATTGAGCGAGCACTCAAGCGTGGAGTCCGTGTGCGCATTCTCACGAACTCAATCAGGTCGAATAATCACCTCGCTGCGCACAGCGCGTATCGAAATCACATCGATACACTGCTCGAGAGTGGAGCAGAGCTACACGAGATCCGTACCGACGCTCGTGATCGCAAACGCTACATGTTGACTCCCATCGGCCGAAAAACACTGGCGCTGCATGCAAAGGCGCTGATTATCGATCATGACAAGGTATTCGTTGGCAGTGCGAACCTGGATCCGCGCTCATTGCGCATCAACACTGAAATGGGGTTTCTTATTCTAAGTGAGCCGTTTAACCAGAGGCTACGCAGCGCACTGGACGAGGATTTCTCAGCGGCTAACGCGTGGCGCCTGCAACTGCAGGACGATGGCAGCGTTTTCTGGGTAGCCGGCGATAATATCCTGGAGTCGCAGCCCGCCGGGTCGACTATGCAACGCATTGAAGACTGGTTCTTCTCGCACCTGCCGATCGAAGGCGAGCTTTAAAACCGTATTACTAGCCGTTGGTGTCCCCGGGTCAAATCCGCTGCAATAACACGTAAATTGCGCCCGTGCCGCCATCCACCTGTCGCGTCGAGACGAATGCCAGCACGTTGTCCCATCGTCTGAGCCATGAATTTACAGCGCTCTTCAGCACGGGTCCGCGCTCTCCGGAGCCCAGGCCCTTGCCGTGCACGACCCGAACGCAGAGTCGATTCTGCTCCGCGTTGTACTGAATAAAATCCCTGAGTCGCGGCTTCGCTTCCGCCAGCGTCATGCCGTGCAGGTCAATCTCAGCCTGCACGCTGTAGCCGCCGCGAGTCAGCTTGCGCATGGTTCGGCGCCCGACGTGCTGTCGATTAAAGCGCAGCGCTCCTCCATGGCCGTGCTCGATCGTATCGATGTCGTCCTCAAGGCTTTCGAGAAGGACGGCTTCTTCATCCGCACGCGCAAACCGCGCCCTGGGTTTGGGCTTCACTTTGTGCTCTGGAACGCGCTTGTCAGCGTTCAGTCGCTTCGCCCCGGTCATGGCGCTGAGAAAGGCTTCTTTGTCGTCGTCAGTCATGCTGCGTGATTGCGCTATGGTGAAGAGGAAACATTAAGTATAGTGAGCGCGTCCCAATCCACCAACTACCAATTGATTGCAATGAAAATCCTCGTAAGTAATGACGATGGGTACCTCGCTACCGGCATCAATGAGCTGGCCCTGGCGCTTGAGAAAGTCGCTGATGTGGTTGTGGTTGCTCCTGATCGAAATCGATCCGCCGCCAGTAATTCACTGACGCTCAAGCACCCGCTGCGTGTGTCAGAAGTTGCGCCGCGGCGCTACAAGGTCGATGGCACACCATCCGATTGCGTGCACCTCGCGCTCACGGGTTTCCTCGACTTCGAGCCCGACCTCGTCGTGTCTGGAATCAATCACGGTGCAAACCTTGGAGACGACACGATCTACAGCGGAACGGTCGCTGCGGCGATGGAAGGGCGATTTCTGGGCTTGCCATCGATCGCCGTTTCCCTCGTCGGGCAAAAGCTCGAGCATTTCGCGACTGCAGCGGCAATTGCGAGTGAACTCGTGCAGAAAATAGCGCGCGCGCCATTGGCGTCCGACGTGGTTCTGAACCTGAATGTCCCGAATGTTGCGCTGGCTGACCTTCAGGGTGTGCGCGCAACGCGGCTGGGTTTTCGCCACAAGTCAGAGCAGATTCTGAAAGATCATGATCCCTACGGACGCCCCATCTATTGGGTCGGTCCTGCCGGCGAAGGTCAGGATGCCGGCGAGGGCACTGATTTTTACGCTATCGAGCAGGGTTTTGCCTCTGTTACGCCGCTCAAGGTCGACCTGACCCGCCATAGCGCTCTGGGCGACCTCTCAGACTGGCTCGGATCGCCCTAGATGCCACAACACCGTCAGGGCATCGGCATGACGTCAGCGCGCACCCGCGACCGCCTCGTGCAGCGGCTCGTGGACCAGGGTATTCGTTCTGAGGCGGTCCTGAATCAGATCAGGCATGTCCCCCGCCACCTGTTTGTCGACGAAGCGCTCGCAAGCCGGGCGTACGAGGACACGGCGCTGCCGATCGGGTTTGGACAGACGATCAGCCAGCCGTTTATCGTTGCTCGCATGACCGAAGCGCTGCTGGCCGGATTCGAGGGGGAGAAGGTACTGGAGATCGGCACCGGATGTGGCTACCAGACGGCGATCCTCGCGCCGCTGGTGAAGAAGATCTATACGGTCGAGCGCATTCGCGAATTGCTAACCAAGACACGGCAGCGACTCCGGGAACTTGATATTTATAACGTGGAGTTTCGTCCTGGGGACGGCTGGGAAGGCTGGCGAAAGTACGGCCCGTACGACGGCATTATCGTCACTGCGGCGGCAGCATCGATGCCGCAAAAACTGCTGGAACAGCTTGCTCCGGGAGGCCGACTGATTATTCCGATCGGGCCCAAGGGGCGGCAGGATCTGACAATGGTGGTCAATCACCCGGATCGTTTCGAGCAGGTTTCATTGGGCCCTGTTAGCTTTGTTCCATTAATTAAAGGAAGGTAATTGTTAAATAACAAGTGTTTAGAGAGTTTAATTAAAGTAAATTATGTAAATAATTTGCCCGGTATTTGTGTGATATGACGTTGTTCGCCCCCATTTACGAACGTGTGCTGCTGTGGTCACGACACCGGCACGCGGAGCGCTATCTCGCCGCAATGAGTTTTGCGGAGTCCTCGTTTTTCCCGATCCCGGTTGACGTCATGCTCGCGCCAATGGTGCTGGCGGCGCGTGAGCGTTGGGTTCGATTGGCCACCATCGCGACCCTGTTTTCGGTTCTCGGCGGTCTTGGCGGCTACGCAATCGGTTATGGCTTGTTCGATGCGATCGAACCCTGGTTGCGAGAATCGCATTATTGGAGTGCCTACCAGACCAGTCGAAACTGGTTCGACGATTACGGCGTATGGGTTGTTTTCGTCGCCGGTTTTTCACCCATTCCCTACAAGGTTTTTACGATTGCCGCCGGCGTCGCAGTGCTGAATTTGCCGGCGTTTCTGATCGGCTCATTGATTGGTCGTGCAGGACGATTTTTTCTCGTTGCGGGCCTCGTCAGGGCGGGCGGTCAGCGGTTTGAGGACGGCCTGTCCACACATATTGAGCGCATTGGTTGGGCAGTCGTTGCCCTTGTGGCGATTATCGTTGCGTGGTTGATGATGCGAGGCTGATGACATTTCGCCTGTTCACAGCCCTGATTCTTCTTGTTTGCATCGCAGCCTGCGGATCTCAGTCAACGTGGCAGGATGACCCGCAAACGCACATTGTTCGAAAGGGCGAAACGCTGTTCTCCATCGCCTGGCGGTACGGCAAGAGCAGCAAGGACCTGGCGCGCTGGAATCGCCTCGGCGATGGCTCCCTGATTTATCCCGGACAGGTGTTGAAGCTCAATGGCTCGGCCGCGTCCGGACGCACTTCGAAACCAACATCGACGGCATCCCGTCGCGATTCCAAACCGCTTCCATCCATTCCGGCACAGCCGCCGCCCAAGTGGGCCTGGCCCACCAAGGGCCAAATTAATGTCAAATTCGGCGCAAAACCGGGCACTGGAACGGGCGTATTGATCAACGGCAGGTCCGGGCAAGCTATTTATGCCGCGGCGTCGGGTCGTGTGGTGTATGCGGGCAGTGGACTGATTGGTTATGGCCAGCTTATTATTATCAAACACAACGACACCTACCTGAGTGCCTACGGGTATAACGCGTCGCTGCTGGTCAAAGAAGGTGATCAAATCAAAAAAGGCCAGAAGATAGCGACCATGGGTGAGGGGCCGGAACGCAAGCCGCGGCTGCATTTTGAAATTAGACGGAACGGTGAGCCGGTTGACCCGCGACAGTACTTGTCAGCGAGATAGGTCGACGAGTTTTTCCCTTGATGTCCACGCAGCCCTCTTTGCGAGAAGGGGCACAAGTTGCGAGAAGGGGCGCAAGAAGTGGGACAACTGCTCGACCCGACACGGAAATACCTAGACGAGATTGGTATCTCGCCACTCCTCACTGCGGACGAAGAAAAACACTACTCCAGACTGGCACTGGCCGGTGACGAGTCTGCTCGCCAACGCCTGATCGAGAGCAACCTCCGCTTGGTTGTGAATATCTCCAGGCGTTACATCAATCGTGGTTTACAGCTACTCGATTTGATCGAAGAGGGCAATCTCGGGTTGATTCACGCCGTAAATAAGTTTGACCCGGAGCGCGGGTTTCGGTTTTCGACTTACGCGACCTGGTGGATCAGACAGTCAATTGAACGTGCGATTATGAATCAGTCTCGCACTGTCCGTTTGCCGATCCACATCATCAAAGAAATCAATACCTGCCTCCGAGCCGCACGTCGAATTCGGCAGGAAAAGGAAGAAGATGCAAGCGTTCAGGACATAGCCACCTACCTGCAGCGCGACGTTAGCGAAGTGCAGCAATTAATGGCACTGCATGAGCGAGTGACGCTGAGAGCCAGTCCAGCTGACAAAAATGGCAGTGGGCCGGTCGACCTGCTGAGGGCGAAACGCAATATGGACCCGTCACAGTGCGCGCAGAAGTCACGCGTGAACGATATCGTTGATCATTGGGTTTGGGAACTTAGCGACAAGCAACGTGAAGTGGTTGAACGCCGTTTTGGCTTGCACGGTCATCGCTGTGCGACGCTGGAGCAAATAGGCAAAGAAATCGGAGTGACGCGTGAACGCGTGCGACAAATTCAGCTGGATGCGCTGAAAAACCTGCGCGAGATGATGGAGACCAACGGTATCTCCGGCGAGTTCATGCTTGACTAGTAGGAGCGCGCCCTGCGCGCGAAGCGAAGCGGCAGCCGTCAGGCTGCCAAAAAGGTCGTCATCTGTCGCGGCCTGGGGGCCGCTCCTACAGGCCGCTCCTACAGGCCCTCCTACAGTGGGTACAGAACCGCCGCGACGCGGCGACCTTCCATAGCGAGCACGTTGAAGGTTCTGGCGGCTGCGGCTGTATCCATCACTTCAAGTCCGATGCCAAGGCGAGCGAAAGCGAACATGAGTTCTCGCGGTGAGAATTCACTCCGGGTGCCCGACCCGACCAGAACAAGCTCCGGCGCATGCGCGAGCAAGGGCGCGAAATGCTCTGCAGTCAATTCAAAGAAAGACACCGCGGCCCATGGAGTGATGATCTCCTGCGGTGTCAGTGCGATCGTTTCGGGCCATATCTGATCGTTGATACGAATCCCGTCGGATCCGACACTCCGAATCGTCAGGGTCTCAGATAATTCTCTTGTGAATTTCAAACGCGCTTCCCTTACCATCTGCGCTCATCAATGACTGCATCATATGACAAAAATGCCGCGATCGTAGTGTTGCCACCCGTGTCGGGCGGGCGGCTCTCAGATGCATCGCTGTGCGTCTGGCTTGCGCAGTCGGATCTGACGCGCGCAGCAGATTCTGTGGATTTGTTAGCACAGGTGACTCAGGAGCTGGGCTTGCCGTATCCGCAGCAGGGCTGTGGTGCTCTGAGAATGTGGGGGCAGACTGGCGATCGACCCACCAACTGGATTGCGGCAGCCGACCCTGTGTATCTTGAGCCACGGCGTGATCACCTGGTTTTACATGCGCTGCGCAGTGCCGATGCATCGCCCGCGGAAATGCGTGTATTGATCGACCATCTCCAGGCAACGTTGGCCGGTGACCAACAATACGGTTTTACGCATCTCGGCTCATACAGCTACCTCAGCGCCAAGACACCCATCGCAACAGCGAATCTGCCGGCCCATGTTGTGGACGGCAGAAAACCCTACGATTTTCTGCCAGCAGGCAATGACAAGGCACAACATCGCACCTTGCTCAGTGAAATCGAAATGGCTTTGCACGAACACGAGGTAAATCTGAACAGGGAGGCGAACAGTGCGCTGCCAATTAACTCGCTGTGGCTATGGGGTGGCGGCAGAGCACCCGAGCAAGTGACACAGGTACAACCGCCGTTGTTTTCTGATGACCCGTTGCTGACCGGCTACTGGTATGCCGCAACAGGGGTTGCGGAGCCCTGGCTGGGCGACATTTCGAAGTGTCTGGACGGTTCCGTCGCCGGGTTTGTAGCAGAAACACCCGAGTCTGACGATTCCCCGGACTTGCTGGAGAGCTGTCTGAATGAACTCCGGGAAGCCCTGCGCTCGGGACGATTGAACAGTCTGACTTTGCTGTTTCGCGATGGCGTCCGCGCGCATGTCCGGCGCTCGCATGCACTGCGTGTATGGCGCCGCCATTCCCACCTGCTTGACGAGACTCCCGAATGAAAGCAGCCCGGCCCATCGTATGCCGGTCGACGCCGGCATCATCCGTCATCGACCGCCTGGGCGATATTGACCCACTGCACGCACGCCTGTTCGCAATGCGTGGATTAACGAGTGCCGAAGAGCTTGATTACAGCCTGGCGCGACTCGCACCGGTGCGCGCGCTCGAGAATATTGACGAAGCCGCCAGCCTGGTGATCGCGAAGCGCAATGAACGAATTATTGTCGTCGGCGATTTTGATGTTGATGGCGCCACCAGCACAGCGCTGGTCATTCGGTGTCTGCGTGCGTTTGGATTCAGCGACGTCGAGTATCTTGTGCCTAATCGTTTCGACTATGGTTACGGTCTTTCACCCGAGATTGTGAGAGTTGCCGCGGAGCGTTCGCCAGCCCTTCTGATTACCGTCGACAACGGCATATCAAGTATCGACGGCGTTGCT
>JAACFM010000103.1 GCA_009937445.1 Gammaproteobacteria bacterium | reverse complement strand
CCCTTGGCGACCGACACGTGCTGTTTGAGGGACGAAGGGACAAGCTCTGGGTCAATGTATTGCGCGGACGCTGCTCCGGTCTTCGCATTGGCAGCACTTTTATTATGCAACCGGCCATGAGCGGACGCGTATGCGACAAGGATCGATTTGAGGTCGTCGACCGAGTCGGCGACTCTTTATCCAGCGGTATGACGGGCCCCACGTGTGTGCTCGGAGAATTCAAGCCGGTTGCGAAAGCGCAACTTGAAGAGATTGAGACGCGGCTCGAGATGCGCTAAATGAGTCCTGCCCGCATGACAGCCGACATCGACATCCGCCACGAACTGCAAGCCGGCGATCTGGGGCGCATCGTCGCCCTGCACGGCGAGTGCTACGACTCGCTGCCCGGATTTGGTCTGGCGTTTGAAGCCTTCGTGGCTCGTACCCTCTCCGACTATGTTCTCGACACCGGTGCCAATGGCCGCATCTGGCTCGCAGAGCGAGATGGCCAGTTGGTTGCTTGTACGGCGATCGTTTTACGAGAGGATCAACAAGCGCAACTGCGCTGGGTTCTTGTCGACCCGACGGCGCGCGGAATCGGCCTTGGCAAGAAACTGCTCAATAGAGCGATCGAGTTCTCTCGTGACAATGCTTGTACGGACATTGTTCTGGAAACCACCAACGGCCTCCCCGAGTCGCAGCAACTGTACGATTCGTTGGACTTTAAGGTGATCTCAAATGAACCAGAGCCGCTTTGGGATGGCGTGCGGCCGCTGATATTAATGCAGCTGCATCTCGTTTGAACCAGGCAAAACGAGCCGGGCGTCAGAGATGAATACTGCCCGTGAGAAAAAGCACGCACTGACCACTCATGATGACGCGATCGCCTCGAAGCTCACAGCGCAGCTCGCCACCGCGCGGTGAGACCTGGTGCGCGATGAGTTCTGACCAGCCCAGTCGCTCGGCCCAAAACGGAACCAGCGTGCAATGCGCTGAGCCAGTAACCGGGTCTTCGTAAATGCCACCCTTGGGGACAAAGAATCGCGAAACAAAATCAACCGACTTGCCTTTGGCGGTAACGATCACACCGAAACCTTCCTCGAGGGCCAGCAGCTTCGCCTGATCCGGCGACAAATCGCGGACACTCTGCTCGTCGTCGTACACCGCCAGAACGTCTCGCGACATATGCACCTCTGAGGGGGCCTTCCCTAATGCATCACAGAGCGCCTCGGAAACGGCTGCCCGCGTTGGCGGGCGGGCGGGAAAATCCATCGACAGTCGATCACCATCACGTGAAACGATGAGCTCGCCACTGATCGTTTCGAACGACACTGAGTTTAGATCCGGCTGCAAGTGGTTAAGAACGACATAGCCGGCAGCGAGCGTCGCATGACCACAAAGATCCACCTCGACCGTCGGCGTGAACCAGCGCAGATCGTAGCCTCCCTCACGCATCACAATAAAGGCCGTCTCCGCGAGATTATTTTCGGCGGCGATGTTTTGCATGGTGTCATCGTCAAGCCAGCTATCCAGCGGACAAACAGCTGCCGGGTTGCCGGAGAAAGGGCCTAAGGTGAACGCATCAACTTGGTAGATAGGTATGGTCATTTTGTACCTTAATCAGGTTGCCATGAAATATTTCAAAATAGGTACTTTCGACAATAGGAACGACTGCAAGATAAAAGAGAAAATGTTTCGGTTATATTACTATTGCAAAGGATAATAACAATGAAACGTCTCCTCCTCGCACTCGCAATTCTGCCAATATTCAGTGCCACCGCTTACGCTCAAGACTGTGCTAGCAATGCGAATGCAGTCGCTAACCCTGAGATCTTCCAGTGGGAAAAAAAGAGCGACCATTTCTTTGGCGTCCTGCAAATGGGTGAAGCCACTTTCGACATCAACGGTGAAACGCTAACGACGCGTGCCTACCGACAGGTGCAAAGGCCGGATGGGGAGCCTGAGGTGGCTGGCGATTATTCCATTCCGGGTCCCACCATCGTCATGGAGCCGGGCGAGAAATACGTTCTGCGCTTTGAAAATACCCTGCCCTACCAGCCAAAGGTGGAAGAGCACAATATCTTCAAGGATCCGAACGTCACTAACGTGCACACGCACGGCTTGCACATCTCGGGCGAGACACCGGGAGACGACGTCACACGCTTTTTCGAAGGCGGCTTTGGCGGTGACTATGTTTACGAGATACCTGAAAACCACATGGGCGGCACGTACTGGTATCACGCCCATCACCACGGCTCGACATTCCTGCAAGTATCCAGTGGCGCGTTCGGCCTGATCATCATTGACGATGCGGGTGACGGCATGCCAGATAACGTCGCCGCCATGACTGAGCAACACCTCGCTCTCGGCTTTCTGGAACCCGGTAACTCCAAAGGCACGGGCGGCGACTCACTAATCAGTGGCACGTTCAGCACGGGCTGGACCCTCAACGGATCCGCCGGTGGCGATGTCTGCATCCCGGCTAACACCTGGCAGCACTGGCGCATGCTGGTAGCCGATCAGGACGCGAGGCTCGTTGACCTGGAAATCGGTGCCGGTTGCGAAGTCGGCCTGCTGTCCAGAGACGGCGTCTGGCGCACACAAGCTCCGAGTATTCTCACCGACAACACGCTAACCCTGACAGGCGCATCACGTGCCGGCCTGGCGGTGCGTTGTAACAGCAACTCCAGCATCAGTGTTGCGGGCACGCAGGTGGCTAATATAGTCATCAGCGGTACTACTGACGAAACCGTAGGTCCCTATGATCTCTCAGCTGGCCCAACCGCAACATGGTCCGCATTGCGGCCAGTCTACCTGCACGACCTACGCGACAAAACGCCTGTAGATACCGACAGTATTCGAATGGGCGCACGCTCGGTACTCGGCCGCAAATTCGACAAAGTAATTCCGAATCTAACCAAGAATGCGAATGGTGTTCAGGAGTGGTCGCTCAACGGCGCAACCAACCACCCGTTCCACCTGCATATCTACCACGTGCAGGTACAGAACGACTGCGGGCCGTTTGAGGCTGGCGAGTTCTATGACGTCATAGCCGGCAACTGCGACCTGCGTTTCGACATGAGCGCCCAGGAAGCCTACGAAGGCAGGACGATCTTCCATTGCCACATCCTTGCGCATGAAGACCAGGGCGCCATGGGCTGGATGGACGTTATTGGCGGCCGCCCACCACCGATATTCCCGGGTGATGGCGACTATAAAAACAAGTTCTCGCTTGGTGGAACAACACCTCTGCCGCCATCGGCACCGACGGGCCTGGGAGCGAGTGCTGTTTCCACCAGCCAAATCGACCTTGCCTGGACCGACACCTCGGGCGACGAAACGGCATTCTCAATTGACCGGTCGGATGACGGGGTTAATTACACGTCGATCGCCTCGCCCGGCGCCAATGTAACAACCTACTCGAACACAGGGCTGGCTGCCGACCAGACCTACTATTACCAGGTTGCCGCAGTAAACGGTGCTGGACCGTCCGATTACTCGAACACAGCCACCGCGAAGACGCAAGCGGCCGGTGCCGGCACGAGCATCGCGGTTGGCAGCATAACGGTATCGACCGTTAGCGGCTCCAAGGGCTTCAAGTTCGGACAAGCCACGGTCGTTGTAGTAGATGACGTGGGTAACCCGGTTCCTTACGCCCTGGTCACTGGCGACTTCATCGGTGATATCAATCAGGAGATGATCGAGGATCAGGCGGATGTTAATGGCATTTCTACGAAACTTAAGACGAGCACTTCCGTTAAGGGACTGCGAAGTCTCCAGTTCTGTGTGACGGCTATCACTGCACCAGACACACAACTGACCCCCTATGCTGGAGGCGCCTGCGGTTCGTTGTAAGCAGATCGACCAGAGTAACGGGAACCGCCTCGCTGGCGGTTCCCGTTTTTTTTTGCGACGCCTGAACACATCCTGCGTTAAGCTCGCATCTGCCCTACTACCCGCCCCGGACACAATCGGACTCCACCATGAAACTCAGCGATATCATCGACCTGGTTGCCCTGAGTGCCGTTTGGGGTGCGTCTTTTCTATTCATGCGTATTGCGGCTCCCGAGTTCGGACCGCTTGTTCTCGTGGAAGTACGCGTGGTTATTGCGGCATTGTTTCTGTTGCCCATTTTCTTACTGCGCGCAAACATCTCCGAGTTGACTGTGCATTGGAAGAAGCTGGCGATCTTGAGCGTTTTGAATTCAGCCGCGCCGTTTTTTCTGCTGACGTTTGCCACGCTCAGCATCACCGGCGGTTTCGCCGGCATCCTGAACGCCACCGCACCGATCTTTGCCGCGATAGTTGCCTGGGTTTGGTTATCCGACCGGCTTGGTGTTAGCCAGATTGTCGGTCTTGTCATCGGCTTCGTCGGTGTGCTGGTCCTCGTCTGGAACAAGGTGACGCTCGATTTTGACGGCACCACCGTCGCAATACTCGCCGGGATAATCGCTGCGATCTTTTATGGGGTCGGCGGAAACTTCACCAAGAAATACATGGGCCAGATGAATTCCCTGGCCATAGCAACAGGTACCATGACCGCTGCGGCCATCATCTTGCTGCCCATTGCCATTTATCTCTGGCCGAGTGAGCCCGTCTCGACCCGCTCCTGGATCGCCGCGATTATCATGGGCGTTGCCAGTACCGGTATTGCCTACATTCTGTATTTTCGGCTGATACGCAATGTCGGTCCTGTGAAGGCGATTACTGTTACTTACCTGATTCCGGCATTTGCGATGTTATGGGGTACCATTTTTATTGATGAAAAGGTGACGTCGATTATGGTCGTTGGATGCACAATCATTTTCCTTGGAACAGCTCTTGCGACAGGCATGCTGTCGTTCGGGCGGAGGTAAGTCTGATGCTTCCCTTTATCGGCGCGCTCATCGGCGCAGCATTCGGCGGCTTTGGCGGCCTCATTGTCGGCGGACTCATCGGCTATGCCGGCAGTTTCGTTTTGCGGCAAGTCCTCGTCGGCACCCTGCAAGTCGCACAAACACAATTGCTCGACTCAACGTTCTCCATCATGGGAGCGCTGTGTAAGGCAGACAACGTCGTATCGCGTGAGGAGATCAACGCGGTCGAGCAGATTTTTGGCATGCTCAAGCTGCAGGACGAGTCGCGCAAGCAAGCCAAGGCCGCCTTCAACCGCGGCAAACAAGACGGTTTTGATCTGGACGCCGCGGTCGATCAGTTCGCGAAGATCAGTCGTGGCCGTGGACCACTGGTGCAGTTATTCCTGCAACTGCAATGCATGGCGGTCGCCGCAGACGGGCGTATCGATCCTGCCGAACACGCGATGCTGGTGCGTATCGCACAGCGGCTGGGTTTGACGGAGGCGGACGTATCACAACTCGAGGCTCTGCTGCGTGCCGCTATGGGCGGGCCGTCGGCGCCCGGTGGTCAACCGCCGCAAGACCGACTTAACGATGCCTATGCGGCGCTAGGCATTACAAAGGACGCGAACCCGGCGGAAATCAAACGCGCCTATCGCAAGCTCATTAGCAAGAATCACCCAGACAAGCTGGCGTCGCGGGGATTGCCCGAGAGCATGCGCCCGGTTGCCGAAGAGCGCTCCCGGGAGCTCAATTCTGCCTATGACCTGATCAAGAGTGCCCGTCCCGACGTTAGGTGAAGCAGTGAATTTCTGCCATACTTTCAGTCTGTTGGCATCGCGCCATTGTCCTGGGGAAGTTTTCCGTGAGCGGAATCTTTAACGAACTCAAACGCCGTAACGTCGTTCGTGTCGGTGTCGCCTATATTCTGGTCGCCTGGCTTCTCGCCCAGGTAGCGGAGCTGGCGCTCGACAGTTTTGAGGCTCCCGGCTGGGTCATCAAAGCTGTCCTGCTGATGCTGGCGCTGGGCCTGCCGGTTGCGCTGTTCTTCGCCTGGGCGTTCGAGCTAACACCCGAAGGCATAAAAAAGGAAAAGGACGTCGATCGCAGCCAGTCGATCACTCACACCACCGGCCGCAAACTCAACACACTGATCATCGGCGTTCTCGTCGTCGCAGTCGGCATGCTGCTGGTTGACAAGTTTGTACTGCAATCTGCAGACACGCCTCCCGCCCCGGAGCTGGCGTCAACCACCACAGCTCCCGTAGCAGACACCAACTCCATCGCGGTATTGCCCTTCGTCGACATGAGTCCCGCAAAAGACCAGGAGTACTTCACTGACGGACTGACGGAAAACCTGTTGCACGCGCTGGCGCAGATCCGGGAGCTCAAGGTTGCCGGCCGAACGTCATCGTTTGCTTTTAAGGGCATGAATACGGACTTGAGAGATATCGGGGAACAACTCAATGTCAGCAACATCCTCGAAGGCAGCGTGCAGAAAGCCGGTGACCAGATCCGCGTAACCGCCCAGCTCATCAACACGGTGGACGGCTATCACCTGTGGTCAAAGACCTTTGATCGCGACTTGAGCGACATCTTCAGCGTACAAGATGAAATCGCCGAGGCGGTGGCCAGTGCCTTGCGCAAGAACCTGCTTGGCGACGTCTCTACAACAACGACGGCGACCAGCGATTTCGGAGCCTACAATGCCTACCTCCTTGGTCTGTCGTACTTCAATAAGCGGACTCAGGAGGACTGGAGCAAGGCCATTGAGCAGTTTCAGCTCGCGTTGGAGAACGATCCCGATATGGCCCTCGCCTGGGCCGGCCTTTCTCAGGCGATCAGTAACAAGACCGGTTTCGGTACCGGGTTTGCCGAAGGGTATGCGCGAGCACGCGTGGCAGCAGAAAAAGCGATAGAACTGGATCCCAACCTTGCCGACGCCTACCTCGCGTTGGCCCACGTACAACTCTCCTATGACTGGGACTGGGACGGCACCGAAGCGTCACTCCAGCGCGCATTCTCATTACGCCCTGGTGACCCGGATATCGTTGTGGAAATGGCGCGGTTGAAAGGAATCCGTGGCGATAACCTCAGCGCATATGCGGATATCGAACAGGCGTTGGCGCAAGATCCGCTCAATCAACTCATCTCGCGAACGCACGTAAATATGCTGACGAGGCTGGGGCGACTCGATGAGGCGTTGGCGAAAGCCGAATTTCTCGTCAGCGCGATGCCAAACAGTGGTGGTGTGCATCATACGCTTGCAGGGCTGCATATTCGTCGCGGGGACCTGGACCTGGCACTGGCCGCCGCCGAAAAAGAGATATTCGGCTTCTTTCGATTGCAAGATGAGGCAATTATCTATCATGCGATGGGTGACGGTGAGACCGCACAGATAAAACTGCAGGAACTGATTGACGAATATGGTGATGATGCCTCAGTACAGGCAGCCGCGGTCTACGCATCCTGGGGTGACGTCGATGAAACGTTTGCAGCTCTTGAACGCGGCTTCGCCATAAGAGATCCCGGACTTGTTTACATTAAGGGCGCCAGTATTTTCACCGAGCTGCTAAAGGACGACCCCCGGTGGGATGATTTCCTGGATCGAATGAATCTGCAATGATTTGCCAGCTTAAGAACCCCGTCAAATAAGCGCGCCATTAATTCCATAAACGAACCTCAGGGTGAACCTGTTCTCTAATGCTGCTGATTCTTAGAAAAATAAAACAAAGCTATTTTGGTGACAGTGAGTTTCGCAAATACCTGCTCTATGCACTGGGCGAAATGGCATTAGTCGTTATTGGTATTTTGATCGCCTTGCAGATCGACAACTGGAACAGCGATAAATTACAGCAGGAGACGCTGCGCAATTACCTGCACACGATTGAGAGAAATATCGGCAGCGACCGGGCCTCCATCAACGAGATTCGTTCGGCACGCATAAGAGCTATGGAGCTTGGCTTACGCTGGGCAAGTTTCGGGGATCGTCGCGATTCCTATGACACATCTGAAGTGATGTTTGCTGGCGAGGCGATCGATCAAGCGTCAACGCTGCGCCATTTCAATGCCAGCAGTAGCGGCTATGAAGCGCTCAAAAGCTCCGGCGCACTGGAGCAGATACAGGGCACTGATATAGAACGGCTACTGTACGATTACTACGACACCATCAACCGAATTGCAGCACAGGAGCAAGATTTTAATGACCTGACCCGGATGCTGAGGCTGCAGGTGTTGTCCAGCTGGCCGGATGAATTTGAGCGCTGGGAAATGACGGCCGCGTATACGCTGACCGCGGAGCGGTTTGAATTCTTGCAGCCTGCTTTTCGGCAATTGCTGCTGGCCTCGACAACCAAAGAGTTGATCTTGGTTGCTGCGTCGTCCAACTCATTGCTACGCGAATATGACAGGCTGAACCACCTGGGCAAAGCGTTCCAGCGCCTGATCGAAATCGACAGCATGGAACTTGACGCAACAGCGATGGCTATCCTCGATAACATTCATGACTCAGGCAGTGGCGTCGGTGATCCGAATGTCATAATGGATGGACAGGTCCTCTGGAGAAGTCATTACTTAATGAGCGCGGACGCCAACGATCCGCGTGTGGGCTCCGAAGCTTTCGCCGCGGGGCGGCCAAGTCCCTATGACGTCAATTCCTTCGAACGCATCGGTGACAGCCTGCACATCGACTACTACGGTGGCGCTGCGTGGGCCGGCATCTGGCTGGGCTCCAGCTCGGTCAGCTCCAACCGGCAGGGTCTGGACTATTCGACCTACGACAAACTGCTGCTGGAGTTAAAGGGCGACACAGGCGGCGAGAAGATCCTGGTCAATATTGAAGACGCGGAGGACCCGGCGGACGGCATGTCAACAAGAATAGCGTTACAGCTCAGCGATAGCTGGCAGACCTATGAAATCGACCTGGCCGATTTCGAGACCGCAGACTTGAGCATTTTGTACACAGCGCTTGGCTTCGTGTTTCTAGAAGAGCCCGTGTCGTTTTCAGTACGCACTGCAAAATTCGTCAAGACCGATGAGCATGATTGAAGTCTTTTACTGTTTAGGACTTTTATCCGCCGGCACCAGGCCGTATTTTTCGACGAGCGCTGCAAACGCCGGTGTGTCAGCGAATTTCTTGATGGCCGGTACTTGTTGCAGCCCTATAAGCGTCCAGTCTGCGCCCGTTCCTGAAAGGTAATCATCAAGCCATTCGATAGCCAAATCGTCATGCCTGGCAACCGCCAGCACTCTCGTAGCATGAAACAGGTAGTTACTGCCGCCCCAGTCGTCGAGAGACCTGGGATAAAGCTCCCGCACTCGCTGCGCCGATACCAACGCCTCATCCTTTCGCCCCATCAGCGCCAGCGCCAGCCCCTTGGCCGCTTCGATATCCGCCTCGTTAGGCTCAAAACGCTGCGCGGCCTCAATGACCGGCATCGCTTGCGCCGCAAGATCTCTGGCATCATCAGTGCGGCCCGCGTTATAAACCAGGTAGGCGCGCAGCAGATCTTCCGGCCAAAACTCATACTGAATATCGACCGTACCTGGTGCCCATTGATCGAGGAATTCGAGCGCCCGCTCACCATCGCCCATTTCCGATTCCAACTTCAGGTAGAACACCCGGTCATTCAAACCTGTCGAGTCTAACGCCGCAAGCTCTCGACAAATCGCGATCTCTCTTGTTGCATCACCGGTCGTTTTCGATGTCAACGCGGCCCGTCGTTGTTCGATTGAAAGGTTTCCAGGTTCGCGTTTTTCAATGGCATCCTGCCACGCCGCTGCGTCCTGATAACGATCGAGTACCCGAAGCGTATCTGCAACTTCCCGCATGTTCTCTTCAGAATTCGGGTTTAGCACCGCCGCGTGCTGCATGGCATCAAGCGCCTCGGTCCAGCGACCGGCCCGTCGCAAAGTCCAGCCTTTGATTGCCCATGCTTTTTCATTACCTGACTCGAGCGCGAGCACCCGATCAATCTCAGTAAGCGCCGAGGCGTAATCAAAATTGACCCAGTAATGATACAAACCGAGCATCAACCCGACCTCGGTCGAGTCGGGTTGTAGCAACCTCGCACGATCAATCGCTGCAAGCGCCGCATTGGCGTCTGCGGGGTCGCGATTTAAATACCAAAACTCGTTCAGGTAAGCGCGTGCTAATAGCGCCCACGCCTCGGTGAAGTTCGGATCCAGCTCAACCGCCAAGGTAGCGGCTTCAATCGCTTCGCCGGCTAGATCACCCAAGTTCGCGTTCTGCTCCTCCAGAAGCACTTTTGCCTTGAGGTAGGCCTCGTAGGCCGCAAGGCTGTCGGTCGAGCGGTTCGCCAAGATTGTCTCTTCAGCTGGCGTCAAAGCCGCCTGCAGCGCGGTCGTGATGTGTCGCGTTATCTCGCTTTGAATATCAAACACGTTATCGGTCGTGAGTACCCGGTCATAGGTTTCAGCCCAGATGTGTTCGTCCGTCTCCGAGTCGATAAGCTGTACGTTTATACGCACCCGATCGCCAGCGCGCTGTATGCCGCCCTCCATCACTGTGGCAACGCCGAGTTCATCGGCGATATCTTTGATGTTGCGTGTCGTGCCGGCGTAACCGAGTACCGAGGTTCGCGAGATAACTTTCAGATCATTGACCTTCGACAGTTGCGTCAAAAGATCATCGTGCAGCCCGGAGACAAAACTGTCCGTACTCTTGTCGGTGGAAAGATTTGAGAACGGCAACACCGCGATCGACTTGTCCAGCGCGCTTGCCGGTTCGATTGCCTGTCTACCTGGCTGCGCAGTTGCCTCTGCCGCCGTCTCTTGCACCGCGGCGACTTCAGTCGACGGTGTGCGAAACCGATCTGCGAGCAACAAGACCACCGCCAACGCAAGCGCGGCGATGATGACGACATTCAAGCGACGGCCTGTCGACGGCGTGATGGATGCGTCAAGGTCAACTTCTATGGTTTTTTTGACGCCGTCCGGCGTCAGTTCGAACGCCCAGGCAAGGAACAACGCGATGGGAAAACCCA
>JAACFM010000021.1 GCA_009937445.1 Gammaproteobacteria bacterium | reverse complement strand
ACGCTCTCGTCGAGCAAGTCGCACTGCCCTGAGTTCGGCATGACAACTGACACGCGCATACATGTGTCGCTGGCCCACTTGAGGGGCCTGCAGGCTGCGGCGAGTGGGCTTAGTTTCCTGCCGCGCCAGCCGTCCGCAAGTTTGCTCAACGGCCGACACGCATCGCGACTGCGGGGGCGCGGCCTCAACTTCGAAGAAATGCGCGACTACCTGCCTGGCGATGACATTCGTTCGATCGACTGGAAGGCAACGGCGCGTACCGGCAAGCCCTATGTGCGGGTATTCACCGAAGAGCGCGACCGCCCGGCGTTGCTTGTAGTTGACCAGCGCATGTCGATGTTTTTTGGCTCAGAGCTGAACATGAAAGCGGTGACGGCGGCGGAAGCCGCGGCGATTGCCGCGTTTCGTGTCCTCAATGCCAGCGACCGGGTGGGGGGCATCGTATTTAACGATGATCACCAGGTTGATATTGCACCCAGACGAAGTCAGCGCACGGTTTTTGCTTTGCTTGAATCCATCGTAGAGATGAACACAGAGTTGGACGCTGACAAAACAGTCGTGCCGTCTCCGGATAGCCTCAACCGGGCACTGGGCAGTGTGGCCCGTCTTGCACATCATGATCATCTGGTCGTCGTCTTCAGTGATTTCGACGGCATCGACGATATGACGCATCGGCGCCTAAGCGGAATCGCGGCACATAACGATGTCTTGTTAGTGTTGGTCTATGACCCCGTCGCAGAGCACATCGAACCCGGTGCCCGAACCATCATCGGCGACGGCCAAATGCAGGCCGAGATTGATCTGGGCTCGGCGTCGATACGCGATGCCGTAAGCAGCTATACGCGCGGTCGGCTCGAGAAAATTCAGAACTGGCAGACCAGCATCAACCTGTCGGTGTTGCCGCTGAGTTCCGGCGAAGAAACGTTGCCGCAATTGCGCCGACTCATGGGGCAGCTGGCGCCCAGGCGGAGCGCACGTTGAGCGAATACGACGGCCTAAATCTTCCGCAACTACTGGACTTGATGCACGGGCTCGTCATGCCCGACGCTGTAACCGGGCTCCCCATAACATCCGGCTGGTGGATTGTGTTGGCGTGGCTGCTCGCAGTGCTGACCATCGTGGTCTGGTATGGCTTGCTGCGCCGACGTCGAAATCGCTATCGGCGCGCAGCGCTTGCGGCGCTCAAGAGTATCGACAGCGAACCGGAACTGGGTCCGTTTGAGATGGCGCAGCGCATTGCGTTGCTGCTCAAGCGAACGGCTTTGGCTGCGTATCCACGATCGCAGGTTGCATCGCTGAGCGGCAGCGAGTGGGCCGAGTTCCTGATAGCGTCTACGAACGAGGATAGGCAGATTGCGCAAGCGGCTGAACGGCTTGCCGGTGCGGCCTATCGGCCGGACGCAGACGGACGCCTGTTGAGCGCTCCGGCGCGGCGCTGGATCAGGAAACATCGTGCTTGAGTTTGCGCATCCACTGGCGCTGTTGGCGATACCGCTGCCGTTACTGGCGTGGTGGCTGTTGCCGCCACAAAGAGAGCGTGTCAGCGCTCTGCGCGTACCGTTCTTTGCACAAATTGCCGCAGCCGCGGGCAGCGAAGCACGTGCCGGCGCGGTCATCTTGCGCCGCCGTTGGTTGCAGTTGTTGGTCGCGACACTTGTTTGGTTGCTGCTGGTCGCCGGGCTCGCGAAACCTGAGTGGGTCGGCGAGCCCATTGTGCGGACCGAAGCAGCCCGCGACATCATGCTTGCGCTTGATCTGTCTGGCTCGATGGACTATTACGACTTCCCCGGCGAGGACGGCACCGACATCTCGCGTTTCGAAGCGGTGCAGCGCGTCGTTGATCAGTTTGTTGCCGAGCGCGAAAGCGATCGAATCGGACTGGTCGTCTTCGGTACCAAAGCCTATTTACAGCTTCCTTTCACTCGCGACCTTGAGACCGCAAGGGCGCTCGTTGATTTGATGGAAGTTGGCATGGCTGGGCCAAAAACCGCGTTGGGCGACTCCATCGGTCTTGCGATTAACTCCTTCGAAGCGAGCGAAATCGACGATCGTCTCTTGATTCTTCTAACTGACGGCAACGATACGGCCAGTAAGATGACCCCCATCAACGCGGCCGATATTGCCGCGCTGAATGGCATCGAGATTCACACCATCGGTATCGGCGATACGGATGCGACGGGGGAAGATCGTGTCGATTTTGACGTGCTTGCGGCGATAGCCAGCAGAACGGGCGGCGAGTTTCATAATGCCGAAGACGAGGCGGCACTCGACGCCGTGTATCGGCGTATCGATCAAACCGCTGCCGCCGAAGTGCGGACTCAGTCATGGCGACCACGCGAATCGCTCGTGCACTGGCCTGCCGGACTGGCGGTCATCCTGGTTTTGTTTGCTTACGCCGCGTTGATTCTTGGTTCACGGCGTCGAGGGTCACGCGCATGATCGAGACACTGCAATTTCTGCGTCCAGTGTGGCTGATAGCACTACCGGCGATCACTCTGATCTGGTGGTTGGTTCGGCGTCGTGAAGCCAGCCGGGCCGAGGTCGGTGATATCGTCGCACCGCATCTGCGTGCGGCACTCACAGTAAACCGCAACGCGCGTAACGGACTTCGTGCTGTCGATGGCGTTTGTATCGCGGCGATCTCTGCAGCGTTGGCCGCTGCCGGACCGACATGGAGCAAGCAACCAAGCCCGTGGTTCACCGAATCCGCACCATTGATTATTGCAATCGAAGTGTCAGATTCCATGCGCAGCAACGATTCTCAACCCACGCGCCTCGACCGGGCTCGATTCAAGGTGATGGACCTGGTGGCAGCGCGGACCGGGTCGAGGACGGCGTTGATTGCATACGCAGGTTCCGCGCACATCGTCGTGCCGCCGAGCACGGATGCCGACGTGTTGCAGCCGTTTCTCGAAAGTCTGGACCCGGCAATCATGCCGGCCGCCGGCTCACAGGCCGGCGGCGTACTGCCGTTAGCGAGGAGTTTGCTCGGCGACCGCGCAGCCGCGGGCACGCTGCTGTTCGTCAATGATGGCTTTGACAGCAGTGACATTGCGCCCCTTGCCAACTTCGCGCTGCAGCCCGACATGCCGTCGCTGGCGGCGCTGGTCATCGGCAGTGATGAGGGCGGCGTGGCGTTCATGCCCGACGGCAGTCCGGTGATGGCCGCAACCGGCGGGCGTCTCGATACCCGCATTGACCCGGCTCTGCTGCGGCGCCTCGCGGCTGAGGCGAAGATGTCGGTTGTGCGATCCGGTATTGGCGATGCCGATATCCGGCAGCTGCTGCGGACGATCCAGTCCAATCTGCGGCTCGCAGATGATCCTGACGCGGCATGGCGTGATCAGGGTTGGTGGTTACTGTGGCCTGCGACGCTGCTGGCGCTTCTCTGGTTCCGGCGTGGGTGGACAATGCGATGGTAGGCGGCTCTGCGATGCATCGTGACTCGAGGCGCTTTGCTTACTGGCTGCTGCTGGTTACGTTGGCGGCCGCCGCGGGACTTGCGTGGCAGTCGTGGCGGACCGGCGACTTCGTCTCATTGTGGTGGACTCCCGACCAGCAGGCGCAGCGAATTTACGACAAGCTTGAATTTGCTGCCGCGTATGAGCGCTTCGAAGACCCGGCCTGGAAAGGTGTTGCGGCCTATGATTCAGGCCTGTATTCCGAATCGGCGGCGGCATTTGGGCGACTACCGTCAGCCGCAGGTTTCTACAATCGCGGCAACGCCTTCATGAAGGGGCGAGAGTACGGTAAAGCGATCGTCGCCTACCAACAGGCCGTTGCTGAAGCACCCGACTGGGTTGAGGCCAGGGAGAATCTGGATCTTGCGGCCTATACGCTCGAGTACATCGAGCGCGCTCGAGAGCAATCGGACAGCGGTGATGAAAGCGAGCTAAGTGCAGACGACTACGTCTTTGACAACACCAAGGAACGCGGAGTTGAGGTCGAGATTACCCAGCAGAGCACGATAGAGATGGAGTCGGCTGAGAAATGGATGCGTGGAGTCGACACCGACACACGGGATTTTCTGAGAACGCGCTTTCTTCTTGAGGAAAGTCGCGCAGGACTAGCGGAATGAGATTCGTCGTTCTCTCAATCATCGCTCTTGTCACCAGTGCTGCTGCGTTCGCGCAGGATCGGCCCATCGTGCGAGCAGAGATTAGTCCCGGGACCGTGGCGGTCGGAGAATCCATCGAGCTGAAGATCACTGTACTCGTGCCGACATGGTTCACCCGGCCGCCGATCTATCCAAACTTCGAACTCGCTAACGCGATTACGCGCTTACCCGATGACAGTTCATACCCGATTCGCGAGCGCGTCGGTAATGACAGCTGGTCGGGGATTGTGCGTAGCTACGAGATTCTTCCGTTGCTGGGAGCGAGTTACAAGCTGGACGGACAATCAATGTCGATCGCCTACGCCAATCCAGGTTCCGATCCGGTGACGATGGAAATCGACGTGCCAGAGATTATTTTTCAAGGTTCGGTTCCAACGGGGGCAGCGGGACTGGATCCGTATATTGCCGGCCGCAGTCTGGCGTTGAGCCTGAGCGTCGAGGGTGAAGTCGACGACCTCGAGGCTGGCGATGCGCTGGTGCTCAACTATATCGCGGAGCTCGAGGGCTTGCCGGCAATCTTCCTGCCGCCACTGGTGCCGGCGTTGTCCTTCGATGGAGTTTCGATATACGCCGACACACCGAGCGTTGACGATGGCAGCATTGCCCGGCGAAGTGAAAGGCTGACGTTGGTATTCGATGCGGGCGGTGAATTTGTCGTTCCTGATTTGACGCTTGCTTTCTGGAATTCCGCAACAGAGACGATTGACAGTGCAATGGTTGAGGGCTTTGTAATCAACGTTGCTGGACCGCCGGTGGTATCGCCAAACGACGGCGTGCAAGCCGAAGGACGCTGGTGGTTGTGGATCTTAATTGCGGCTGGCGCGAGTATTCTTGCCGTTGTTATCACTGTAGCCGGTTCCGCTGCAGCAGGTCATTTGCGTGTGGCTAAAGAGAAACGCAGCAGGTCGGAGCCGCACGCATTTGCCATTTTGCAAACCGCTTTACGAGCGAACAACGCTGACGAAGCCTACCGTGCGATGCTGGTTTGGTTGCAGCGGCTTGATCCAGCGATGAGCATGCGGCAGTTAGCGCTCGGTTACGGCGACGCGGCACTTGTATCAGACCTTGAGTCGTTGAGCAGGATGAACTACTCCTGCTCAAATGGCGGGAGTGATGGCAACACAAGCCGACTGGCTGATGGACTGGCAACGGCGCGCCGGCGCTACATTGGCGGATTGACGGCGGCAGCAGTTAGTGAGCTCCCCCCGCTAAACCCGTAGATGTAAGGCTGACCGGAGGGCGTATCTCGCAGCGTTCGAAACCCGCTTGTGGCCGCACACTGCCATCAAAAACGATAAGACCAGCCGACAGAAACTGAATCAACATCCCCGCCCGTTGATGTGTTTGTCCGGGAGCGAACGTAGGCGAACTTGAGCCCTTGTTTTGTGCCAACAGGAATGCCGACGGCGAGCGCCGAGAGCGATAATCTACGACTATCGTCGGCCCTCGTTCCGTCCACCGTTGACTGGCCATCCCAACCATAGCCAGCACTTAACGCCACCCAGTATCCTGGCTTGTCGAAGGTTCGAATCACGTGGGCTTGTGCCGCATACAGGGGTTCCTGCTGCAGCGTCGAGTTGCCGTAAAAGTCGTTGTTGTCACCGTACAGGAATACCGAGCCGGTCAGCTCATAGGACCAGTTGCCGCGGGTGTGCAGAACGCCGATTTGCGGCCGTACGATGAATCTGTTTTCGCCGAGGTTCAGGAGTTTATCGTCAAAATACTCTCCCATCGGAACGCTTATCTTGATGGCGGCGCCGACAACCGTATGAGAGGTCGCCAGCTTGTCGGGTTTGCCGCCCGCCAGAATCATCGAAAGGCGCACGCTGGGATCTGTGAGCCCAACTCGAGATACCGTTGCCGGTGAACCATCAAGCAAGCCGGACCAGCGCATATTCGCCCATGGCAGCAAAACATCCAGGCGCGCAAGCCTCTCGCCGACAGCGAACGACCGCACATAGGAGATCGCTGCTGCCTGGCCGCTGACCGTCCCATCTTCGATTTTCAACACCGGATTGAAGAAAACATCCCCTTCTACCTGCACGTAGCCAGCGCCAAGCAGATTTATGCCGGCCGGCAGTGGGGTCCATCGACGCGGTTCGATATCCTGGGCGGCAGCCTGACCCAACGAAAAAAGCGCAATATTGAACGCGACCAGACGGGCCGTCTTATTCATGTATTGGGACACCGGCAACTTTTTGTGCGTCATGTTTCAAGCGCATTACGCGTCCGCGACTGACGTAGAGCAGATCGCTGATCTTCAGCACCAGGGAATCCTCGTATTTGTCCAGTTGGCCATCCGCGTAGGCAACCTGCCATAGCATGGAGATGATTCGGGCCTTTTCGGTCTCATCCAGGTGCTTGTGGAGTATTTGTGTGAATTCGTACAAAGACACCATGTCGTCGGCTTCTTCACCCGCCGCATTGAACAGTGCCGCAGAATGCTCAGGCGACAGCGCAAAATGCGATTCGATAAGTTGCAGCACGCGATCGAACTCGCTCTCTTCAAATACGTGGTCTGCGCGAGCTACATCAATCATTAAAACGGCCGTAGCGAGACGTAAAGCGTCCTCACGGCCTGCTACGTCGGTTTCCGTCGAGGTTTCGACAGAAATTGATTCTGTTATCTGAATGAATAGTTTCTTCAGCATAAAATTAGATGTGTGAATACAGGGCCGAACATTATCGTAGCTGAGTCCGCTGGTAATTTCCTCACTGGCCGCTATCCACGGCGTTACATCCTGAAACAATCTGTTACCTGAACGGGCAGAAGTAGGATTCGCATATCACTAATCTTCACTCAGGTTTTTTATTCCAAGTGGAGATTGACGTGAACAAGCAGATTTACCTGGTAGGCATAATTTCATCGGCATTATTTTTCGCAGGCTGCGAAGGTGATGACGGTACAGACGGTACGAACGGAGCCGATGGATCTAACGGCGACGATGGTTTCAATTCCCTTATTGCAACTCGCGCTATCCCCAAGGGCGATGCGGTCTGCCTGGGTGGCGGCCTGGCGCTGGACAGCGGACTGGACATTAACAGAAACGATGTTCTGGACCAGGATGAAGTAACAGCAACAGAACTGCTCGAGTGTGAAGCAACACCGATGGTTCGCGCTCTGCATGCATCACCGGACGCACCGGCTGTGAATGTTTGGGTGAATGGTGCTGTGGCTCTTGAAGTCGTCGACTACTCGCAGGGTTCCGGATTTGTCCCGGTTGTCGAAGAAAATGTTATTGCAGTCGAAGCCATTACTCCGGCGGGTAATGTCGTGGTCATCGAGGCAGACGTAAATCTTGACTACAACACCGAGGCAAGCTACATCGCTGTTAATACAGTGGCGGACGGCATTCGCGCTTTGCCGATTGTTAATGCTTCTGACGAGCTGATTACGGACGGTTTCTTTCGTGCCCAGGTTGTTCACGCATCACCATCGGCTCCGGCAGTAAATGTCTACGTTACGGCGTTTGACGATGAGCTTGCTGGCAGCTCGCCAGTTAACGGCGCAGGTACGCCACTGGCTTTCGAACAATACACAGGGCGGTTGCAAGTACCCGCAGGTGACTACCAGATCCGTATTACCGTTGACGGCGACGAAACACTGACGCCAGTATTCGACTCGGGTGAAATTTCACTCCCGGCCGGTGCTGACCTGATGATCGTTGCGATCGAGAATACAGGTCCTGGTGCATCGCCGGTTGACCTCGTCGTTCTGGACGGTACCGCCGCTGCAAAACTCGAAGACGTAGCAACGCCGGCTTCTGCTATCGCTGTTCATCTGTCTCCGGATGCACCACCGGTCGATATTCTGGCCGATGTCAACGGCACGCCTGAAGACGAGATGCTGGCACTGGTACGCAACGTACCCTTCGGCGCGTATTGTGATTTGAACGCCATTCCCGCGCCAGGCGACTACAACATCAGCGTTGTTGCCAGCGCGGATAACAGCGTCGTCGCAACAGAGTTTGCTCTCGTGGTAGAGCCGAGCACCGAGGTAACAGCGATCGTCTCCGGCTTCCTGACCGAGGGCATGGATCCGGCAATAGTCCCATTGCCGCAGATCGATGATCGACGCAGCATCATCACCGAGACCAAGTTGCGCGTCACACACGCTTCACCGAGCACGGGTCTTGTAGATATTTACCTGGTTGAAGCAGGCACGGCCATTGACGGTACCTTCGAGCCGAACTTTGCAGACGTAGCGTTCGGTACCGACACAACTCAGCTGTCTATTCCAAATGATATGTACGACGCTGTTGTGACTGCAGCTGATTCACTAGAGCCAGCCATTGAGCTGCTTGGCCTTGACTTCACCGCAGGTGGATCTGTTTTGAGCGTGATCGCTCGTGATCTGGCAGACGGTGGCCTGGACCCGATGCCTTTAATTATCGATATGACGGCAGTGCCGGCTTGCGGCTCACCCGAGCCCGCGATATAAGGCGGTAGCAACTAAGCCGTAAGAACCAGTTAAGGTTCGGAGCGCTCGAGAACTCCCCTCTCGAGCGCTTTTTTTTTGCTTCCAGTTGTTTATATTAGCCAAAAATGGCGCTCACACACATTACAAGCGGTATAGTCAACACATGTCCAAAGTACTCATTATCGATGACGACAAAAAGCACTCGGAACTGCTAAAAGCGTATTTTGAGCGCCACGGCATCAAGCTGACGTGTGCTTTTGACGCGGAAGATGGATTTAAGAAGCTCGCTCGAGTCGAACCTGATTTACTTTTGCTGGATGTCATGTTGCCGGGTAAGGACGGGTTCCAAATCTGCCGGGAAGTCAGAAAGAAAAGCAACATACCTATCATTATGCTAACTGCTCGAGGTGACGTGATCGATCGCGTCTCGGGCCTTGAGTTAGGTGCTGATGATTACGTCGGCAAGCCTTTTGAGCCCCGTGAGCTCGTTGCCCGGGTGCAGGCTATATTACGACGGGCAGAGCAAATCGGTTCTGTCGTCGGGAAGCTGCAGTTTGACGGACTTGCGATCGCCACGGCAACGAGGACAGTGAAGGTTGACGGTAAGACTGTTGATCTGACCTCAATGGAGTACGAGTTACTCTTGATCCTTGCACGTCGACATGGGCGAAAATTGTCGCGGGATGAAATATTGAGTGAGCTGCGTGGTATTGATGCAGCACTGCTTACCCGATCTGTCGACATCATGATTAGTCGTTTGCGACAGAAGCTGGGCGATAACGCCAAGCCTGCGCGATTCATACAAACAATCTGGGGAAGGGGATACTCCTTTGTAGGCGTTCCAGCCGACGATGCTTGAGCAATTCTCGAGGTCTTTATCCCTGCGGTTGCTGGCGATATTTATCCTGCTCGGTGGACTGTTCGTATTTGGAACACTAAAGGCTATTCAGATCGTCTATAACGGTGACGATATTCGAGGTCTGATTAGCGGCCACCTGTCACTGCATGTGAACTACGTTCGCGACGATATCGGGTCCCCGCCAAACATTGCTCGAGCAATCGCAATAACGAAACGTGTGCCGGTCGATATACGTATGTTGGGCCCAAAGCTGGACTGGGCGTCAGACCCGAATTTTCCGCGCCTGAGCGAGCTCGAATTCGCGCCAAGCCCGACCTTCAGTGATAAGCCGGATTCCTGGGTAGATGAGCTGAAGGGCGTCGAATTTGCGGAGTGGAAACATCACAACCTGCTGAAAATAAGCCAGGGCGATTACGAGATTGTAGTGTCAACGCCGAGAATTGCGGATGAGCCTGGCGGCTTTAGTCTCATTTATGTGATCGTTGGCATGGGGCTAACATTTCTCCTGATCGCTTACGTCGCCGTTGGTTGGCTATTCCGACCCATCGGATTGATACGTGAGGGGTCGGAACACATTGGTCGTGGCAACTTCGATTACAGAATAGAGAATATTCGTCGCGACCAGTTGGGTGACCTCGCAAATGGTATTAACCAACTGGCGGCCGATGTTGAACGCATGCTGGACGCGAAGCGCACGTTATTGCTGGGTATCAGTCACGAACTTCGTACACCATTATCGAGAATGCGCTTGACGCTTGAGTTTCTGGAGGAGGAGGAGAACAGGGAGAGTCTCAGGGAAGAAATTCTGGAGATGGAGAAGATTGTTTCGGCATTGCTCGAGGCAGAACGCCTGAATGTCCGACACGCGCTGCTCAGTCGTACAAATGTTCTTGTTCGTGACCTCATCGATGAACTGATGACTGATTTTTTCTCGAGAGATCAAGATCGTATTCAGGTCAGCCAAATTGACGGCCAACTCCGGGCGAGCATTGATGAGGCGCGCATCAAGTTGCTTTTGAAAAACCTGATAAGCAATGCGCTTCGATACTCGGACCCTGCAGATGGTCCGGTTGAAGTGACGGTCGCTGCGGACAACTCTGACCTGATCATTACGGTTCAGGATCATGGGCCCGGGCTGCCCGAAGAAGATGCCGACCACATCGGCGAACCTTTCTATCGTGGCGACTCCTCACGTACTCGCGAGTCAGGGGGCACAGGCCTCGGTCTATACCTGGCGACGTTGGTCGCCCAAGCACATGGTGGCACGTTAAAACTACTGAAGAATTCGCAGCCTGGAGCGTGTTTTGAGGTGCGAATTCCGCTGGTCTGACACCCCTGGTCGCGCAGCAGAGACCTTTTCAGTGGCATTTGTTTTCCGACCTCAGCTGAAGAAAAAAACGCCGGCCCTGCAGTACCTTAGCCATATGTAAGGGGATGTAACAAAGTCGCGCATGCCATTGTTGGGCCAAAATACGGACCGTATATTAGGCTCCAGATATTTTTGGAGGTCGCCATGAGCGCCTTAACAGCAAAAGCGGTCAGCTGGACGGAATCGGGCTTGGTGCCCGACGCTGTAGTTCGTGGTGGAATCCGCAGACTCCTTGAGTCGAAACGCAAGGAAATTCACTCAGGCGATGTCGAATTCGCAGCAAACACTGTGAATCGATTCGTCGATATGATGAACGAGTCTCCTATTGCGTTGCTTCCCGACCTTGCTAATGAGCAGCACTATGAAGTGCCTGCGGAGTTTTTCTCTCACGTCATGGGGGATCAACTCAAGTACAGCTGCTGCCATTGGCCGAAGCATGTTAGCAATCTATCAGAAGCCGAAGCGGCGGCACTCGAATTGACTGCCACACGTGCCGGTATCGAGGATGGAATGCAGGTGCTGGACCTTGGCTGTGGTTGGGGTTCGTTGTCGCTTTGGATCGCAGAACACTTTCCCAATGCATCTGTTACGTCGGTTTCAAATTCCACTTCACAGCGTGAGTTTATCCTCAAGCAGGCCAGCGATCGTTCCATCCAAAATATCGACGTCATTGTTTGCGATATGAACGATTTTGAAACCGCCAAGCGTTTTGATCGGGTGGTCTCGATCGAGATGTTCGAACACATGCGTAACTATGGTGAACTCTTTCGTCGCATTGATCAGTGGCTCTCGCCTGATGGCCAGTTCTTCATGCACGTTTTTTGTCATCGAACGACACCCTACGAGTACATCGACAAGGGTCCGGGCGACTGGATGAGCCGACACTTTTTTAGTGGCGGGATCATGCCGAGCGCCGACTTGCCGTTGCGTTTTGCCGAGAACCTGAGCATCAAAAAACGCTGGCACTGGAATGGTCAGCACTACGCGAAAACGTGTAATGCATGGCTCAAGAACATGGACGACAACTCCGCATCGATCATGCCGATTCTTGCTGACTGCTATGGCGAGGAAAACGCGTCGTTGTGGTGGCAGCGCTGGCGAATCTTCTTCATGGCATGTGCAGAGCTGTTTGACTATGACGAAGGGCACGAATGGTACGTCGGTCATTATCTTTTCCAAAAGGCGGGCCGCTAACATGTTGGTCCTGATCAATGCTGTCGTCTTTCAAGTTGCGTGGCTGGTATCTGTTATCGGTGGGGCACAGCAAATGCCCTGGCTGGGACCAGTCGCTGTCCTGCTCGCATTGGCTTTGCACGTGCATACGGCGCGCAAGCCATTTGAGGAGATCTTGCTCGTTGTCATTTGCGCTTTGATAGGCGCTGGCTTCGACAGTATTCTGGTTGCCGCGGGCTGGGTCACTTACAAAGCCGGTCTTTTTAGCGATCACTTAGCCCCGTATTGGATCATTTCGATGTGGATGTTGTTTGCGATGACGTTGAACGTCTCCATGCGCTGGCTTCGAGGCCAACCTAAACTCGCTGCGTTGCTCGGATTTTACGGTGGTCCCGCCTCCTATCTTGGGGGGCAGGCGCTTGGGGGCATTGTGCTTAGCAATCAGGTCGCAGCCCTGATGGCGCTTGCCGTTGGCTGGGCAATAATGATGCCGATTCTGATGTGGTTGTCCGAGAACCTCGATGGCATGCCAGGGCGACGACGCAGTTGGATCGCGGAGAGCACCCGATGCTGATGCAACACCCTTATTTCATCGCGCTATTCATTATTCTTGCTGTTGGCGTTGTCAGCTGGTTAGCCAGTATCGTAAAAAATGATGTCAGCTTCGTTGACAGCTTGTGGTCTTTGTTCTTTTTGATCGCAGCAGTGGTATTCGCGATCGCAGCACAGCCACTGACTGTCAAAGGCACATTGGTTTTGGTTTTGGTCGCGGTTTGGTCGTTGCGCCTGTCGGTCTATATCACAGCGCGAAACTGGGGCCAGCCGGAAGACTATCGCTACCAGTCGATACGTGAAAAGAACGAGCCGGGATTCAAATTCAAAAGCCTGTATATCGTGTTCGGTTTGCAGGGAGTGCTGGCCTGGCTGGTCGCGTTGCCGTTGCTTCCGGCTATTACCTCGAGCAGCGCTCTGACCATAGTTGATGGTGTCGCAGTCACACTCTGGCTTGTGGGCTTCGTCTTCGAGTCGGGTGGCGACTATCAGCTTGCACGGTTCAAAGCGCGCAAGGATAGCAAGGGACAAGTGCTGGATACCGGGTTGTGGCGTTACACCCGCCATCCGAATTACTTCGGTGAGTTTTGTATGTGGTGGGCGTTCTATTTGTTTGCTGTCTCCTCGGGTGGATGGTGGAGCATTGTTTCACCGCTGCTGATGTCGCTCCTTCTTTTGAAGGTCTCAGGTGTCGCAATGCTTGAGAACACGATCAGTGACCGTCGTCCGGAATATGCTGACTACATTCGCCGTACCAATGCGTTTTTCCCGGGACCACGTCGGGAAAACGACACCAGAGCAGAGGGGAAGTTATGAAAAAATCTCTTACCGGACTTGCACTCATTGCCTTACTGGGTTTGTCGTCGGTACAGGCCGCGACAGCGACCGAAAGTACCCACAGCGTTGCTCGCTGGGATTTCGATGTTTTTCTGGACGAAAAAAGGATTGGCAAGCACTTGTTCAGCCTCTCCGAGGTGGATGGAGAGACGCAAGTACTGAGCGAGGCGAGTTTTCAATACAACATCTTTTTTATCCCCGCGTACCGGTATGAGCACAATGCCGACGAGCGCTGGACGGACAGTTGCCTGGTAGCGCTTGAAGCCAGCACGAACACGAATGGCACGCGCCTGCTGGTTTCAGGGGAGCAAACCGCTGATGGTTTTCATCTGGACACGGGCGACGATGCATTGAAATTGTCGGACTGCGTCATGACCTTCGCGTACTGGAACCCCAAACTCCTTGATCAGACACAGCTTCTGAATCCGCAGACGGGCGACTACGTGGATGTCCAGGTTGAAAAGATTGGCGATGAAATTCTCGTTGTTCGTGGGCAGCCTGTAGAAGCAAAGCGTTTCAAACTGACGGCCGTTGGCGTTGATCTGACGCTCTGGTATTCGCCTGACGATGAATGGTTGGCGCTTAGTTCGGTTGCCAAAGGCGGACGTGTCATCCGCTACGAGTTGTCTTGATATGAATATGCATTCGAAATCGATAATCCTCGCAATTGTTGTTGCAAGCATCCTTGGCGGATGCGCAGCCAAGGAACCTGAAATGAAAACAGTGGAGCATGTGGAAATCAATCGCTTCATGGGACCTTGGTACGTTATCGCCAATATCCCGACGTTTCTCGAGAAGGGGGCACACAACGCTGTCGAGACTTATAGCCTGAATGACGACGGCAGCATTGCGACGAAGTTTACCTTCAGGGCAGGCGGATTCGACGGCAAGGCCAAAGAATACAATCCGAAGGGGTTTGTTACCGACACAGAGTCGAACGCTCTCTGGGGGATGAGATTTGTCTGGCCGATAAAGGCCGACTATCGAATCGTTTACCTCGATGACGATTACACGCAGACGATTGTCGGCCGCCAGAAACGCGACTTTGTCTGGATCATGGCGCGTACGCCGACGATCTCGGAGTCTGACTATGAACGACTCGTGTCCATAGTCGAGTCGCTTGGTTACAAGACTTCAGACCTCGTTCGTGTACCACAGCGCTGGTGACGTGATGAGAGTTGCTGTTATTGGTACCGGAATTGCCGGTAATGTCGCTGCCTACAAGCTTCGACAGAACCACGAAGTGACAGTATTCGAGTCCGGCGCGTATATCGGTGGCCACACGAATACTGTGGATGTTCAGGAAGCAGGTCGACAGTTCGCTGTCGACACCGGGTTTATTGTTTTCAACGACCGCACTTACCCGAACTTTATTCGGCTGCTGGATGAGATTGGCCAAGAGTCTCAACCCAGCGAAATGAGCTTCAGCGTCCAGGCCGAAGCAGCCGGCGTTGAATACAGCGGCTCATCGTTGAACACCTTGTTCGCGCAACGCAGGAATTTGTTGCGGCCGTCGTTCTATCGCATGGTTCGCGATATCCTGCGATTCAACAAAACGATGTTGCCGGCTGTTGATCTGCACGATGAGTCAGAAAGACTGGGCAGCTATCTCGTCGAGAACGGCTATAGTGCCGAGTTCATCGATCATTACCTCATTCCCATGGCTGCAGCGATCTGGTCCGCAGAACCTGTTTCAGTTTTGGATATGCCTGTGGCATTTCTGGTTCGGTTTTTCGCTAACCATGGCCTGTTGCAGGTCAAGAACCGACCCACCTGGCGCGTAGTAAAGGGCGGATCACGTGAGTACGTGAATAAGCTCGTCGCAGGACACCGTGATCGAATCCGACTTAACACTGCGGTGAAATCGATACGCCGGGTTGACGATCGTGTGGAAATTCACTCGGACTCAGGCGGCAAGGAATGGTTCGACTACGTATTTGTTGCCTGCCACAGCGATCAGGCTCTGGCACTGCTTGAGGATGCTTCTCGAGAGGAGCGTGAGGTTCTCGGCGCAATTCGATACCAGCACAACGAAGCTATTCTGCATACCGACATGTCATTGATGCCTAAACGGCGAAGTGTCTGGGCAGCATGGAATTACCACGTTCCCCAGGACGCGACTCGACATGTTGCTGTCACTTACAACATGAATATCCTTCAGGGACTGAATGCAGACAAGCAGTACCTGGTCACGCTGAATAACGATCGAAGCATAAACCCTGGCGACATTATTCGAACGGTTCAGTACGAACACCCGATCTACTCACGGGAGTCAGTGGCTGCCCAGCAGCGACAGGCCGACATAAACCACGATCGAACCTTTTACTGCGGGGCCTATTGGCGGAATGGTTTTCATGAAGACGGTGTGGTCAGTGCGCTGAATGCCCTTGGGCATTTCGAGGAGAGGCTATCCTATGGAAAGCTGCATTTACCAAGGGCAAGTTAGACATACGCGTTGGGCGCCTTTGAAACACGAGTTCAGCTATCGCCTGTTCCTGATGTATCTGGATCTCGATGAGCTACCGACGTTGTTTCGCAGTCGCTGGTTTTGGTCTGTGTCGCGCTCTGCGATCGCACGATTTCGACGCGGAGATCACCTTGGGGCATCAGACCAGCCTCTCGGAGATGCTGTTCGAGATCTTGTCGAGAAAGAAACCGGACGACGACCGGACGGACCGATTCGATTGCTCACGAACCTGTCGTATTTCGGCTACTGCTTCAATCCCGTAAGCTTTTACTACTGCTTCGCTGCCGACAGTCAAGCACTTGAATTCATTGTCACCGAGGTTAACAACACGCCCTGGGGTGAGTGCGATACCTATGTAATGGATTGCAGTGCGAACACCGGCGCCGACACGTCGTGGAGATTTCAGCCTGAAAAGAAAATGCACGTATCGCCGTTCATGCCGATGGATATCGATTATGACTGGACGCTGTCCGTTCCTGCCGACCGACTGTCGGTTTCCATGACCAACTCCAGAGACGGTTCGCCCATATTCAATGCAGCAATGGCCCTGGGTCGCCGAAAGATCACCGGGCGCTCATTAGCCACGGTGCTGCTGCAGTTCCCGTTTCAGACACTCAAGATCATTATCGCGATCTACTGGGAGGCGTTGCGGCTATGGATCAAGCGCTGTCCCTTGTATGCACACCCCGGAAAAAAGAAAGAGGTTATTGCCCGATGAGTTCCAGGCTCGACTTTATGGATTCGCCAGAGTTCAGAAACACGACAGGTAAGTCCAGCTGGCTCGACAAGCTGGCGCGGCGGATCGTTTTATCTCGCCTCGCAATGCTCGAGTCAGGGCAGATTATTGTCTGTGAGAACGGCGAACAGGTGGCGTTCGGGCATCTAACGCAAGATTTTCCACTGGCTGTTCAGCTGCATGTGCTCAATCCGAAGTTCTACAGTGAAATAGCCTTTGGTGGGGCCATCGGTGCTGGCGAGGCCTACATCGAAGGCTACTGGGCCTGTGCCAACCTTAGCGAAATGCTACGGATCCTGATCCGGAATCGAGAGGTTCTCGAGAAAGTGGATTCTGGTCTGGCATTCTTTGCCAAGCCACTCAGGAAGGTGCTCCACGCACTGAATAGAAATACGCGTTCGGGCAGTCGCAAAAATATTGCAGCGCATTACGATCTCGGAAATGACTTCTATCAACTGTGGTTAGACGAAAAGATGATGTACTCGAGTGCGTACTTCGCCACCACAGACACGACGCTTGAGGACGCAGCAGCAGCGAAGCTCGATCGTATTTGCAGAAAGCTGGATCTCTCAGCCAGGGACTCTGTGATCGAGATTGGAACCGGTTGGGGTGGTTTTGCGATACATGCCGCGCAACATTTCGGATGCCACGTAACGACCACTACCATTTCACAGCAGCAATACAATTACGCGAAACAGGCGATCAGCGACGCTGGCCTCGAGGACAAGATTACATTGCTGTTTCAGGATTATCGAGATCTTGAGGGACGTTTCGACAAGCTGGTTTCGATCGAAATGATCGAGGCGGTCGGGCATGAGTATCACGACACCTATTTTAAAAAGTGCTGCGAGCTTTTGAAGCCGGAAGGGCAAATGCTGTTACAGGCGATAACCATCGCCGACCAACGCTTTGATCAGTACAAGACCGGCGTTGATTTCATCAAACGATATATTTTTCCGGGCGGTTGCCTGACATCAGTCACCGATATGTCCCGTACGTTGACCCGACACACGGATATGCGCGTTATACATCTGGAGGATATCGGTTCGCACTACGCGACGACGCTGCGGCATTGGCACGACCGGTTTTTCGCCCGGATTGAAGAGGTTCGCGAGCTGGGTTATTCGGAAAGCTTCATCCGCATGTGGCAGTTCTACCTGTGCTATTGCGAGAGCGCGTTTATTGAACGTGCTATCGGTAATGTGCAGATGCTGATCATGCGGCCCGGTGCGCGCCGTGATCGTGTCCAGTACTAGAGCGTGGCTCTCAACAAGTAGTTCGTCGGAAAGCTGGAGCGGGCGAAGGGAATCGAACCCTCGTCTCTAGCTTGGGAAGCTAGGGTAATACCATTATACGACGCCCGCCTGTGGCCTTTATCTTAACCGACAGTTGCGGTCAGAGTGCAGCCTTTAGCAATGTCGATTCAAACTCGTAATGCGATCCGTCGTTCGCTTCGAGATTGATTTCCCAGGTTTCTTCGTCCGGTATATTAGTCCGCTCGTGCCCCGGCAGCTCACGTTCATCATCAACCTGTAAGCCCCAAACCCGAACATTGCGTACGCTGACAACGCGAATTTTTTCACTATCAAATTTTGCGCGCAGCTTGGGGCCAATCTTTTCACTCGCCCATATCGCGTAGCCACACGCGGAAATCGCGGCAACATCTTGTGGCATGTTTTTGCCAGTATCCTGATCCATCATCGCAGAGCCCTCCCGATCATAGGCTACTTACCCAATCTGTCGTCGAGTATCCGTAATTGTGCCGACCAGCGTATGGGTCAAACAGGCTCGAATCGGGCCTGGAAGAAACGCAGAACCTCCGGCTCATAGGTAAATCGAAGCCCTTGAATTTCCTCGGCTCGCTCAGCGACCTGAATCACACTTTCCGCGGTCACGTCCATATGCGCCTGTGTGTAGACCCGACGTGGAATAGTCAGTCGCACCAGTTCCAGTTCCGGCATGTGGTTTTCGCCCGTCGTTTTGTCGCGCCCGGCGGATACCACGCCGCGCTCCATCGAGCGGACACCGGATTCCAGGTACAGTGCGGCCGCCAGGGCCTGGGCAGGGAAGCGATCCTGTGGGATGTGTGGCAGCAGACGACGAGCGTCCAGGAACACCGCATGACCCCCAATAGGCGTCACAATCGGAATGCCCGCGCGTTGCAGCTGTTCGCCCAGATATTCGACCTGACCGACGCGCGCACGGATATGATCGTCGTCGACGCTTTCCGTTATGCCAATAGCGAGCGCCTCCATGTCTCGTCCGGCCATGCCGCCATAGGTGTGCAGTCCTTCATAGACAACAACCAGAGCACAGGCCTGCTCGTACAGGGCAGGGTCGTTCATGGCCAGAAAACCGCCGATGTTAACCATGGCGTCTTTTTTGGAAGACATGGTTGCGATATCGGTGATTGAGCAAATCTCAAACACGATCTCTCGAATCGATTTTTCTTTGTATTGCTCTTCTCGTTGCTGAATGAAATAAGCGTTCTCGGCAACTCTCGTCATGTCGTGAACGAGAAGCACCTTGTGTTGATCACACCATGACCGCAGTTCGTGAAGATTGGCCAGGGAGATCGGTTGACCGCCTGCCATGTTCACGCACGTCGCCACACAGATATAGGGTATGTGGTCAGCGCCTACCTTTTCGACCAGTGCGTTGAGCTTCGCAAAATCGACGTTGCCTTTAAACGGGTGATCCGAGACAGGGTCATGAGCTTCATCGACAATGACATCAACAAAGGTACCGCCGGCAAGCTCCTGGTGCAGTCTTGTTGTCGTGAAGTACATGTTACCCGGTACATAGTCGCCGTCCGATATCAGCATCTTGCTCAGGATGTGTTCTGCGCCGCGTCCTTGATGCGTGGGTACCGTGTACTTATAGGAATAGTAAGTTTCAATCGTCTCCTGCATCCGGTAAAAATTTCGACTGCCTGCATAGGCTTCGTCACCGGTCATCATGCCTGCCCATTGGCGGTCGCTCATGGCGCCAACGCCCGAATCGGTGAGCAGGTCGATATAGACGTCTTCGGAACGTAGCAGGAAGGTGTTGTAGCCGGCCTCGCGGATAGCCTCTTTGCGTTGCTCGGGCGTCGTCAGCTTGATGAGTTCAACGGCTTTTATCTTGTAGGGCTCAGCCCAGGATCGAGTTGCCATTTTATGTGCCTCCAGTCGATCGTGAATCGGATCATTCCCCCGTGGCGTCAATTTTTTGAGTAACACCACAAGGAACCTTGTGGCATTTCATCCCTCACTGGCAGGTGCCGAGCAAGTGGCCGTACACGCAAACCATACGACCAGGGGACCGGTCCTGCCCATACGTAGAAATACAGCACTGAACCAGACTGACCGATCTTGTACGATGTGCGGATGGACCTCACCACACATTGGGTCGGCATCGTCTCGATCCTCTTATTCGTTGGCGCGTATAGTCTGGTCATAACCGAAGAGTTCACTCATCTTCGCAAGTCAAAACCCGTCATGCTTGCGGCCGGGATTATCTGGGCCCTGATCGCCTATCAATACGCCGACTCATCACAACCGCATGTCGTCGAAGAGGCCGTCCACAACTACCTCACCGAGTTCGCCCAGTTGTTCCTGTTTTTGCTTGCCGCCATGACCTACGTCAATGCCATGAGCGAGCGAAACGTTTTTCTGGCGCTGCGATCCTGGCTAACGCAGCGCTCTTACAATTACCGGACGATGTTCTGGATAACCGGGATCTTGAGTTTCTTCCTGTCACCGGTGATCGATAACCTGACGACCGCATTGGTGATGTGCGCGGTGGTTATGGCTATCGGCCAGGGCAATCCGCGCTTCATTGGCATCGCCTGTGTGAATATCGTCGTCGCGGCCAATGCTGGCGGCGCGTTCAGCCCGTTTGGTGATATTACAACGTTGATGGTTTGGCAGCGCGGGATCATCAGTTTCGGAACATTTTTTGCACTTTTCCTGCCGAGCGTAGTTAATTTTCTGGTGCCAGCTATGATCATGTCGCTGGCCGTGCCGACGAGCAAGCCGGCGGCCACCGAAGCAGAGGATGCCCTCGTAATGAAGCGCGGTGCCCGGCGCATCATGATCCTGTTTATCTGCACCATTGTGACAGCCGTTTCATTCCACAATTTTCTTCACTTGCCGCCGTTCCTCGGCATGATGACGGGGCTCGCTGGCCTCAAGTTTTTTGGTTATTACCTGCGCAGAACACATAGTGTGACGGCGTTTGACCGAAAACACTACGGCGAGATTGGTGATACATCACCTTTCGATACGTTTCGTGAGGTATCAAGAGTGGAGTGGGACACACTGCTGTTCTTCTTCGGTGTGATCATGTGTGTCGGTGGCCTCGGTTTTATCGGTTATCTCGACCAGACATCGGCCTATCTGTACGGCCAGTTGGGGCCGACAATCGCAAACATCATGGTCGGTGTCATGTCCGCCATCGTCGATAACATACCGGTCATGGTCGCGGTGCTGGAAATGCATCCCGATATGAATACTCAGCAATGGTTGCTGGTCACGCTGACCGCGGGCGTCGGTGGCAGCCTCCTGTCGATTGGATCAGCAGCAGGGATAGCCTTGATGGGTCAGGCGAGAGGGCAGTACACGTTCTTCACGCATCTTCGCTGGACACCGGCGATTGCATTGGGCTACGGCTTGAGTATCTGGCTGCACCTTCTGATCAATCGCGGATTGTAAATGGTATGACTGCGACTCGGGATCACAATAGGGCATCCCTGCTTAAACGCCAGCACCACGACGCGTGTTTCGCACGTGCCTTCCCGGCATCTCTCGAGGAGCAGAAAAAAGCGCATCGTGAACTGGCTCGTTTCGAGACGGGAATCGAGGGCTTGCCGAAAAAACAAAAGGCAAAACTCGATGAATCAGGAATCGCCGGGACCAGGATTCACTATTGTTTTTCATTCGACGTCGCAAGGTGGCTGGCGACAACGTCGCCGGGTTCGGTCGCTATCGACTGGGTCGAACTAAGCGACTGTGAATCACTCGACAACCTGCTCAGACAGATTCTGCAGCCCTCCGAGGATGAGTATTTTGATAGCGGTTATGTCGATACCCGAGAGTGGGTGGCGCTGGCTGCAAGCGGCTATGAGGGAACGGACTTCGACTGGTTGATGGCGCAGTTGCGTCACAAGAAATTCGAGGTGGTCTGGCGTGAACTTTATGACGCGGCGGAGGTGCCGCTGGTCTGGGATTTGGCCAAAAGTCGATTCTCCATATCCAGGAATATCTTTCCGCTAGCCCCGATTGTGGCCCGAGAAAGGGGGTTTCGATCGCGACCCGGAAATACAAGGAAAGAAATCGAGCAAGCTCTCGGCTCCATTCCCAGACTGCCGAAACGCGATGGCGCAAGGATGATCAACGTCGCGATGGCCTCGCTTGCGGCGCGGCATCGCGAGACCTACCACTTTAATTTTGCGAATCCTGAAGAGGTTTACCTGGCCGATGTTGGTGAAGGTGTTGCCATTGCCGTTTTCGGCTTGCAGGCAGCCCATCGTTTCCCGCTCGAGTGCACGATGGGTTACCTTATTCTCTCCAATGGGGTACCGGTTGGCTACGGTGGTGCCAGCCTGTTGTTCAAACAGGTTAATACGGGAATAAATATTTTCGATGACTATCGCGGCAGCGAAGCGGCCTACCTGTGGGTGCAGGTCATGCGTGTCTATCATTCGCTGGTTGGCTGTACTCGTTTCGTTGCGAATTCGTACCAGTTGGGGCACGACAACAGTGAGGCGCTGCAGAGTGGGGCATTCTGGTTTTATTATCACCTCGGGTATCGACCCGTAAGCCGGGAGATTCGCCAACTGGCTATTTCCGAGCTCGCGAAAAAACGCCACAACAAAGCCTACAGAAGTGGACGGCAGACTCTCAGAAAACTGGCCAACGGCGACATGCACCTGACGCTGTCTGGAGCGAGACGAAGCGATTTCTTTGATGAAGGGTGGTTGCCAACGTTGTCGAAACTGGCGACCAGAGAGATTGGCCGGACTGCGAGTGCAACGCGCAAGGAGGCGGTTGATTTGCTGACGAACAATGTCGCGCGAGATCTGCACATACGGTCTCTTAACTCGTGGACATCGAACGAACGGAGGTCCTTGCGGGCGATGGCTCCATTTATTGCAGCCTGTGAGCCGGACTCCTGGTCACAATCTACAAAAAGAACAGCGCGCAAGATTCTCCGTGCGAAAGGTGGGCGGTTTGAACTCGACTACGCTCATCGACTGTGCAGCGACAATCTGTTGCTGCAGTATTTTCGGGCTGTCTGTCAACGTGAAGAAGGGCTCAGAGTTTCTGCTCCAGACTAGCCAGAAGGTTTTCGACCTCCAGTTTTCGCGCGAAATCGGCTTCCGGATGATCGGGCCGGGCCGGTGCGTCCATCGCCCGGGTCAGTGCCTCGCGCGCGGCAACGTAATCCTTTTCGGCCAGCAGGGCCTGCGCATACAGATAGTTCGCATCAATACCCTCGGGATCGACAACAATGGCCTTCCACAGGTAACCAATCCCTTTTGTTTTATTGCCAAATCCGCCAAAACGCGAAGGAGCTTTGGAGTACAGGGCACCAAGATTCGCGTAGACGAGCCCACCAAGTACCAGAGGGTCCACCGACTCGGCGCGCAGCAACGCGTCGCGAGCTTCTCTGGCAATGCTCATTGAGCCCTTAACGTCCAGATAGGACCGCGCGATGATTCCGTGCCATGCCGCAGCCTCCGGTCGGTTGGGGTACTTCTCGTGCAGAATACGAACGTCTGTCAGGAGGTTTTTTTAAGTCTCTCCCCTGCTGTTGACCGACGGTCTTACAGGCCGCTTTCGCCCATCGATTCTCAACGCTCAGGAGTGTCTCATCGAACGTCGCCGCCTCAGCCGTCATAGCTGCAGCGAGTGAGATTGTGACGACGAGCATGAATAGGCTATGAATTATTGGTCTGAACATTCAACTGGCCTCCCGGCCTCTGTAGTACTCGTAAGAGCGGTTTGGCGCAGGAATCCTTCGATGCCATCACTGCCGGACTGAAGTACGGATGGACAACGATGCGCGGTAATGAAATGAGCGCGCGACTGGAGTTTTATCAGCAGAGTGGCAGTATTCCGGCGGAAAAGCTGTTTGGAAATCAGGTCGGGCAGGTTCAATACCCGGATCTCAACGCGATCATTTTCCAGTTCAGTTACCGCTTCGGAGGTTAAGCTACTCGCTGTCTGTTCGCGGCTCGTAACGGCCATCCCAGATGGACTGCCAGGTCTCGCCGCCGTCAGTGGACGTTTCCCAGTACTGTCGAACGCCGTTTTCGCCGATCACTGTGAATTCGAACTTGTGATGGGTCACGCTGCCATCGGCCGGGTCGATGGTCTGCGCGGTATAGAAGATGCCACCGTCGCGCGCCTCGCCCGTGAATTCGATGAAAGAACCGCTGTCGCTAATCCAGATCTGACGCCAGTGGTCCTGGCCAGGGTCGTAGTAGTTGAAGCTCTTGCCGAGGGTGCCGCTGGCACTTTCCCACTGTTCGAAGATTGTGCAATGACCAAGGATGGGCTGAACACTGCTGGAACCAGCAACCTGACCGCTCTGTTTGACGGTCCATTCGCCAATCCAGAAGTCGAATGCCCTGTGGCGTTCATCGACGGCGCATGGAAATCGAGCGCCACGAATGGTTTCCAGCGCAGCGACAAAGCGAGGATTGGCAGTGATGCTGTCATAGTCGGTCTGCCCCTCTATTAAATTGAGGAGGCCAAAGCCTCCACGGGCCATGATCTCCAGTTGCTCAAGGGCCGCATTACTCCTGCCGGTGCGGGCATACAATCTGGAAAGCCGATAAGCCACACCCAAAGGCTGGAACTCCAGTTCGCGCGCGCGTACAAAGTGTTGAACGGCCTCATGCATATCGCCGTCGTTATCCATCAAGAGGGTGGCGATTTGATAGTGCGTGGCACCGTCATCAGGACTGAGTTCGAGGATTTGCCGCAGTTTGTTCGCTGCCACTTCGGGTTCGCCGGCGGCTGCGGCGATATTGGCCTCGCTACGCAGGCTGTCCAGATCGGCCCAGGCCGTGGCAGATAAAATGCTTACTGTCAGGATTGTAATCAACGCTCGCATAGGTCAGCCTTAACTGTAGGGTGAATAAATATCATGTCTTGTGCGGCGCGCAGTCCGCTTGCACAAACTTGCTCGATTTGGGGGTTGCTCGAACATGTCCTGGATACAAGATTATCTCACAGCGCTTGAAACCCTGCTTTTTCGCAGCGACAAGGCCGTAAATTAATGAGTACCCAATCCCTGATCCAGAGGATCACTTCGGGCAGCCTTGTGCTGCAAATCGCCGTGGGTATCGTTGCCGGTGTCGTTCTGTCTCAGGTGTCTCCGGGAGCAGCCAAGTCATCGATGCTGCTCGGTGGCCTGTTCGTTTCCGCATTAAAAGCCGTCGCACCGATACTTGTCCTGGTTCTCGTCGCCGCTGCGATAGCCAATCGAAAGGCCAGTCATACGGCACAAATGCGTCCTATCGTCATCATGTACCTGGTCGGTACCGTCGCCGCGGCATTGCTGGCGGTCACCGTTAGTACGCTGTTCCCGACCACTCTCGCACTGCAGGTCACCGAGGTCAGCGCCAGCGCACCACAAGGCATTGCCGAGGTACTGGGAGCGCTGCTCAACAAGCTCGTCGATAATCCGGTCAACGCGATATTGACGGGCAACTTTATTGGCATTTTGGTGTGGGGCGTGTTGCTTGGTATTTTTCTTCATCACGCGGCCGATGCGACACGCCAGGCGCTTGCTGACCTGGCCGAAGCGGTCACGCAGATCGTGCGCATCGTCATCAGGCTTGCGCCTATAGGAATCTTTGGTCTGGTTGCCGGAAACCTGGCGGAGTCCGGGCTTTCCGTTCTTGGCGGCTATGCCCGAATCCTGACCGTATTGCTCGGCTGCATGCTGGCCATGGCACTACTGGTTAACCCGCTAATCGTCTGGGTGAAAACGCGTCGCAACCCGTATCCGCTGGTGTTCACAGCATTACGCGAAAGCGGTGTTACGGCATTTTTTACGCGCAGTTCTGCCGCAAACATCCCGGTGAATCTGGCCTTGTGTGAACGGCTCGATCTCGAGAAGGACACCTACGCTGTTTCGATTCCGCTGGGTGCAACCATCAACATGGGCGGTGCGGCAATCACGATCACGGTCCTGACGCTTGCTGCAGCGCACACCCTCGGTATACAAATTGATTTGCCAACAGCGCTGTTGCTGAGTGTCGTTGCGGCCTTGTCGGCTTGCGGTGCATCGGGTGTTGCTGGAGGATCACTGCTATTGATACCACTGAGCTGTAGTCTGTTCGGAATCTCCAACGACATAGCAATGCAGGTCGTCGCGGTCGGTTTTGTTATCAGTATTCTGCAGGACTCAGCCGAAACTGCACTCAACAGTTCGACCGACGTTGTGTTTACCGCAGCCGTAGCCGCCAAGCCGTCCTGACGGACAGCTAAACGAGCCTAAGTCTGCAGCACGCCCTCACGTTCAAGGTCATCCATTGTTAGTTCGATCGCTTTGCGAAGCGTTGCGACCACGAAATCAACATCGTCACGAGTCATCGTTAGCGGCGGCGACATGACGTTGAGGTCCATGATTGGACGAACAATCAGGCCGAGTTCCTCGCAGTGATTCGAAATGCGTTTGCTGATATTGACCTCGGCGGGGAAGAACTCCCGGGTTTCCTTGTTGCGAACATTAACTACGCACATCATGAATTTTGTGCCACGAACGTCGCCGACGTTTGGCAGGTCGAGCAGCGTTCGCAACTGTTCTTCGAAGTAAGGGCCGACTGCATTGACATTATCAAAGAGTTTTTCACGCTCCATGATCTCAATGTTCTTTAGCGCAGCGGCACACGAGACCGGATGACCGGCATAGGTCTGGCCTGCTGCGAAGAAGCGGTCGTCGTCATTGGCCATGACGTCGTAGATTTTGTCGGAGAATATTGTGGCGCCGAGCGGTAGATAACCCGATGACAGACCCTTGGCGCAGGTGATGATGTCCGGCTGTATGTCGAATACGTCCTTTGACACAAACCAGTGGCCCAATCGGCCGAATGCTGTGACGACCTCGTCCGCGACATAGAGAATGTCGTATTTTTGGCAGAGTTCCCAGGTCCGTTTGTTGTAGCCCTCAGGTGGAACGATGACGCCGCCGGATCCCAGTATGGGTTCGGCGTAGAACGCCGCGATATTGTCAGCGCCCAATTCGATAATTTTCTGTTCCATCTCATCGACGAGGTAGTCGCACAGGTCGGCCTCCGACTTAATGTGTTTAGGTGCTTTGTACAGATCCGGGCTGGAAAGGTGGTGTATCCAGTCCGTAATGTAGTCAAATTCGCTGACCCGGTCTGAGGGTTTCCCACCAATGGAGGCGGCGAGATAGGTGCAGCCATGATATGAGTCGAGACGAGACAGGATATGGCGTTTCTGCGGCTTGCCCCGAGCACCCTGGTACATGCGAATGATGCGGTAGGCCAGGTCATTTGCGGTCGAACCGCCGCAGCTAAATAGAACATGATTGAGATCACCGGGGGCGAGCTCTGCGAGTTTCGCTGCGAGCGTGGCTGCCGGTACATTCGTCATGTCGACAAACGGATTGGCGTAGGCCATTTCGGTCACCTGCGCTGCAATTGCGTCCGCCATCTCCTGACGGCCGAGACCGATATTGGTACACCACATACCACCAATCGCATCAAAATAGCGTTTTCCGGAGTCGTCACTTAAGTAGCATCCTTCGCCATTCTGGATCACCAACGAACCGTCTACATTGAAGCTCGAAAAATGCTGGAACGGATGCAATACGTGTCTGCGATCCTGTTCCCAGACGGCGGACTCGTTATGTGCATTGTCGGTGGCTGGTTTGCTACTCATGGGCATCGCCTTCAGGGTGTTATTGACAGATTGCTATTAGATCATCGCTGCCGCGGTTCTCAAATGGAGCAGATGAGACATTGACGCGTGTCGGCTAGCTAAATAAGCTCATTGAGACTTTAACAGACTTGGAGAACCCGTGGATAAGGCGAAACTGCAGAAGCTGCGCGAGCTGTACTCGGACGCCGACGGGTCGGAGTATCTGACATCACGTTTTCGCCATGTCGGCGAAAAGCTGGCAGACCAGCCGCATTCGACGACGAAACCGTACATGGGCATCCCAACGTTTCTCGATCTTCCATTTGCCGAGACCTTTGAGGGCCTCGATGTAGCACTCATTGGAATCCCGATGGACCTCGGCGTTACCAATCGCAGCGGTGCGCGATTCGGGCCCCGCGCTGTGCGGACGATTGAACGAATCGGGCCTTACAGCCACGCGCTGGATGAAGTTCCACGAGGTGTCCTGAACGCGGCGGATGTGGGCGACGTGCCGATGCGTTCGCGCTTCAGCCTGACCGATAGCCTGGCGGACATAGAGGAGTATTTCCGCGGCGTTGTCGCAGCTCGCGTCATTCCCCTCAGCGTTGGTGGCGACCACTCTGTTACCTATCCGATACTCAAAGCACTGGGTGAGAACGAAGCGGTGGGCATGGTGCACATCGATGCGCACATGGATACGGGCGGCGCTTACGAAGGCGAAAAATTTCATCACGGTGGCCCATTTCGCCAGGCGGTTCTCGCGGGCGTACTGGACCCGGATCGCTGCGTGCAAATCGGCATTCGCGGATCCTCAGAGTTCAGTGGGGAGTTTTCCTACGAATCGGGCATGACGGTGATACATGTCGAAGACGTCGAGCGCAGAGGAATCGACTCCGTAATGGCTTCGGCCAAACAGGTCGTTGGTGACAAGCCGTTCTACGTCACGATTGACGTGGATGGCATTGATCCGGCGTACACGCCGGGTACCGGCACGCCTGAGGTTGGCGGGCTGACACCGCTGCAGGTGCAAATGATGCTGCGCGAGCTCAAGGGGCTGCAGATCATCGGCGGCGACGTAGTAGAGGTTGCCCCACAGTACGATCCAACCACAAATACCGCTCACGTCGCGGCACAGCTGCTGTTTGAGCTGTTTGCGTTAATTGCGGTTGGCAAACAATCGTCCGCTCAGTGAGAAATCCCTTGAGCTGCTTCGCTGGCTGCGCGGTAAACGCGGATAATTGGCTGCGACGATATGGGTCTGCCGGGCATCAATGAGCCACAGACCAACAAAATGGGGACAATACCAATGACAGCCAAACAAATTGCGACCTTGCTCGCGACCGTTCTATTTGCAGCCGCCGCGTATGCGGGCGAGAAGGGCGAACACAAAATGGAGATCAAGGTTATCGCCGACGACGGCGATGGGGAGACTCATCTCATGCTGGACGGTGACGATCTGGGTTTCAATCTGCACGATATGCAGGTCGGTGAGAACCGTTCGATTGTGGATAAGGAGGGTCGCCCAATTCTTATCACGCGTGGCGAAGAGAGTTTCAGCTTCGACGTCGACGGAAAGACCATTGAGATGCCGCTACTTGATGGCCATGAAGGCGGCAACGTCTGGGTTAGCAAAGGCGATCACACGAAGGACGTTGACGTTCGTGTCATGCGTATGGGCCATCACAATGGGAAGGGTCCTCATGCGATGATGGATGATCAGGGCGTGGTCATCTTCAGTGGCAAAGAGATCGATGCGGCGACGCAGCAGGTTATTCGTACTGCCCTCGAAGCAGCGGGCCATGAGAAAGTTCACTTTGCCGGGGGTGACAACGGCGGACCGCAGGGTGTCCACGTCATCAAGAAAGTCGTTGAGGTGGAAGTTACCGAATAACGAGGATCTTTCTCGTATACTTGGATCAGGCACACCTGATACCGAGTACTGATGGACGACCTGATCGACCGACTTCAGCAAGTCGTCGGCCAAAACGGAACAGTAAGCGGCCCTGACCTCGCGGAAAGGGCCGTATCCTATTGGGATTCCTCACCGACCGAGGCGAAAGTGCTGGTTCGGCCCAAATCCACTCAGGAAGTCAGTGACATACTCCGTGTGTGTCATGAACGCGGGCAGGCCGTCGTCATTCAGGGCGGATTGACCGGTGTTGTTGAGGGTGCCCTGGCGGGCACGGACGATGTCATTTTGTCGCTCGAGAAAATGACGGCCATTGAGTCTGTAGATTTAATGGACGGCGTTGCGGTTATCCAGGCCGGGGCGATCTTACAGACGGTTCAGGAGCAACTCGCCGAGCAGGGATTTCTGTTCCCACTCGATCTCGGGGCGCGCGGCAGTTGCACTATCGGCGGCAACGTCGCAACAAATGCCGGGGGCATGAATGTCCTGCGTTTTGGGATGATTCGAAACCTGGTGTTGGGTCTCGAGGTGGTGCTTGCCGATGGCACCGTACTGTCGTCTATGAACCAAATGCTGAAAAACAATACGGGTTATGATCTCAAGCAACTGTTCATCGGCAGCGAGGGAACGCTGGGTATCGTCACGCGAGTGGTCGTCAAATTATTCCCTTTGCCAAAAAGTCGCCAGACGGTGTTGCTTGCGACAGAATCGTTCGATGGCGTTGTCAACGTATTGAAAACCATGCAGTCAGATCTTGCCGGGACACTCAGTGCTTACGAAGTCATGTGGAACAACTACTTCAGTTCCGTGACCGTTGAGGGAGCACACAGCTCGCCCGTGTCACGTGAATACCCCTATTACGTGCTGGTTGAGGCAGAAGGAGCGGACCCGGACGCGGATGAGCAGCGCTTTCAGAAAATCCTCGAAAAGGTTTTTGAGGCAGGCGATGTTATCGACGCTGTTATTCCAAAATCCAGGGCAGAGCGAGATGCACTGTGGTCGATTCGAGAGGATTTTGAGGCCGCACTTCCCGCGTATTTATACGATATCAGTTTACCCATCAGGTCGATGACGACCTACGTCGATCGACTCGAAAAAGCGCTTACAGCTTGGAGGTCCGACGCAAGCGGCCTGGTCTTCGGGCATATTGCTGATGGTAATTTGCACATTTTCGTTACACCATTTGACGATGGGTTTCACCACGAGCGTTGCAACGAAATTGTGTACGGTTGCCTGGCTGGACTCAACGGGTCGATTTCCGCCGAGCATGGAATTGGTTTGGAAAAGAAAAAGTGGCTCGGCAATACACGCAGTGAAGGCGAGATCAAGCTTATGCGGGGCCTCAAAGGTCTTCTTGATCCGACAAATCTGCTCAATCCGGGAAAAGTAATCGACAGGGCAAACTGATGCCACGGAGTCTCCAATGAATTTCGAATTTTCATCGCAGGTGCAGGATCTGCGCGAACGTTTGCAGGCCTTTATGGACGAGCACGTCTATCCCAATGAAGCCTTGTATTTGCAGCAGCACGCTGCGGGTGATCGCTGGGAGCCCGCACAGATCATTGATGAGCTTAAGGATCGAGCCAAAGAGGCCGGCCTGTGGAATCTTTTCTTGCCCAAGGAATACGGCGAATTCAGCCCGGGATTGACGGTGCTCGAATATGCACCTCTGGCCGAAATCATGGGCCGCGTTCTGTGGGCGTCTGAAGTCTTCAACTGCAGCGCGCCTGATACGGGCAATATGGAATGCAACAGAAAGAGTGGCTGTTGCCACTGCTGGACGGTGAGATTCGGTCGGCATTTGCAATGACCGAACCGGAGGTCGCATCCTCCGACGCGACAAATGTGCAAACGTCGATAGTTCGAGACGGCGACGAGTACGTGATCAACGGTCGCAAGTGGTACATAAGCGGTGCGTGCAATAATCGAACGAAGATCATGATCGTCATGGGCAAGACGGATCCTGATGGCGAAAACCGTTACATGCAGCAGTCAATGGTCCTGGTTCCATTGGACACCGAAGGCGTGACCGTCGTCCGTCCGATGCAGGTATTCGGCTATGACGACGCGCCGGAAGGCCATGCGGAACTCACCCTCGAAAACGTTCGCGTACCGGTCAGTAATCTTTTGCTGGGCGAAGGTCGCGGTTTCGAGATCGCGCAGGGACGGCTGGGTCCTGGAAGAATCCACCATTGTATGCGGCTCATCGGAATGGCTCAGCGGGCACTTGAAGCGATGTGTGTTCGAGCAGAAACTCGCATCGCATTTGGCAAACCGCTCAGCAAGCAGCAGTCCGTTCGGGAAGACATCGCTCTTTCCGCCTGCGAAATAGAGCAGGCTCGATTGCTGACGTTCAAGGCGGCCAGCAGGATGGACGAAGGTGGCAACAAGGCGGCGAAGGATCTGATCTCGATGATCAAGATAGTTGCACCCAACATGGCCTGTGCTGTTTTGGATCGTGCCATTCAGATTCACGGTGCAGCCGGCGTCAGCCAGGACTTTTTTCTCGCGCATGCCTACGCCGCGGCACGCACCATTCGTCTGGCCGATGGGCCTGATCAGGTGCACATGATGCAATTGGGTCGAAATCTCGCTGCGGCGACCCGCTTCGAGACCGGTCGGTATTGATTCGAACTTTATCGCTGGCCGGAATCTAATGTTGTGGCGTTATCGCGCCTGTTGAAAACAATCACTATCCAAGGATCCCCTGTGTACGCAGTTAATCGTTCATTGCTTCACCTTACGTCCCTGATAATTCTGCTCGGTCTTTCTCTGTTCGCTTATGCGGAGGAGGATCTTGCAACACAGATCGATCTTCCCTACGAGCGATTTCAGCTTGATAACGGACTGACGGTTCTGGTGCACTCCGATCATTCGATACCCACTGTGTTTGTCGGCATGTGGTATGGCGTTGGTTCGAAAAATGAGCCCGAAGGAAAAACCGGATTCGCACATCTGTTTGAGCATCTGATGTTTCAGGGTAGTGAGAACCGCGAGGGAGAATATTTCTCGCCTTTTACAGATGCCGGCGCGACTGGAATGAACGGTTCGACTAATGAGGATCGTACGAACTACTATTCGACTGTCCCCACCGGTGCACTCGACATGGCGTTGTGGATGGAAAGCGATCGCATGAGTCATCTGCTCGGAGCGATCACCCAAGAGGCGTTGGATGAGCAGCGTGGTGTGGTCAAGAACGAGAAACGGCAAAGGGAAACACGCCCTTACGCGCAGATGTACGAGCTGATCAAGGCGGGAGTTTATCCACCCGATCATCCCTACCGCCATTCAATCATTGGCTCAATGGATGACCTCGATGCAGCGTCGATTGATGACGTGCACGAATGGTTCAAAACCTATTACGGCGCCTCCAACGTCATCCTTGTTCTCGCCGGCGATGTCACTCTTGACGATGCCAAGAGTAAAGTTGAGCATTACTTTGGCGAGGCTCCCGCTGGCGAACCTCTCGCACATCCCAAAAAGTGGATTCCGAACATTACAGAGAATCGCGAGGAGATGATGTTCGACCGTGTCGGCCAAACCCGGATTTCTCGAGTCTGGGCATTACCCGGACAAAACGACAAAGACACGTCGTTAATGTACCTCGTGAACGATGCGCTGGTCGGCAACAAGAACTCGCCTTTGCGGAAGAAACTCGTCGATGAGCTGCAGCTTGCTACAAGTATTCGCGGTGGTGCTTATGGACGGGTCATTAGTGGTGAGTACCAGTTAACGATTGATCTTCGTCCCGGCGTTACGCCAGAGCATGCAATGGCGGTCGTTGACGAAGTCATCGCCGAATACCTGGCAAATGGCCCCGACGAACAGATTGTCGAAAACGCGAAACTCGGCGTGAATATGTACATGCTCGGGGCATTGGAAACAGGTTCCCAGATTGGCAGGGTGTTGGTCGAAGGCGAGTTGTTTTCGGACGACCCCCTGTTTATCAATACAGAGCTTGAGTGGTTGAATACTGCGACCGCAGAGCAGCTTCGACAGGTCGCAAATCGATGGTTGACGCGAGGCTACTATCAGCTGACGGTCCTGCCTTTTCCCGAGTACCAGAGTGTCGATCAGGAGGTTGATCGCTCCTCGATCCCGGAGGTTTCAGCGGACTCTGAAATCCAGTTCCCGGACGTGGAAACGGCGACACTAAAGAACGGTATGAAACTGGTAGTTGCCAAGAGGGGCAACATTCCGCTTATCGACGTTTCGATTCAAATTGAGACGGGTGCGACGGCGGCACCTGCTGACGCGCCCGGCTTACCGGTGTTCGTCTTTGGGTTGCTGGACAAAGGAACGAAAAAACTGAACGCGAATGAACTGGCGGCGGCCAAAGACAAGATTGCGATGGGCGGAAGTTTTAACGCTGGCGAGGAACGCAGCTCATTTGGATACCGAATTTTGAGCGGCAAGCTGGAGCCTTCACTGGAGCTGGCTGCACAGATGTTGCGCTATCCCACGTTTCCTGAGGACGAACTGGAAAAAATCAAAGCGAGACTGTTGGCGTATCTGGCAAACCTGGAGGTGGCCCCGGCGGGGGCGGCCAGCAGTCTTTTTGACCGCACGATTTACGGTGCGGACACTCCGAAAGGCGCCGTCTGGAGTCCTGAGCTTGTGAGTCAGGTTGATCGCGCAAAAATTCAAGCCTGGCACCTGGCGGAAATTGCACCGGATAATATGACCGTGTACATGATTGGTGATATCGATCTGCAGACGGCGACGACGGCTGTCAATAAGGCATTTGAAAAGTGGAACGCGAAAAACAATTCGGCGCAGAGTGACATTGGCAGCGCTAAAGATCCTCAAAGTCGGGTCATCCTGATCGACGATCCTGGCGCCGCGAGCAGCACCGTCGTGGCGGGGCGTGCGATCAAACCATACGATCCGGATACCTGGACGACGATGTCAATTATGAACAGCGTAATTGGTGGCAGTTTTGAATCACGACTGAATATGAATCTTCGCGAGGACAAGGCCTGGTCGTACGGGTATCGCTCCGGTATAAGTCGCAATTTAAGTGGCGACATGACATTTCGTTCAAGTGGCCAGGTGCAGACGGATAAGACAGCTGCGAGCATGCAGGAAATAAAACGCGAGATTGATGATTTTGTATCGTCGCGACCCGCGACAGCGAATGAGGTTGATCGTATCAAACTCAATCAGACACGGTCACTGCCCGGTTCATTCACCACAAACCGCGGTTTTCTTGGCAGCATGATCAGCTCCAGCAACTACGGATTGCCATTCGATTACGCGGAGTCATCGGCCGACCGCATCGCCGATGTTCGTCTTGAAGACATCCATGCCGCGGCGCGTGACATCCTCGATTCTGAAAAACTGACGTGGCTGGTCGTCGGCGATCTCGAGAAGATTGAAGAATCGGTACGTGCGCTGAATTACGGTGAGGTGGAAGTGTGGGATGCCTACGGCAACCATCTGCGCTGACTGAACGTAAGGACAGCATCCCGATAGTCGCTCATGTAGCCTTTGTTGCGAACGCTCTGTCTGTCTTGCGGCGCTCGTGAAATACGATCGGTTTGAAATCATCCAACCAGGCGATGAACTCGTTTGGTGGTAACGGCTTACTGAGGAAATAGCCCTGTGCCTGCTCGCAACCCAAAGACGCGACTCGCCGCATCGTGGCTTCATCTTCGACACCTTCGGCGACAACCTCCAGGTGCAGACTGTGCGCCAGGTCAATCGTCGTCCTGACGATCGCCTCATTTTGTGCATCGGCGAGAATCGTCATGACGAATGACTTGTCTATTTTGAGTTCGCGCAGTGGAATATTTCGGAGTTGTGCCAGTGAAGAATGACCGGTACCAAAATCATCCATAGAGATTCGTACGCCAATATCCCGCAGGCATTCAAGTACAAGAACGGCACGAGCGACGTCTTCCATAATGGAACTCTCGGTAACCTCCAGCGTTAACTGATCGGGTTTTACCCCATTTTCTTTCAAGATTTGTAATACGTGATACGGCAGGTACTCGTCGAGCAAATCGCGTACGGACAAATTGACCGACATGTGTAGAACGCATCCCCTGTCGGCCCACTCACGGCATTGCTTGACAGCCTTGGTCAAAACATAGCGCGTCAAGTGTACGATTGAGCCGGCTTGCTCCGCAGCAGGAATGAACTCATCCGGAAACAGTAAGCCAAACTCAGGATGCTGCCAGCGCACCAGAGCTTCCGCGCCGCAAACAACGCCCTCATTCAGGCAAACTTTGGGTTGGTACCAAACCTCTATGTGATCGTTGCTTATCGCTGTACGCAGATCGCTGACGACCCGCAGCCGTCTGACGAATTCGTCTTCTCGGCCAGCCTCGTAAACCCGGACACGCTCTTTGCCCGTTCGCGCCTCTGTTCTCGCGATCGATGCGTAGCGAAGCAGTTCCGCTGCCACGTTGCTGTGTTTCGGAAACTCAGCGATACCGATTTCCGTTTGCAGGGCGACATCAATATTTTCAAGCGTCACGCCGGACCCGAGAATCTGTTCGATACGTTCGACTCGCGACATCGCTGACGCAGCATCCTGCCCCGGTAAAACGAGCACAAATTCGTTGCTACCGGTGTGGCCAAGGAGGTCGTCCTTGTCGAGATTGACGCGCAAGTGACGTGCAGCCTGGATGATCAATTCGTCGGTCGCTTTGTGTCCCAGCGTGGAGGAGATCTCGTCCATGCGGCTTAGACGGATCGACAGAACCGCAACGCTTCGTTGATCGTCTCTTGCACTTTCGATAGCGGTCGTCAGGATCTGTAATACCTTGTAGCGATTCGGCAGGTTCGTCAGTGCGTCGTGCAAGGCCTGATGAGAAATCCGTTGTTCGCGTTCAGAAATAGCGTGGCGCATTGAGTCGAAACTCGATGCGAGCTCACCAAATTCGTCACCGGAGGAAACCTTCAAGTCCCCTTCATAGTTACCGGAAATGATTTTCTGCGTAGCGGATGCGAGTGTGCGCAGCGGCTTGGCTATCGTTGTCGAAAACATGACACCGGCTAAGGCAACCAGCAACAGCAAGGTTCCGGCGAAGATCAGCAGACCGCGACGAGCTTCGACGTAAGGCAGCATTGCTTCGTCAAGCGAGCGTTGTAGTACGACTGAAAATCTGGAACTACCGGCACCAAATGGCAGGCTGTAAGACAAGGTATGCGCGTCAGCAACCACCCCTTTCGTCGGCGCCGTCTCAGATGCAACAATTGACACGTCGAGCCCAGTCAGGCTTGCCAGGCGGTTCTCCAATTGATGATCGATGGGGAATCCAAGAACAACCGATCCAATCGCAACAGGGGCACGCAGAGGCACGACGAACACGTGATATGCGGTTTCTCCAAACAACGCGGTGGTTTCGATATTCTGTACATCATCGTTGGCGAGAAATGCAAGGTGACCTTCCGGACGATCAGCTTCGTCGAGAGTGCTTGCAAGCGTGTTCCCGTCAAGGTCCACAACCATTGCCATATCGGCATTGATTCTGCGGCTGTGATTGTCGAGCACCGACCGGATGGTGGCCGCATCGCCGGTCGCGGTCGCCTGCTTGAGTCCAAAGTCTGCAGCAAGAACTGAGACGCTGGTTCTGAGCTGTTCGCCACGACTCGACAGAAATTCCGAGACAACGGTGCTGCCGACGATAAGAGATTCGCGCGCACGAGTGTCGACGTCCTTCTCGACCGTCTGCATTACTGCAAACAAGGTGACGATTTGGGCGACGGCCAGAGGGACCACCGTTAGTAACATCAGCTTGCTGCGAAAACTTGTTCGGAACTTGTTAATCAAGACAAAAACCGTGCATAGCCTGCAAAAATCAAACTCTTCTGAAGTCTAGGCGGATTTTGTCAAATGGAGTGTGCGACAGTTCACGGATGCGCCCACCGTTCAAGCCGTAGACTGTTTTTGACAAGTGAAACTGGTCGGAGAATCGATTGAATAACAGGCGCGCGGTGAGGCAGGGTTTTTGTCTATTGATCGCTCTTACCGGAGCACAATGGACGATTGCGGGCGAATTGTCCGTACGAGTCCTCGATAACGAGGGCCAACCGGTAGCCAATGTCGCCGTTTTTGTTAAGCAGGAGGGAGTTGCGATTGACGCGACGCACCAACCGGCGTCGGCGATTATGGATCAACGGGACGCACGTTTTGTACCGCATATCCTCGTTATCGAAAAGGGCGCATCAGTCGAGTTTCCTAATAGCGATGTCGTCGCACACCATGTTTACTCATTCTCGCGACCGAATAATTTCGTCTTGCCATTGTACAAGGGCCTGCCCCCTGCTCCGATAAGTTTCGATCACGACGGCGTGGTTACGCTGGGGTGCAATATTCACGATGGAATGCTCGGTTATATCGTCGTTGTCGACTCCAGCGTATTCGGGATGACCGACGAGAGCGGATTCGTTTCGCTAACTGTCGATGATGCAGCGAGTGACTTTGAGGTGAACATATGGAGCCCCAGGATTCGCGACGCAAAAGACCCGATAATGCAGCGTGTATCGGCA
>JAACFM010000020.1 GCA_009937445.1 Gammaproteobacteria bacterium | reverse complement strand
TGCTGGCGCTTGAGCTGTTCGTGACCGGCGATAAGTTGCTCGCTAATGAGTTTGCCCCGCGCGTGCACAATTCAGGTCACTGGAGTATCGAGGGTTCAGAAACGAGCCAGTTCGAAAATCACCTCCGTGCCATCCTGAACCTGCCGCTGGGGCCGACGGCGAGCAAAGGGCATGCCGGCATGGTCAATTTGATCAGTGAAATTCCGGAAGCCCTGCGGCAACAAAAAATTGGCCAGCTGCACGACTATGGAAAAGAACCGCGGCCCGGTCGAAAACTCGGTCACGTTACGGTTATTGCAGACACTGCAGAGGAACGCGATCAGCTTGTCGAAATTATTATCACTAGTGTAACGTAGCGCAACTGATAAACTGTGAACACCGCATAGCCTACACGGTCCAAAAGCAGGTAAACTCAACACAGTCATGTCTTACCTCGAACACTTCCAGCTTACAGAACAGCCGTTTCGGCTGACACCCGATCCCGAGTTCCTTTATTGGAGTAAGCAGCACGCCCGTGCGAAGGCTTACATGGAGTCAACAATCTGGCTGGCGGATGGTTTTGTCGTCATCACCGGTGATATCGGCTCGGGAAAAACGACCTTATTGCAGTCCTTTTTGTCTGAGGTTGACGATGACGTGGTATACGCCGTCGTTTCGCAGACGCAGCTGACACCAACACAATTCCTGCAGGCGGTACTAACCGAGTTTGGCTTCAAACCATTCAACAAGCGCAAAGTTGAATTGCTGGATATGCTGAACATGTTCTTGATCGAACAGTACTCCAACGGCAAGAAAGTCGTGCTTGTCATCGACGAAGCGCAAAACTTGACCAAGAAAGTACTCGAAGAAGTTCGCTTGATCTCGGGTATCGAGACGCACAAGGATAAAGTGCTGCGCATTATTTTGGCTGGCCAACCAGAACTCAAGGATACGCTGGATTCAGACCGACTGAAGCAACTGATGCAACGCGTTCGACTGCGGTTTCACATCGGCCCGCTCGATCGCCGCGAACTGCGCGAGTACATCGAACGACGGTTATCGGTGGCCGGCCGCAAGAGTCCAGACTTGTTTACAGATGATAGCTTCGATGTTGTGTATCGATTCTCAGGCGGAATTCCACGACTCATCAATACGCTTTGCGATACCGCCCTTTTATGCGCATTCGCAGACGAAAAAGACACCGTTGATGCCGTCGACATCATTGCCGCCGCCGAAGAATTGAATTGGCAGGAACACGAAAGCAACACGGGCATATACGACCAGTTACGGCACTTGGAAATGGAGCGAAAACCAGACTCTGATTCGCACGTTTCCCAGATCGAAATTCGTGCAGACGATGAGATTGTCGACGTCCTCACCTTTCCACTCGGCCGCGTAATCGTCGGCCGCTCACCGGATAACGAGGTCTACATCAGGAGCAAATTCGTCAGCCGGCATCACGCGCAACTCATCAGCGATGAGAGTGGCTGTGTAATCGAAGACCTGAACAGCACCAATGGCGTCTTTCTGGGCGAAAAACAGGTCAAGAAATATCGCCTGCGAGATGGCGATGTTATCTCGCTCGGCGTGCACGATCTTATCTATCACGACCTGCGCGATAAAGACGTTTTTGATGGCGGCGACACGATGCCTAAGGACGATCGAGAAGATGCTGCGAACGACCAGGAATCAGCTGTAAACAACAGTTAAGTCCCTGTATTCGTGTACATTCCGTTCTAAGCGAAGTTTAGTAGTCCTGCCGGTTGCCAGGGCGACCATCAGTGTCCCGATAGTCACGACGCTTGAGAAATACCACCAATCCCGCAACGAGACACACCAGCCCGACAGCGAAGCATATCGTCGGCCAATGCCAGTGATTGACGTACATCGAGGCGCCCAGACAAAGCGCTCCTGCGGTCAGATAGAAGTAGGGTAAGATTTCGTAAATTGGTCTCGAGATCCACATGGCGTAGAACTTATTCTTCCTCGGGCTCGAGTCATTTTCCATAGCGGGGAGCTTTTGTCCAGCCGGAATCGGTCTGTTGCTCAGGATTTATTGCTGCCGAACAGGCCCATGATTCTCGAAAGTATTGATTCTGAAAGGCCGTCCACGGACAAATCCGGCTCAATATCGCCCCAATCGCCCCGCAGTCCCTGCACGAATGCCTGTGAATTAGCGTCCATGTCCTGCTCTGTCATTGTATTTTCGAATGCCATTGCCATCTTCCTCCATGAGATGAGGAAAAATTACCTGAGCACTGTATTGAATGCAGTGAGCTGTCTCACATTGTTTGCTGTGAAATGCGCGAAAATCGACTTATGTCAAAGCGGGGGCGCTATCCGGATGCGGGTCCGGGCAAGTGTTTTGATTCGCCTGTGTCCCGTGAAGAAGCAAAACACTTGCCCGGACCCGCATCTAGCCGGTGCCACCAACGGTGATCTCATCGATTTTCAGCGTTGGCTGGCCGACGCCAACCGGGACAGACTGGCCTTCCTTGCCGCAGGTGCCGACACCGGAGTCGAGCTCAAGGTCATTGCCAACCATGGATATCTTGCTTAGGGCTTCGGGTCCGTCGCCGATCAGCATTGCGCCTTTGATCGGGGTGGTTATTTTGCCCTTCTCGATCAGGTAGGCCTCACTTGCAGAGAACACGAATTTACCCGAGGTGATATCAACCTGACCGCCGCCGAAGTTTGGCGCGTAAATGCCTTTGTCGACTGAGGCGATTATTTCCTCGGGGTCATGGGGACCCGCGAGCATGTACGTATTGGTCATTCTTGGCATGGGCGTATGGGCAAACGACTCGCGGCGGCCGTTGCCGGTCGACTCGACTCCCATCAGGCGAGCATTCAGCTTGTCCTGCATGTAGCCCTTCAGAACGCCGTCCTCGACCAGTACCGAGTACTGACCGGGTGTTCCTTCGTCATCAACTGACAAGGACCCGCGACGATCCGCAAGCGTGCCATCATCCACAATGGTGCAAAGCTTTGAGGCGACCGTTTGCCCAACCTTGCCGCTGAAAGCTGAGGTGCCCTTGCGATTGAAGTCCCCCTCAAGTCCGTGCCCTACCGCTTCATGCAGCAGTATTCCGGGCCAGCCTGGTCCGAGGACAATCGGCATTGTCCCGGCAGGTGCCGCCTGGGCTTCCAGCTGCACAATCGCCTGACGCACGGCCTCGCGCGCGAAGTCCATCGGCAGATCACCGTCCAGAAAATAGTTGAGACTGGTGCGCGCACCACCGCCCGCGTAGCCCTGCTCACGTCGTCCATCCTGTTCAAGAATGACGCTGACGTTCAGCCGAATCAGCGGCCGCACATCTGCGGCCATGGTGCCGTCTGACGCCGCGACCAGAATCAGGTCCTGACTGCTCGCGAGACTGACAATAACCTGTTCCACGCGTTTATCGAGATCGCGCGTTGCCGCATCGATTTCCATAAGCAATGCTGTCTTTTGCGAATCGTCGATACTCGTAATCGGATCATCGCTCGGATACAAAGGAGCGACTTCGGTGCGCGACCAGGCCTGAACACTTTTATCCTGACCCTGGCGTGCAATTGCGCGCGCCGCACCAGCGGCCTGCTGCAGTGCTGGCATGAGCAACTCGTCCGAGTAGGCAAAACCGGTCTTCTCCCCGCTGGTTGCGCGTACGCCGACGCCCTGATCCAGATTGAAGCTGCCTTCACGAATAATGCCGTCTTCAAGGGACCAGCTTTCGTTCCGGCTGACCTGAAAATACAGGTCGGCATAGTCAACGCCGCCCTTCATCATGCTGCCAAGTGTCGTGCTGAGACTGGACTCATCCAATCCCGCAGGCTCCAGCATTCGTGACATGAGGGAATTGATCGATGGTTCGTTCTTATTCAAGTTTTCGTTCCGATTAAATTAAAGACGTCGATTTGCAAGCGCCGGGAACTCGCTACGCAGTTTCGCTGGCAGCTCCGGATCAATATCCGCCGCAACGAAACCGTTTCCATCAGCCGCTTCCGCAAGAACGCGGCCCCAGGGGTCAATGATCAGTGAGTGCCCGTACGTCGATCGACTATCAGGGTGTTCGCCATATTGCCCCGGTGCGACTACATACGCCAGATTTTCGATCGCCCGAGATCGCAACAACGTGTGCCAGTGTGCTTCCCCGGTGGTTGCTGTAAACGCCGCGGGCACGGTAAACATCGTCGCGCCAGCGTCCACGAGTTGGCGAAACAACTCAGGAAATCTGACGTCATAGCAAATCGTCAGGCCGATGCGCCCGCAGGGCGTGTCCACGGTGACGACATCCTCGCCCGGGTACATCGAGCGCGACTCCCGATACGATTCCTGCTTGTCCACAAGATCGACATCGAACAAATGAATCTTGCGATAGATCGCTTGCGGTTCACCGGCTGCGTCATAAACAGGGCACGCGCCGTATACACGCTCGGCATCAATCTCTGGCGACACCAGAGGCATGCTGCCAGCAATAATCCAGAGACCGTTGCGCTGGGCAGCGGCCGACAGGAAATCGTGTATGGGGCCCTCTCCGGGCTCCTCAGCAATTCTTGCTTTATCTCTTCCGCGCGCTGGCATCAGCGCAAAATTTTCCGGTAGAACGGCCAAACCGCAGCCATCGGCAGCTGCGTCTTCGAGAAGACTGTCTGCCAATTCGAGGTTTGCAGTGACATCAGCGCCGCTGTTCATTTGAATTGCTGCTACGCGCATCCTTTCCTCCTATTCTTCATCGGCGAGACAACCGGCCATTTCGCCACTGGCGACAAATGCCGCCGAGTCCGTCGAATCCACGTTCGGATCATCCCATGAACCATTGATTGCGTAATAAACCTGCCCTACTTCCTGCAGGGGCTTTTTGAATATTTGCGAAAATATCAGCAAAGCGGCAGCGACCTGCGGGCCCGCAACCACCGCGCCGACAATGGGCAGTGTATTGCCGACATTTGCCGCGACGATCGCTGTCTGATCATACGTACGGCTGGCGATATCCGCCGAACCGACGATACCAATATCGGCAGCGGGACCTTCGAGAGACAGATCGCAAGTGTAGGTAATGCCATCATCAATCCTGAAAGTGCCGGCAATGCCGTCGAAGCCGAATCCCTTGGAAAACACATCGCGAAAATCAAGCGAAAGCCGTCGCGGCAAGGCAACGATACTCATCAGTCCGAACATTCGACCAGCTCCCGGCTCAACCTCTTCCAGCTGACCATCACCAAATCGAACCTGCACCTCCCCGTCCAGCACGTCAAAGAAATCGGCGCGAGGACTGCCGGACCAGTTAAGGTCGAAAATCATGCTCATGCTATCGCTGACAATACCGGGTGTGTAGCTCAACCTCGCCATGGTCTGTTCGACGTCCGTACTCGTTAGTGTGGCCTTCACAAAGCTATGGCTACCCAGCGGGTCGTTGTCGTCAGCAAGCCACCGGCCTGTACCGACGATTCCGAAGCTCGCATCCGTCGTCAGGATTCTTGTTGCCTCAAGACCGTATTCAGTCTTCTCGAATATCGCCTCGACGGCACCGAGCTCGCGATCGCCAAAAGCAAACTCCGCTGCGTTCAATTGCATTGGCGGCAATGTGCGAGGATCGAGATCAGACACTGACTCTGTAGCCGCCTCGTCACCTGGAAGCCGCAGTCTGACCATATCCAGAACCATGGCTCGATCACCGCCGAAATCGTAAGGCACAAAGACTGAACCCACGACATCCTCGCCATCCAGTTGCACCAGCCAGTCCTGAGCACTGCGGTCGACTTTTACGCGGTGCGCCTTCAAATGTTGCCCAACGATGTACATGTCTTCCACCAAGAGATCGATGGATCGAATACGCGCCGCAGCACCGACTTTCTTTTCGCCGCTGCGGGAGAGACTCAACCAGTCCTGCAATCGCACGACCTCAGTCGAACCTCGTATGTGCAGTCCACGGGTATCGGCCGGTTCCATAGTATGGCCACCCAATGCGACAACGCCGCGGTCGAAATCAAAGCCTTGCGCATCCGGCTCATCAGCATCCGGTTGATTGAAAACCAGTTCCCAGGCAATACGGTTCTCGGCGAATCCAGCGCTTTGTATACCGGCCCCGTCGGGCAGAAAGCGAATATCGCCCGATACCTGCAGCGAGGAGTCAGCAGCTTTTTTGACAGGCTCTGGAAGCAGAAACGCCATGCCCTCGAAGTCACTGTCAATGCGGATCGTCAGAGGCGGCGGAGACTCAATCTTGCCGTCCGGGAACAGAATTTGCGTCTGGTAACTTGCACTGCCACTAATGAGCCCATCCAGGGGTGCGCCGAGATCATTAACGATGCCGTCGGCCGTAATGGTGCCATCGGTGGTCGCCACGACGCTAAACTGCGGATCATCTGATCGTTGCAGCGTTATGCTGACCTGCTCACCGAGAAACCGCCCACCGAGGCCCTCACTCGATATGTGATCGCGCTCAATGGTCACCTCACCGATCAAATCAGTGATCGGTGGGTCGAAGCCTTTGATCGCCAACGTACCGTTGTTGCTGCGAATGCGCGAGACAAATTCAAATTCCTGAATTCGTTCCCGCTTCAAAGGCACGATCAGGTCAAGAGTAAACGAGGCGTCACCCGAAATCGCAACCCGGTCGAGCTGCCCGCCAAATACCTTCGATATTGGACTTTGTTTTGAGAACTCCCGAATCGCTTCCAGCGTTGCTGTCGAAAATGATTCGATACTCAAAACCGGGTCACGCAGATCCGGTATATCCACTTTCGCGTTCACAACGGGTATGCCAGCACTGATAGACCGATTCTCGGTCGTATACAGGCGAGCATTGTCGAGTATGACTTCCATATCTGACTGTTCGGTTGCCGGCCAGAGCTGATGGTATTTGAACGTCATATTGCGCACAGAGGCTTCCATCAAGAATCGCCCTTCGCCGCCGTCAAACGGAAACTTGTCCAAAGGCCCGTTCAGTGTCGTCGTGCCGCGCGGTATCGACCCATCGACCAGCGCCATTTGAAACCAGTCGTAGAGCTTGGGCCGCAGACCTTTGCGCGGAATAAAGCGCTTCGCCTCGGCAATATCCGAAATATTCCAGGTACTCTCGAGATCGATCTCGGGCGACGAGCCATCTTTGTGGATGAGCACCTGGACATTGCTCTGGCTGTCGAAAAATTCGCTCGTGATCGAAATACTGTCGGACAAAATCGTCGTTCGGTTATTACTGTTGCGCCAGATGACTGTTCCATCGGCTGCATCGATCTCAACAACATCAGGCAAAAACTCTGGCGCTCGTATCTCAAGATCATCAGACCTGATTTCGAGTCGACCACCTGAGCGGTTCGCTCGCAGCAGACCGGAAAAGCCACGGACGCCGGGTCTTTGCTCTGCTGCGGAAATCCCAACTCGATCAAGTTCTGCCGAAATATTAAATCTCGGCGTATCGCTGTCGATATCGGACACTGTTGCTATCAGGTTTCTGACAATTCCGGACGGAGCAAAATCAAGCAGCATCGATCTCTGTTCGTCATTGAGCCAGGGCGCGAGCAAACGCAGGTCGTCCAATACAAGGTATGACGCCGTCGTGTCCAGCAGGACCACAGCACCTTCACTGTCAACACCGGCCTCAACTCGCAACGCGGTTTCCGGCCATTCATGATCTTGCATTGAAACACTGAATTCATTCGCCGCCAGAAGCCAGTCGTTTTCTGATACATCGACTTCAATGCGCCCACCGACATCAAAAAACACGTCATCTTCAAGAGCGACATCCACGAAGTCGACTTCTGCTGTGGCCGTCGTGACATCTCGGTTTATGATCGCGACGGCGAGCTCCATGTCTCCGACTCCGGATACGAATCGCCGACTGCCTTGCGACAACTCAGACCATCCGGGCAGACTGATGTCGTCGGCATCAACAAAAATATCCCAGGACCGCTGCTCAGCCTGTGCCTGCAGAACCTGTGTCGCCGATACGCTGAGTGTATGGCCCAGCTCCTCCGGCAAACGAATATCGGCATCTGCGGCAATTCTGTTCGCATCAATACTGACGCTGACGCGTGGCACGTCAAAGAAATGCGGCGGCTGGTCACCGGGCGGCGTGAAACGCAATTCGATATCTTCACCGATGACCTCGATAGACACCGGTGTTGCCGATTTACCGGAAAAAGAGCTCAGTAACTCGTCAGTTGAAATTCCCTGAAACCAGAAACGGCCCTCGTCATCCTGGCTAACTTCGACACTGGTATTGCGAATAACCAGGCGATCCACGATCAGGGACTGCTCAAACAGCAGCCGCATCAGGCCGACGCCGATCCCGACCTCTTCTGCGACAACAATGCGGGTACCGCTTACGAGCCGAATCAGTTCGGCATCGTAAAACAGCAACTCAGGGCCACTGAGGCCCCAGCGCGCATCCATGTCGGAAAACTCCACCTGCATACCGATCGCGGCACTGGCCCATGCTTTGATTTCGTCCTGATATTCCGGCACCCGGGGAAGGAATAATCGAAACAGCCCTACGGCTATGGCCAGCAGAATCACGATACACGCCGCCATATAGGCGAGAAACTTGATCAGGCGGCGAAGAAGCTCTTTCATTACGATCAGCGGCTCAAGTTCACATCAGGACAACGTCAAACTGATCCTGAAGATACAGTGATTCGGGTTGCAGGCGAATGGATTTGCCGCTTTGTTCTCCGAGTTCGGCGAGGCTGCCTGCCTGTTCGTCGAGCAGCATCTCTATAACGTCCTGATGAGCAAGAACGATCAACTCTTCAAACTCGAACTGCCGTGATTGCCTGATGATCTCTCGAAAGATCTCGAAGCAAACCGTCTCCACTGTCATGACGAAACCGCGGCCATTACATCCAGGGCAATCTTCCCCCAAAACATGCTGCAAACTCTCGCGGGTCCGTTTACGAGTCATTTCAACTAATCCGAGCGGCGACACCGGGGTGATCTGGTGGCGAGCGTGGTCGCGCGAGAGTGACTTTTCGAGCACTTGAAGAACATTGCTGCGGTGGTCCTCCTCCTCCATATCGATGAAATCGATGATGATGATTCCACCCAGATTTCTGATGCGCAGCTGTCTGGCGATGGCAACCGCGGCCTCGAGGTTGGTACGGTAAATGGTTTCTTCCAGATTCCTGTGACCCACATAACCGCCCGTATTGACGTCGACGGTTGTCATTGCTTCGGTTTGATCAAAAATCAAATAACCACCTGATTTCAGTGGGATATTTCGATCAAGAGAACGCTTTATCTCGTCCTCGATGCCGTGTAAATCGAAGATGGGACGACGCCGCTCATACAGTTCAAGCATCGGCTCGGCATCCGGTAAGTAGGTTCTGGTGAAGTCCCGCATCGTTGTGAAATCAGGCGCGGAGTCAACCAGGATTCTTTCTACATCGGTCGTCACCAGGTCGCGCAAGACCCGCAGCGGCAACGAAAGATCTTCATGCACCAGTGTTTTTACATTGGCGAGGCCGCAGCGTTGCTGAACAACATCCCAGAGCTTCAGTGTGTAGCGCAAGTCAGCAGAGATCGCTTCCTCCGACGTTCCCTCCGCCACTGTTCTTACAATCGCACCGCACGTGAGACCGCGCTCTGCAAGCAAGCCCTGAATGATGCTGCGAAGTCGCTCGCGCTCCGTTTCGTCTTCAATACGAGCCGAAACGCCGACGCTGTCGCTGTGCGGCAGAAGCACCAGATGCCGTGATGGCAGAGTGATATAGGTCGTAAGCCGCGCGCCCTTGTTGCCGAGCGGGTCTTTGACAACCTGTACCATAATGCCGTCGCCTTCCCGCACCAGATCCTTGATGTTTGGCACCTCGTCACCGTTCTCGATAACGTCCCCAGGGGCGATATCCGAGGCGTGCAGAAACGCCGTTCTCTCGAGGCCGATGTCGATGAAGGCCGCCTGCATGCCAGGCAATACTCGACACACTCGACCCTTGTAGATGTTGCTGATCAATCCGCGGCGGGCCGCCCGCTCGATATAGACCTCCTGCAATACGCCATTTTCGAGCAGGGCAGCACGCACCTCGCTCGGAGTGACGTTGATCAGGATCTCTTCTTTTGCCGACTCTTCCGTCATTTATGCTTCGCTAAAATCTCAATGCCAGCCGACTTCAACAGTTCGACCGTCTCAAAAACCGGCAGCCCCATTACGCCGGAATAACTTCCGTTGATACTTGCAACGAACATTCCGCCCAAACCCTGAATACCATAAGACCCGGCCTTGTCAGAGGGTTCCCCACTTTGCCAGTAACGCATCGCCTCGTCCCGGCCAATTTTACGAAAACGGACATCGGTCGTCGATAATACGGTCCGGGTTCCCTGCGGCGTTTTGAGAGCGACACCCGTCAGTACCCGGTGGCTTCTTCCTGACAGGGCCAGCAACATTTCAACAGCATCGTCGGCATCGGTGGGCTTACCGAGTAGCCGATCGTCAAGAACGACCACGGTGTCCGAACCCAGCACAAGATCAGCACCGTCCGCTCCGTGGGCTTTGGCGATTGCCAGTCTTAAAACCAGCTCCTGCGCCGATTCGCCTTGCAAAGGACGCTCGTCAGTTTCGACCTTTACAATCTCGAAATTAACGCCAAGCGACTGCAGGATTTCGCGTCGACGCGGTGATGTTGATGCCAGGTAAAGCTGCAATGATGAACTCATAAGTCAGTTTCAGGAGCGGTGATAGGGATGGCCGGTCTGCAACGACCATGCTCTGTAAAGTTGTTCAGACAGTAGTGCGCGAGCCATACCATGCGGCAATGTCAGCTGCGATAAAGACCACATCATATTAGCCCTTTGACGGACCTGCTCGGATACTCCATCCGGTCCGCCGATAATAAAACACAGATCCCGCGCATCCGTTTGCCACTCTGATAATCGAGACGCGAGCGATTTGCTGCTGAGTTGTTTGCCGCGTTCGTCCAGCAAAACTACCTGTTCGTCGGAACCCAGTTTTGCGAGGATCAGCTCGCCTTCTGCCTCCATTGCCTGACGTGATTTGTCGTTCTTGTTGCGGCGCACAGTGGGGATGACGTCGAGCCGAAACTTCCATTCGCGTGGGTACCGCCCGGTGTATTTGCTGCAGGCCTCGTCTACCCAGGACGGTTGGCGATCACCGACAGCTAAAAGGCGAATATGCACGGTCTACCCGTCGGTCGCTGCCGCGTCCCCAGACGGGGTGATCGACCAGAGCTTCTCCAGGTTATAGAACTCGCGGACCTTCGGCAGCATGACATGGACCAGCGCGTCCTGTAGATCGAGGAGCACCCACTCTCCACCGCTCTCACCTTCAATACCTGTCGGTCTTTGGCCTGCCGCCTTGGCCTTCTCCGCGACATTGTCGGCCAGCGCTTGTACGTGTCGGGACGACGTACCACTGGCTACTATCATCCAGTCAGTCACCGACGTCATGTCGCGAACATTAAGCTTGATGATATCGAGCCCTTTAATCTCTTCCAGTGCATCGACAACCAGGTCGCATAATTCTTCGCTATTCATTCGTGTCTCTCATATAGACTGACGTTTCCTTTATAATATTCCTTACCGCATCAGGCATCAGGAAGCGCGGATCTCGCCCGGCAGCCACCAAATCCCGAATCTCTGTTGATGCGATCTCAAGTTGCGTAACCGCATGAATGTGGATACGCCCGTGAGTTGCCTCGTGTAAATCAGCAACCCGGTGAGTACCGTGTTCTGTAATCATGTCACCCAGTTCACCGATATCCGGTGCTCTCCATCCCGGTCGGTGCGCGACAATGATATGGGCAACATCGAGAATTTCATCCCATCGGTGCCATTTCGTCAGCCCCAGAAATGCATCCATCCCTATGATCAGACCCAATGAACGGTCAGGAAATTCCTCCCGCAGACCATTCAGGGTATCAATCGAATAAGACGGCCCATCGCGACGCAGCTCACGATCATCGCAGACGAACCCGTCCTGGCCAGCGATAGCGACCTCAACCATCAGGTTTCTAAGCTTGGCCTCTGCAAAGGTCGTGCCGCGATGTGGCGGATCGCCGCAGGGTATGAAACGAATTTCGTCGAAATTCAGCGCCTGCAACATCTCGAATGCGCTTCTGAGATGGCCATAATGGATTGGATCGAATGTGCCACCGAATATGCCAATCGGCTTCATTGGGACAGGCTCACGACGACATCTGTTGCCATGTGCCAGGGATTGCCTGCGCGCTGGCCTTTGGCCGCCGCATCCGCGCGGCCGGCGGCTTTCAACATCTTGTGAAAGTCACCGTGCCGATGCCGGGTAATGCAACTGCGCACCAAACCCTGTCGATTGCGCCAGACACCCGACTTTTGCATGGCCCCGCCAAGATCACCACCCTGGCGAATCACGTCATCGAGCGTAGCCAGCGTTCGCAATTCGCGCGTCAGTGCCCACATGACGATGACAGGTTCAACACCTTCTGCGCGCAAACCACCGAGGATCTTGACGGATCGATTCGCGTCTCCAGCGAGCGCAGCATCCGCGAGCTTGTAAACGTCGTAACGACTGCTGTTCGCGACCGCGTCAGTGACAGCCTCGGCGCTAACCTTGCCTGCGCCGAGAATCAGCCGCAATTTCTCGATCTCCTGTTGCGCCGCGAGCAGATTGCCTTCTACCCGATCCGCGATCAACGTCACCGCATCACGATCCGGTTGCAGGCCTGCCACCCGCATTCGATTCGCGATCCAGCCAGGGAGCTCGCGCACGCCGATCGGCCAAAGCGGCAAAGACACGCCTTTTTGGTCGATGGTCTTCGCCCATTTGGATGCGCTGCTACTGCGGTCGAGCTTCGGTGCCGTCACAATAAAAAGCAGTTCCGGACCCGACTGTTCCACCAGATCGATAATGGCGGCACTGCCTACTTTTCCCGGCTTACCGGTCGGCAATCGCAATTCGATAATGCGTTGTTCAGCGAACAGAGACAGATTACCGGTTGATGCCGTGAGTGCGCTCCAGTCGAAGCCCGTTGTCGCTACGTGCGATTCGCGAGACGTGAAACCCCGTTTGCGGGCGGCGCCTCTAACATCATCGAGCGCCTCACCCACAAGCAGAAATTCGTCACCGGTGATCAGGTAACAAGGAGCGAGCGATTTCAGGAGATGCGATGAAAGCTGATTTGCCTGAATTTTCAAGCAAGCTGCTCCATGCTTATCGATTCATCTTCCAGTAATACGGGTATGCCGTCGCTGACCGGGTAGATGCGCTTGCCGTCATCGGTGACAAGTGCCTCACTCAGGGCCTCGGCCAGGACCGACCCCTCGTGATTTACGAGCTCACCGGCGCTGATCATGGCATTGACCTTCGCCAGTTTGTCTTTCTTCAGCACCGACAGGCCCTTATGGGACACCGGGCAGCGCAAAATTGTCAATAAACGTTTATCCATGCATCCATTGTAGCGCTTCAGCGGCGTTTGAGCACTTCCGCAAGCTCAATATTCCCAAAGCCCTCGGCCGCCTCTATCGCGAGCACCACGAGGCTGGCAGGAACGCACTGGCGAAAGCCAAAACGGCCATTACGCCGGCGTCGCCGGCTTTCTTCCACGGGCACAGGCTTCGATAATGATCATCTGATACCGGAAGATGGGCGGCAAACAAAGTACCAGCACAATAAAACCGAGCGGACTGCCTGACGTGCCAATGCAAACAAGAAGCCAGAACATCAAGAGCGGAAACAGAACCGCTGGCTCGATAAGCGGCAGGAATGCGGCTCTTAACAGGCTACCGGGCTTCATCAACGTCTTCAGGAACTTCGGGTACAGGGTCGTAACCCGAGCCGCCCCAGGGATGACAGCGACCGATGCGTTTCAGCGCCAACCAGCCGCCCGTCAGAATTCCATGAGTCTGCAGGGCCTCGATCGTGTAGCTGGAACAGGTCGGATCGAATCGACAATTGGCACCGAGCCACGGCGAAATCGCGATCCGGTAAAAGCGCGCCAATTGAATCAGCGGCCACGCGAGCGCTTTGCTCACGGCGCTGGCCATCAGGCAGCCTGCAGCGCCTCGGACGCAAAACGGCGAATCGCCGTCAGCATAGATGCAAGACCGGTACTGCGCGTAGCGCTCAGGTGAGCCTCCAGTTGCAGTGCCGCGACAAAATCCGGAGGCGTGTCGAGAATGTCCTGCGGCATACGGCCGCTGTACAGCCGCAGCAACAAGGCAACAAGGCCAGAGACAATCGCCGCATCACTGATCGCATCGAAGTACAGGCGGCCGTCCTGTTCTTTCGCAACAAACCAGACCTGTGACTGGCAGCCGCGAATACGATTCTCGTCCGTGCGCAGCTCTTCCGGGAATTCAGGCAAACGACGACCCATGTCGATCAGGTACTGATAACGATCCATCCAGTCCTCGAATAACTCGAAGTCCTCGATGAGTTCCTGCTGTGCGACTTGTATTTCGTTGCTCATTGTCAGCTTCGCCGCCAGGTCGTACCGTCACGGCTGTCTTGAATCGTAACACCAGCCTCGCTGAGCTGATCACGAATGGCATCAGCTGTTGCAAAATCACGATTAGCTTTGGCCGCATTGCGTTTTGCGATCAGGGACTCGATATCGTCCGATGACAAATTCCCTTCCACATGTCCTGCAAACCAGCTATCGGGATCCGTTTGCAGCAATCCCATGAGATCACCGCATGCGTACATTTGTGCCGCCAACTGGACCTTCGTGTCTTCGTCAGTCGCTTTGTTGAGACTGCGTGCCAATGCAAAGAACTCCGCCATTGCCTTGGGTGAATTCAGGTCATCCTCCAATGCAGCGACCAGTGACTCTGGAACGTCTGCTGCCGCCCGGATATCCGTTGGCACGTCGATTCCCTGTACCGCCCCGTACAATCGATCCAGCATGCGCCGCGCCGATTCCAGCGTCTCAGCCGACCAGTCGAGGGGTTGCTTGTAGTGAGCGCCGAGCAATGCCAGCCGTATGACTTCACCCGGAATCGTCTTGATCAATTCGTGCACCAGCAAGACATTGCCCAGTGACTTCGACATTTTCGTCTGGTCCATGCTCAGGAAACCATTGTGCAACCAGTATCGCGCGAAAGGCGCGCCATCATGCGCACAGGAGCTCTGGGCCATTTCATTTTCGTGGTGCGGAAAGACGAGGTCACGACCACCGGCATGAATATCAATGGTGTCTCCCAGATGCTTTTCAGCCATCGCGGAACACTCGATATGCCAGCCAGGCCTGCCCCGGCCCCACGGAGAATCCCAACCGGGCAATTCAGGAGTCGACGGTTTCCACAACACAAAGTCGTGCGCAGCTTTCTTGTAGGGCGCCACTTCCACTCGCGATCCCGCGATCATCTCTCGCAAGTCGCGCTTTGAGAGTGACCCGTAGCTCTCGTTTGAGGACACATCGAACAGGACGTGTCCTTCCGCTTCGTACGCGAAACCCTTGTCGATAAGCTTCTCGATCATCGCTATCATTTCACCGATGTGGTGGGTCGCTCGCGGCTCGAGGTCCGGGGGGCTAACACCAAGCGCCCCCATATCGTCGTTGTATGCCTTGATATAGCGCGCCGTGATTTCCTCGATGGGCTTCCCGGACTCTATGGAAGCCGCGTTGATCTTGTCGTCAACGTCGGTAATGTTGCGCGCGAAGGTCAATTTGTAACTGCGTCGCAGCAGCCTCGCCAGCAAGTCAAAAACGACCGCCGGCCTTGCATTGCCAATGTGCGCGAAGTTGTAGACCGTTGGTCCACATAAATACATTGTCACCTCGCCTTCCTTAAGGGGAACGAAGGGGACTTTCTTGCCTTGAAGTGTGTCGTGTAGCTGTAGAGTCATTACTGTTTGGTTCGGCGGTCAAAAGACGCAATCATATCAACATTGCCGCCAACCGCTATGCCCGGTATTCTCTCGGCCCGCAGATTTTTCCACCAAGGATCCAGAATGTCCGCCTCGCCCGTTAGATTTCAGGCCCGCGACTCGATCGAGCAGGTAGAGGAAGGCAACGACCTCGCACCCAAATTCGACGATCGCGGACTCATCACCGTCGTCACCACAGACGCCGACAGCGGCGAGGTCCTGATGCAGGGCTATATGAATGCAGAAGCACTGCAGCTCACCATCTCGACCGGCGAGGCGCACTATTACAGCCGCAGTCGACAGGTCCTCTGGCACAAAGGTGCTACCAGCGGACTGGTGCAATCCGTTCGAGCGCTATTGATCGATGACGATCAGGACTGCATCTGGCTGCGCGTGGATGTCGCGGGCGGCGCAAGCTGCCACGTCGGCTACCGCAGCTGCTTCTATCGCCAGATTCCGGTTGGCGTGGACTTCGAAAACAAACAATCCGAAGGTCACGTGGAGCTGGAATGGACGGAAACCGAAAAGGTATTCGATCCCGAAGAAGTCTACGGCGACGCACCCAACCCAACCATCCTGTAGGAGCGGCCCTCAGGCCGCGACAGCGTCGCATGGCCGGCGACCGAGATATTAATTACTGGAATGGCTCGCTTCGCTGCGCTTTATTTCCTGTAATCAATATCTCGCTCACCGTCTTGTAACAATGGTGGTGAGTTCGCGCAGTGATATGGGTACCCGGCCGCCAGCCATTCCGCGGTTCTCTTGGGAGTCAGAACTTGCCCTCCGCATCATGCCGTCGCTTATCCCGTCGTCGTCGCGCCGCCGGCTGCGGCTGCGCCATCGCGATGGCGCGCGCCTGAAACGCGTATTCGATCGTGCCGATCATCCACAGGAAATAGCCGATGAGCTCTATAAACTCCTCGACAGCGAGCTTGATGATGCGTCGGTAGTCGTCACCCAGTATGGACATCCATAAGGGTTCGTGGCCGACGAATCTTACAAACGCGAAGAGAATCAGCGCTCCGGCGAAAAGGAGCGTCAGACCCGGAGAAGGCCAGATGCGGGCCAGGGCGATCTGTATTCGTCGCCGATGCCGATAGGTATAAGCGATCAGCAGGGAACCGACGATGACAGTAATGAGCTGCCAAAAATTGTCCATGACGAATCGATCAAGAAAGTAGTCCAGTTCGCGAATCAGGAATATCAGCGCCATGCCGCCAAACAGGATTGCCACGGGCCGTTGCGTCGTGCAGAAGCGGGCAACCCACCACATAGTGAGGCCGCAGAACCCCAGAATAATCGCCTGGATAATCTCTACAGGGGAAAACTCACTGGTACCGAAGCGATCAGATTCGTTGAGTATGATGTGCAACTTGAGGCTACCCGGAGACGCAATCTCCATCTGCGTCAGTGCCCACGTGATGAACGCGACAGCGATGAAATAGAGAATGAACCGTAACCAAGGCATACGAAACTATACACCGCGAATCGCTTATTGGCGCAGCTGAAACGTTGGCTTGCCTTCTGCGTTCAGAAGTCCATGATTCTTAAGAAACTCTACCGCATCCTCTGCGTCATTTTGGAACCAGTCTCGAGTGTTTCCCAGGCGAAAACTGTAACCCCACGCATCCATATCCCGCATGAGGCGAGCACGCCCGACGCCCTCAATGTAATCAGCCAGAACGACTTGCAAATAACAAACGGCAGATTCCTCAAGGTCATCTCCGCCCGCGTCACGATCCAGACCCATGCGCCTGTCTGCCGTCATACAGATGACATGACTGGCTTCATGGAGCATTGAATGGATCGGTGTATCAGGCCGCACGTAAACCTTGCGGCCGATGATGCCCGCTTCGGAGTCACCCCAAAAGCTACCACTAATGGCGGCACCCGATGGCTGCTGAACCAACTCAAGGTCGTAGCGCAACAGCAAGCGATCTATGGCCGCTCGCGATACATCAGAGACGAACAACATCGGCTGTCAGAGCGTTGATATCTGCTTCATTACAATGCGCACGAGATCTTCAACAATCGCCTCACGCAGTAGCTCTTCTTCCCGAGCTTTGCCCAGCACCAGTGTCGAGTCGTAGGTGTAATCTCGGGTGAGAGTCAGTGTTTGCTGCGGCATCAGGAGTTTCGCAGCCGAGTCCAGACTGTAGGTGACCGAATAGAAAACCTCGTACTCGGTAGGGACATTGCGCGCTGAAACCGACAGCACTCGCTGGTCCGTTTCGTCAGCGAAAATCGTAAACGTTGCTGTCGCGTCATCCGCCGATGCGCTTAGCTGAACGCCTGCGGCGCGCAACTGTGCTTCGAATTCTCGCAGGAAGGGACTGTAGCGATCACTGGTCTCTATATAGGTGCGTTCCATGCCGGCCGGTGGCGAAAAAGCACCCTGTAACTGAAATCCGCACGCCGTCAGGCTGACCGTCATCAGCATCAGGAATGTCATTTTCGCCATCTTAAACAACGATACTGACCAATCGACCAGGGACGACGATGACCTTACGGACTGCTTTGCCGTCGATGAAGCGTTGTACGTTTTCATCAGCCAGCGCCTCGGCTTCAATTGCCTCATTACTTGCATCAACAGCGACAGAGAGTCGTGCACGCAGTTTGCCGTTGACCTGCACAACCATCTCGACGAGATCAAGTTCCAATGCACTCTCATCAACCACAGGCCAACTTTGGTCTATCAAGGCCGATGCATGGCCAAGTTCCTGCCAAAGCGCGTGGCAAATGTGTGGAACCATGGGCGACAGCATGACGACGACAGCTTCCAGGGATTCCCGCGCAACAGCGCGTCCCAGATCCGAGTCATCGCCCAGCTTGTTGATCGCGTTCAACAGTTCCATCGACGCAGCCACAGCGGTATTAAAGCTGTGCCGACGGCCAATGTCATCGCTGATTTTCGCAATCGTCTGATGCGTCTTGCGGCGTAATTCCTTTTGCGTTTGGTTTAACTTGTTCGTGTCCATTTCGACAACTGGGCCCTTCTCGGTGTGGTCAGTGACCGCACTCCAGAAGCGCTTCAGGAATCGAAAACTACCCTGAACTCCATCGTCCGACCACTCCAGTGACTGCTCTGGGGGAGCCGCAAACATCATGAACAGACGAACCGTATCGGCACCGAATTTTTTGATGAGCTCCTGCGGATCAACCGTATTGCCCTTGGACTTCGACATCTTCGAGCCGTCTTTGAGCACCATTCCCTGGGTAAGCAGGTTGGTAAACGGTTCAGATACATCGGTCAGTCCTTCATCGCGCATCACGCGCTGAAAGAAGCGCGAATACAAAAGGTGCAGGATGGCGTGCTCGATACCGCCCGTGTACTGGTCTACCGGTGTCCAGTAGTGCGCGCGATCATCCAGCATCGCTGCGTCGCTATCGGGGCAGGCGTAACGTGCGAAATACCACGATGATTCCACAAAGGTGTCAAAGGTATCGGTTTCCCGGCGCGCGTCCTTGCCGCAGTTCGGACAGGGAGCATTGACGAACTCAGGCATGTCCTTAAGTGGCGAACCTGTGCCCTTTACTACAACGTCCTCGGGCAGAACGACGGGCAATTGATCGTCCGGAACCGGCACAGCGTCGCAATCGTCACAATAGATGATCGGGATTGGCGTACCCCAGTACCGCTGGCGCGAAACGCCCCAGTCCCGTAAGCGATAGTTGACCTTGCGGCTACCGCGTCCCGACTTCTCGAAATGGTCTGCAATCGCGTTGAACGCGCCGTCAAAATCCAGACCGTCGTAGTCACCGGAATTGATGAGTACGCCTCGTTCCAGAAAAACTTCCTGATTTATGTCGATATCACTGCCGTCGACCGGCGCAATAACCTGCTTGATCGGCAAGCCGTGATTCTTGGCGAATTCCCAATCACGTGCGTCGTGGCCAGGCACAGCCATCACCGCACCCGTGCCATAGCTCATCAACACGAAGTTCGCGACCCACAACGGCACCTCTTCGCCTGTTAGCGGGTGGATCGCAGAGATGCCCAATGGCATGCCTTTCTTTTCCATCGTCTCAAGCGTCGCTTCCTGAGCATCCGTCTTCTTGCAGTCTTCAATGAAGGCTGCCACGTCAGGATTCGTTGCCGCCGACTTGCTGGCCAGCGGATGCTCAGCCGCTACCGCCATATAGGTAACGCCCATGAGCGTATCCGGCCGTGTCGTATAAACCGTCAACGGCTCATCTTCACCCGCCACATCAAACGACAGCTCCACACCTTCCGAGCGTCCGATCCAGTTGCGCTGCATGGTCTTGACCGAGTCAGGCCAGCCTGGCATTCGATCCAGTTCATCGAGCAACTCATCCGCATAGTCTGTGATTTTCATAAACCACTGCGGAATTTCGCGGCGTTCGACGAGCGCATTGGATCGCCAGCCCCGGCCATCAATGACCTGCTCATTGGCGAGCACGGTCTGGTCAACGGGATCCCAGTTTACGATCGAATTCTTGCGATAAACGAGGCCCTTTTTGAACATCCTCGTAAATAGCCACTGTTCCCAGCGGTAATACTCGGGACGACACGTTGTGACCTCACGGGTCCAGTCGTAGGCATAACCCAGTCGTTTGAACTGGCCACGCATGTCTTCGATATTGCTGTAGGTCCATTTCGCCGGCGGTATGCCGCGCTCGATCGCCGCATTCTCAGCCGGCATGCCAAACGCGTCCCAGCCCATTGGTTGCAGGACATGTTTTCCCTGCAAGCGGTGATAACGCGCGATAACGTCGTTCAGCGTAAATACGCGGACGTGTCCCATATGCAACTTGCCACTGGGATAGGGGAACATCGTCAGGCAGTAGTACTTCTCTTTATCGGGGTCTTCGTCGACCTCAAAACAACGGGACTCTTCCCAGTATTTCTGGGCACTTAACTCGACCGTTTCGGGATTGTAGGGGATGCTCATTGCTGTCGCGCGTCTTCGGTGCTGGGAAAACCCAGAAGCCTACATGAACAGGCTGCAATTCGCAGCTAGCGAAGCCTTCTAAATCCCCGCGCGACTGCGGATCCAGAAGACAGCGAGGAGGACTATACAAAAACCGCTTACCGGCCAATTGCCGTAACGCGCGTAGACGGTAGTGCCTTTGCGGGACCGAATATCGGCCGTCATGATGTCCGCCTCAAATTGCTTGCCGGTCTCCAGCAGCTCGCCGAAGGGCCCGATAAACGCACTAATTCCCGTATTCGTCGCCCGCACAGCATAACGGCCGACCTCCAGCGCCCTCATTCGCGCGATCTGCAAATGCTGATGCGGCGCGATGGAGTCACCAAACCAGGCATCGTTGCTTACGTTGACTAATACGTCAGCACCCGGAAACGCATACAGCTGCTCTGAGCCGTAGGCATCTTCGTAGCAGATAGCAACCGCAATCTGCACCCCGTTAGCTGCTATCAATAATGACTGATCATCCCTGCCAGGCGTCAAATCCGACACAGGAAGGTTTTGCATCCGCATCCATTCGCGAACGCTGTCGGGAACCGGGAAGTACTCGCCGAAGGGAACCAGATGGCGTTTGCGATACACCTGTCGCTCTTTGCTGCCTAACAGGAAAACACTGTTGTAAATACGCGGTTCAACACTGCGCTCGCCGTTCTGCTCAAGAATGCCCACGAGGACAGTCTGTCTATTGCGTTTAGCGTCGCTGTCGATGCTGTTGAGGTAATCTTCGACCTGATAGTTCAAAGCCGGTATGGCGACCTCCGGCCAAACGACCAACTGGCTCTCTGCAACCCTCAAGGTAGAGCTGCGGTAGAAATCCAGCGTGGCCTGGCGTTGTTCGCGCAACCATTTTTTATCTTGCGAGACGCCACCCTGAATGATCGTGGTGCGGATCGGGTCGCCGTAAGGCTCCGTCCATTCGACAGCGCTCAATATGCCGCCCGCGACCCACGGAATTACAACCAGAGATGCGGCGATCAGACGCTCTTTGCCGGTCGTCATTATGACTACCAGGATCGCGGCCGTACTGATCAGCAGCATCAGGGACACGCCGTAGACACCGAGTACCGGGGCCCAACCGGCCAGCGGTGAGTCAATTTGCCCGTAGCCGTGGGCCAGCCAGGGAAACCCGGTCAAAATCCAGCCGCGCAGCCACTCGATGAATACCCAGGCCGCCGGTCCGATTAACAGGAGTCGCCAGGGCTCTCCATGCGACAGGCGGCTCGTGAGCCACCCCGCAATCCAGAGCAAGGCAGCCATGATCAATGACAAGCCCACCATGAGTAACACGGCGATCCACAGCGCTGCATTGCCGAATACGTGGACCGAGATGTAGATCCAATAGGTGCCGGTCAGGAACAAGCCGAAACCGAACCAGAAATAATGGGCAGCGGCCTCTTTGGGCGACGCTGTCAAGGCGATGAACAACAACGGCAGGGTAAGCAGCGGTGCCAGAATTGCCCATTCCGCCGGCGCAAAGACCAGCGTCGTCGCGCAACCAATAACGAAAACGATGAACCGGCTGACCTTGGGCTGGTCAGCGGTCAGGGTAAACAAAACGTTCTGGTCTCTTTTGTTAGCCACAGGGCCTAGGCACCGCCGCGTTGAACCTGCAGCGCGTCGATACGCCGGTCATCGACTTTGATAACCGCAAATACGAAACCACCAAAATCAATCTTTTCTCCACGCCGCGGCAGTCGCCCGAGCTCATGCAAGACCAAGCCGCCAATCGTGTCGTATTCCTCGTCTTCCAACTCGCACTCGAAATAGTCATTGAAGTCTTCGACACGGGTCAGCGCGCGAACCGCAAAGCAGGGTTTGCCGTCGCGATCTCCGTCAGGTCGAATAAATGCCGCCTCCTCCTGATCATGTTCGTCATCAATTTCGCCGACAATTTCTTCGAGCACGTCCTCAATTGTCAACAAACCGGCAACGCCACCGTATTCATCAACAACAATCGCCATGTGATTATGGCTGGCACGAAACTCTTTCAGCAGAGCATTAAGTCTCTTTGACTCCGGAATAACGGACGCCGGCCGCAACAGCTTCTGGATCGTGAGCTGATTCGCCTCATCGGTGCCGTAGTAACGCAACAAGTCTTTAGCCAACAAAATGCCGAGCACCTCATCACGGTCTTCCCCGATTACGGGAAAACGGGAATGGCCGGAATCAACGATGAGTTGCAGGGTTTCGTCCCACCCATCCTCGATGTCGATAACAACCATTTGTGAGCGCGGCACCATGACTTCACGCACCTGAGTTTCAGATACCTCGAGAACGCCGGAGAGCATGCTTTTCTCTTCGGCATCGAGTTCTGCATCGGATTCGATAAAAGTCTGAATTTCATCGCGGCTCCAGGGTTCGCCCGTGAATGCTCGCAAGACGCGCGCAATCAATCCGGGTGTACCCGAGCCGCTGGTACTGGGGGGTTTTTCGTTCATAGTCTCTAAAGTGTATCAGGTCTCTTGCGGAGACTCTCCAACGGAATCCGAGTACGGATTAGCAAGCCCGTGATCGGTCAATATCTGTATCTCCAGGTTTTCCATCACCGCGGCATCGCTGTCGTTCTCGTGATCAAACCCCAATAGGTGCAAAGTCCCATGAACCATCATGTGCGCCCAGTGATCGGCCACGGCCTTGCCCTGCTCCTCGGCCTCGCCTCGAACGACCGTCGCACAGACCACGATATCGCCAAGAGGCATTTCCGCATCAGGCGGAAGCCCTGCTATCGAACCTGCAGGGAACGACAAGACATTGGTCGGTTTGTCCTGCTCGCGAAACTCGCTGTTCAGTTGCTGCATCTCCGATGCGCCCACCACGCGAACTGAAATTTCCGCCTCGTCTGTGCGCCCGGCAGCCTGAACGGCACGACGGACCCATATCGCTATGTCGCCCGACTCCGGGACGAGCGACTCTTCTACAGCAATCTGCACGTCAACGTGAGCGTTCATTTTTCTCGTAGGCTTCGACAATTCGCTGCACAAGTTCGTGACGCACGACGTCCTTCGATGTGAAGTAGGTAAATGAAACCCCCTCGACTTCCCACAAGACATCGATGGCATTCTTTAGACCGGACGTTTGTCCTGATGGTAAATCGATCTGCGTAATATCACCCGTCACGACGGCCCTTGATCCGAAGCCGATTCTTGTCAGAAACATCTTCATCTGCTCAATACTGGTGTTTTGTGCTTCGTCCAGAAGAACAAAAGACTCGTTCAGCGAACGACCCCGCATGAAGGCCAGCGGCGCTATTTCAATCACGTTGCGCTCGATCAATCGAGTAACTCGTTCTGCGCCTATCATGTCGTAAAGAGCGTCGTACATCGGGCGCAGATAGGGATCGACTTTTTGTGACAGATCGCCCGGCAAAAAACCCAGTCGCTCCCCCGCCTCGACGGCCGGACGCACGAGAACGATGCGGCGCACCTGTTCGTTGTCGAGCGCTTCAACGGCAGCGGCTACCGCCAGATAGGTCTTTCCCGTTCCCGCCGGCCCAACACCAAATGCTAAATCGTGATCTCGACACCGACGCATGTACAGGGTTTGGTTTGCTCCGCGTGGACGAATCAACTTGCGGTGCGTTTGAATGGTAATAACGTCGTCATTAGCAACGTCGGTCGAATCGTCTTTTGCACTCGCTTCGGCACTATCCATAAAGGACTCCTGCAAGATCATGTGAACGCGCTCTGGATCCAGATGCTCGTTATTTGTCATTTCGAATAACGATAACAAGACATCGCCGCCAACTTCGGCCGCACCCGGACGCCCGGTCACACGAAAGCGATTGCCGCGGCTGGCAATTTCAACCTCCAGACGGCGCTCAATTTGGCGTAAGTGTTCATCAAATTGTCCGCACAAGTTAGCAAGGCGGCTGTTATCGGCGGGCTCGAGAACCACGTCTCGAGAAATTTGGACAGCATTCAAAATCTGTACTTATAACCTCTGCGTAAGAAACCGCCCGTCAGGAAGACAGGGGCCATGCCGTATCTCATGGAGACGTCGGCGAAAAATCTATCCAGACAATAGATCATTGCTTCAAGAGACTACGCCGCAGCTTGGCTATTCGCAAGTCGTCCGCGCAACGAGTTTGGCAAGGCTTCGGTTATGTCAACATCGACAAATTGTCCAATAGTCGACTTATCAGCGTCAAAGTTAACCCAGCGGTTGTTCTCGGTGCGTCCTGAGACTTGATTGACGCTTTTCTTCGACAGCTTTTCGACCAATACGCGCTGCGTCGTGCCGACCATCGCCCGACTGATCTCCATCGCTTGCTGATTGATACGTGCCTGCAGAATTTGCAGTCGTTCTTTCTTTACAGCCATTGGCGTGTCGTCATCCAGGCTGGCTGCCGGAGTACCGGGACGAGCGCTGTAAATGAAACTGAATGACTGATCAAATCCAAGATCAGCGATCAGGTTCATAAGTGCCTCGAAATCGCGATCCGTCTCACCGGGAAAACCGATAATAAAATCGGACGACAAAGAAATTCCGGGCCGCGCTTCACGCAGTTTTCGGATTTTGCTCTTGTACTCGAGAATCGTATGGCCCCGCTTCATTGCGGCCAACACCCGGTCGGATCCATGTTGTACGGGCAAGTGCAGGTAGCTCACAAGCGACGGCACTTCGGCGTAGGCCTGTATCAGGCTGTCCGTAAACTCAACTGGATGTGAAGTTGTGAAACGAATTCGATCGATACCTTCGATCGCGTCGATGTAGTAGATCAGCGTTGCAAGGTCAGCGATTTGACCATCGTGCATCGGACCACGATAGGCATTGACGTTCTGACCGAGCAGATTGACTTCCCGGACACCCTGCCCCGCCAGGCTGGCAACCTCGGCAATGACATCATCAAACGGTCGGCTGATCTCTTCGCCACGCGTATAGGGGACAACGCAAAAGCTGCAGTACTTGCTGCAACCTTCCATAACCGAAACGAACGCAGTTGGTCCTTCCGCCCGCGGCTCAGGCAAACAATCAAACTTCTCGATTTCAGGAAACGAGATATCCACAACTGATTTCTGCTGGTTACCTGCTTCGGTAATCAGCTCGGGCAGTCGGTGCAATGTTTGCGGACCGAAGACGACATCAACAAACGGTGCGCGCCTGGTTATTCCCTCGCCTTCCTGGCTTGCGACGCAACCCCCTACACCGATCTGGATGTGCGGGTTCTTGTCTTTGAGTTTTCGCCAGCGACCGAGCTCGGAGAAGACCTTCTCCTGGGCTTTCTCACGGATCGAGCAGGTATTGACCAGCAACAGGTCAGCGTCCTCAGGCGCGCTGGTCAGTTCGTAACCGTGCGACTCACGCAAAACGTCTGCCATTTTTTCCGAGTCATACTCGTTCATCTGGCAGCCCATGGTTTTAATAAAGAGCTTCTTACTCAAGTGATTCTCTACAGGGCTCTGGGCCCCTGTTGACTAAAACGGAATATCGTCGTCGAAGTCGTCAGGACCCGGCTGAGGAGGTGCGTTACCACCACCTTGTTGGCCACCGCCCTGCTGGCCGCCGCCTTGCTGGCCACCGTCCGATGGCGCACCGCCACCAAAGTTGCCGCCACCGCCTGAACCGCCGCGTCCGCCAAGCATCTGCATCTCGTCAGCGACGATTTCGGTCGTGTAACGATCGTTGCCAGACTTGTCCTGCCACTTGCGAGTGCGCAGTTTACCTTCGATGTAGACCTGCGAACCTTTGCGCAAGTATTCGGCTGCAATCTCTGCCAGGCGATTGAACATCGCGACGCGATGCCACTCCGTGCGTTCCTTTTGCTCACCGGTCTGCTTGTCTTTCCACGACTCGTTGGTCGCGATTGTGAGGTTCGTGACCGCCGAACCGCTAGGCATATACCGTGTCTCGGGATCCCCGCCGACGTTTCCAACAATGATTACTTTATTAATTCCGCGGGCCATTTACGGATCCCCTGTCTTAAGGTTGAGTTTTAGTTATCTCGCCTTGATCGGCGAGGGGAGACTATTGTAGTGCCTCACCGGGCAAATACTAGCCCGATTTCTGGCAATTTCTGTCGATTTCAAGGCGTTTGGGGGTCGCAGCGGCCCGGCAGGCCGTTACAGCAAATAAAGCGCAGCGCAGCGAGCCATTGCAGTAACGGCCTGCCGGGCCGCTGTGCTCAGCTAGGAAGCCCTGAAGCGACCGAACCCTTGCAGGGCCAGCCAGATAGCGGCCAGCAGGGCGCAAGCCAGGAAAACGGAAACCGGGCCACCCCGACTCAAGAATATGCCACCTATCAAACCACCGACGAAGGCTCCCAGAAATTGGGCGCTCGAGAATACGCCAAGTGAGGCGCCACGGACATCGTCGTCGGCCAGCATCGAAAGTCTGGCCGGTAGCCCTGCCTCGAGGAAGTTAAAGCCAGCAAAATAGATGACGAGGGCAAGGAATACGGGGGCGATCGAAGCACTTAAGAAGGTCAGTCCAAGCTGAGCGACCAGAATCATGGTTACCGCCATTCCGATCAGCCGCCCGCGCCCCTGGTGGTGATCCTTCATGATCATTGGAATGCTGATCACAAGTGACAGCAACAAGGCACCAACGTACACCTTCCAGTGATCGGTCAGCCCCAATTCGAGGCGCCGCGTCAGGAGAAACGGTAATGCCACGAAGGTCGCAGTCATTATCGCGTGCAGAAGGAATACATAGGAATCGACGCGCAACAGATCCGGTCGCATTGCCGGCGACAAGCTCCAGCTTTCGCGTTTCTTCGGTGCCGGGATATCAGGTAACAGTTGCAGCAGGAGACCGCCGATAACAGCAAGCCCTGCAGCCATCCAGAACAGGGACCGAACCCCAAACGCTGCGGCGATTAACGGTCCGGCCACCATCGCAAACATGAAAGACAAACCGATACCAACACCGAAAATCGCCATCGACCGGGTGCGGACCTCTTTGCGCGTCGCGTCTGTAATGAGGGCAGACAGGGTTGCCGAAATTGCGCCGGCGCCTTGTATAAAGCGCCCCGCGATAATGCCGTAGATGGACTCGCTCGTCGCCGCCAGAATGCTGCCGGCCGCGAAAATACTCAGGCCAATCAGGATGACCGGTATTCGACCGATGCGGTCAGATAACGCACCCAGGGGCACTTGAAAACCGGCTTGTGTCAGTCCGTAAGCACCGACAGCCAGCCCAACCAGCAGCGGCGTCGCGTGCTCAAGATCCGTCGCATACAGCGACAACACCGGCAGCAAAGCGAACAGCCCGAACATTCGAAACATTGAGATCAGCGCAACCACACCGACCGAACGGCGTTCGGACGAATCCATCTTGATGGTGGTTGTGGGGTTTTCCGAACTCATTTGTGCTCCGCCTTTGCGCCGCAGATGCGCGGCGGCGTATATTAGCAGGTTGCCCGGAAATGACTGCCCCTTCACATGAAAAATATATCCATACGCGGTGCCCGCACGCACAATCTTCGCAATATCGATCTTGAGCTGCCCCGCGACCAACTGATCGTCTTTACCGGGTTATCCGGGTCGGGCAAGTCCTCGCTCGCATTTGACACCATTTATGCCGAAGGCCAGCGCCGCTATGTCGAGTCCCTGTCGGCCTATGCGCGCCAGTTCCTGTCAATGATGGAAAAACCCGATATCGACCATATCGAGGGACTCTCACCGGCTATCTCGATTGAGCAAAAATCGACTTCGCACAATCCGCGCTCGACCGTCGGCACGGTTACCGAGATTTACGATTACCTGCGCTTGCTATATGCGCGTGCCGGCACTCCGACTTGCCCGGACCATAATCTGCCGCTGGAAGCGCAGACCGTCGAACAAATGGTCGATCAGGTGATGTCGTTACCGGAAGGCAGCCGGCTCATGCTGCTCGCGCCGGTCGTCGCAGACCGCAAGGGTGAGCACGTCCAGCTAATGGCCGACCTGCAGGCCCAGGGATTTATTCGTGCCCGAATTAATGGTGAGATTTACGAACTGGATCAGCCGCCGGCGCTCGATCTTCGCAAAAAACACAACATCGATGCGATCGTCGATCGTTTTAAGGTAAAGGAAGATCTGCGACTGCGCCTGACAGAGTCTTTTGAAACCGCTCTGCGCCTGGCCGATGGCACCGCTCGCGTCGCTTACATGGATGACACGTCGGCGGAAGAAATCATCTTCTCCGATCGCTTCGCCTGTAATCACTGCGGCTATAGCCTGACGGAACTGGAGCCACGCCTGTTTTCATTCAATAACCCGACAGGAGCATGCCAGCGCTGCGATGGTCTTGGCGTGAAACAGTTCTTCGACCCGGCGCGGGTTGTTGTTAACCCGGGCCTGTCGCTTGCCGGTGGCGCTATCAGGGGCTGGGACCGCAAGACAACCTATTACTACCAAATGATCCAAAGCCTGGCGTCCCATTACGGATTTGATATCGAGACACCATTCGATGAGCTGTCGGAAAAACTGCAGAAAATCGTTCTCTTCGGCAGTGGCAAAGAGAAGATTGAGTTTTTCTACGAAAACACTCGCGGCATGCAGATCAAGAAACTGCATCGCTTTGAGGGTGTATTGCCAAACCTCGAGCGCCGCTACCACGAAACCGAATCCAACGCCGTCCGCGAGGAGCTCACCCGCTTCCTGAACAGCCAGTCCTGTCCGGACTGCGGTGGCACGCGCCTCAATCGTGCAGCGCGCCACGTTTTCATCTGTGAGCGTTCTCTGCCCGAGATCACCAATCTGTCGGTCGGCCATGCACGCGAATTTTTCGACAGCATGGAAATTGAGGGCTGGCGCGCGACAATTGCCGACAAGATCGTCAAAGAGATCGGCGATCGACTCCGGTTTCTGTCTGACGTCGGTCTTGACTACCTGTCGCTTGATCGCAGTGCCGATACATTATCCGGCGGGGAGGCACAACGCATTCGCCTCGCCAGTCAGATCGGTTCCGGTTTGGTTGGCGTGATGTACATCCTGGATGAGCCGTCAATCGGACTCCATCAACGCGACAATCAACGTCTGCTCAAGACCTTGATTCATCTGCGCGATATCGGCAACACAGTCATCGTTGTAGAACATGATGAAGAAGCCATCCTCGCCGCAGACCACGTTGTCGATCTCGGCCCTGGCGCCGGCGTGCATGGCGGCCAGATCGTGTCGCAGGGAACGCCCGAGGAAGTGAAGGACGATCCGAAATCCCTGACAGGCCAATACCTGTCTGGCAAACGCTCGATTGCGCTGCCGGAAAACCGCACCAAAAATGATCCAAAACGCCAGTTGAAAATTTTCGGCGCGACCGGGAACAATCTGCAGAACGTCGATGCGTCGATACCATTGGGACTTCTGACCTGTGTCAGCGGTGTCTCCGGCTCCGGCAAATCAACGCTGGTCAACGACACCCTGTACAAAGCCGTCGCGGACGAATTGAATCGATCGAACCGTAATCCGGCGCCGCATGAAAAGATTACCGGTCTGGAAAACATCGACCGGGTCATCGACATCAGCCAGAGTCCGATTGGACGAACGCCGCGCTCCAACCCCGCGACCTACAGCGGGCTGTTTACTCCGATCCGCGAGCTGTTCGCTGGCACGCAGGAAGCACGCTCACGCGGCTACATGCCCGGTCGATTCAGTTTCAATGTCAAAGGCGGACGCTGCGAACCCTGCCAGGGCGACGGTGTTATCAAGGTGGAAATGCATTTTCTGCCTGACGTCTATGTCCCTTGCGACACGTGCCGTGGAAAACGCTACAACCGCGAGACGCTGGAGATTCGCTATAAAGGAAAAAACATCCACGAAGTCCTGGACATGACCGTCGAGGATGCGTCTGAGTTCTTCCGCAATGTTCCCGTTGTCGCAAGAAAACTCACTACGTTAATGGACGTGGGTTTGAGCTATGTGCGCCTGGGGCAAAACGCGACGACCTTATCCGGCGGCGAAGCTCAACGCGTCAAACTCGCAAAGGAATTATCAAAGCGGGATACCGGCAGCACACTCTACATACTCGACGAACCCACAACCGGGCTGCACTTCTTCGATATCGAACATCTGTTGCATGTCTTGCATCGCTTGCGTGATCGCGGCAATACGGTGGTCGTCATCGAGCATAACCTCGATGTCATCAAGACCGCTGACTGGGTCATCGACCTGGGACCGGAAGGCGGCGACGGCGGTGGTCAGATCGTGGCGATCGGTACACCCGAGCAGGTCGCCGAGACCAAAGGATCATTTACCGGCGAGTTCCTCAAACCGTTGGTTATAGGCGTACGCAAAGCGCATGGCAAAGCCGCGGTCACCGCATAAATCCTGTGAGGATTACGTGATCCTGAAGCCACAAAGATACCTCGGATGGCGAATGTGACGATACCGGGGCGGGCTCCGGGTTGTTGCTATTAGCTGAAATGACCCGTCCGCAGAAACAACTTTGTGAGATCTATCGTTCGACGCATCCGCATCATGAATGCGTGTGAATGTTCGACAATAACGAAGTCGTCCATACCCTCAAGCCTGGTGTCCTCCACTGACACTCGACCGTCATCCGGATTCTCAAGAATCGCCGAGGTCGGCCGGGCCGAGAGCGAGCGGCACGCTGTCCGCGCCCTTCCCCAACTGACGTCCGGCCGGACCGTTGAGCCAGTCGAATCCAGGAACACCCTCGAGATCGTCAGCTGCAATGCTGCCCTGATTCGGCGGCCCCAGCATGACGACTCGGCCCAACTCCTCAATCGTTGCAGTGCTGAGATACTGACGGACCAGAATTCCACCGAGTGAATGGGTGACAAAGTGTATTTTCTCGACGTTTTCTCCCGCCCGGCAGGCCGCCAGGCCTTCCCCAACAGCGATACTGGCGAGCTCCGCAATTTCAAACTCGCGGGAAGGGTAGTCGATATTCGCGGTCAGATAGCCGTCTTCCTGCAGCGCCTTCTCCATCGGGTTCATGGACATCGAGCTGCGAGCCAGGCCGTGCAGCAGCACCACGCACTCCGACGCAAATGCCGTGCTACCCAGCATCAGCATCAGGATGCCGGCTATCCCGACTTTACTCAGAAAAATACGTGTCATGTGATATTGGACCAACTAGACGAAACCGCGTTCGCGCATTTGCCGATCATGTACTTTGCTGAGCAGCAAAATCGCAAGTACCGCACCGAGCAGAGCAATACCCATATCTGACTGTGTGTCCCAGATGTATCCCTGGGTCCCAAGGAAGGAATCAGCCGCTTCGTCGGACAGCAAGGCGACCCACCATTCGATAAGCTCGTAAAAGGCGCTAAAACCCAGGCAAAAACTGACAATGAAAAAATCACGCCAGCGCGCCGAATTGAACACCTTTTTGCGGATAACGAGTTCACGCGCGATCATCGCCGGAACAAATCCCTGGGCTAAATGCCCGAGCTTGTCGTAGTTGTTCCGCGTGCCATCAAACGCGTCTCGGAACCACTCTCCGATCGGTACTTCCGCATAAGTGTAGTGACCACCGACCATGAGAATGATGCAATGGATCAATATCAGCACGTACAACATCGGTGTCAGAGGAAATCGCTGGCGCGTAAACCACAGCACGACACCGCCCACAACCGCTGGAAACACCTCCAGACACCAGGTCATGAAATCCTTTGGCGCAATGCCTGACCAGACCAGCACCATCATGAACACGGCTGTCCAGACTATTCTCATTGCGAGTTCTCCGTCGCTTTACGTGGTCGCCAGTAACCGTCGCTGCTGAAGCACTTCCAAACCCAGGGTAACCAGCGCAGTAACGCGAAACTCAACCACAATGCCCAAATAAGAATCAGCACTTTGTAGACCCATATTGGCACAGAGATGACCGCTGCAGTCGGTAATGCCGAGTCGCTGCGATCTGCAAACCAGTTCAAAACATTGCCGTAGGAATCTTGCCCTGCAATGTGCATGTCGGGTGTTCCGAGCAGCCCGACCGGTAGCGATAAGACCACACTGGTCAGGGCGACGATCGTCATCCCGGCTATGACTATCTGCACGGCATTGAACTTCCACCAGCTAAGGTCAAGCGTGGACTTGTCGCGTGCACCACAGAGCATGAGCCAGACGATGACCAGTCCCAGGACAACCCAGCTAAAGGTACTGAATCCCAGTCCAAGCAGCAGCCAGTGACGCGTCGTCAATGGCGTCAAATGGATGCGGCCGAGAATCAGGGCGAAGACGATCAGGACGGCGAGCTCCGACCAATACAACACCGCCGGCCCCAGTTTTGGCCCGCTTGTGGCCAGTATCCAGCGATCCTGAGCCTTGGATACCCGCAGTTCGATATTGCTGGCCGGCGCTCCGATATCGACCTCCGGGCTTGCGGACATCAACCCCATGCTGCCGCTCTCCCGCCAGTTAACGACGATATTGTGATTGCCGGGCAGAATCGGAACCGTCAACTGGCCGTTCTGGGCCCGCAGCGTCTGCGCCCGATCGTCGATCATCACCGAGCTGATCTCAGCTGATTCCGGAAGTTGTATGACGTGTTGTGATCCGCGTGTGCTCCGGTAGCTTAGGCGCAAACTGACGTCCTGGGATCGGCCGCCTTCGGTCACGTCAAGATTAACCGAGTCAAAAGCCAGCGTATTTCCTGCGCTCGCCTCCGGTCGAGTTGCGGCCAAGGTCAGGCTCTCGCCACCCCTGGGATGAAAGACTGTGACGCGCACACCGTTTGCCGCGGTGTTCGTATTGCTCTGGGGAATACCGTCAAATTCTGCGTTCCAGATATTGCCGACCGCGATTTGCCAGACCTCTTGCCAGGACGCGCCGTCGGCAACCTGCAACAGCAACGGCGATTGTAATGGCAGGTTTGACGTCCATGTGACGGACTGCTGCTGCGGATTCATGGCAATGAGAATGCGGTCATCCTTGACGGTGAAATCGCCACTCACGACGCTCTCACCGGCCAGCAGTGGAATGTCCAGCGTCAACGCGCCCTGTGTCGGCGCAACACGATACACGGTCGTCTTCACCCGCCAGTCGAGATCGAGCTCCAGCATCCGTTCAACACGGGCGAATACCGGGAATCGACTGCTTTCCCAGCGCACTGCTCCGTCGCCATCGTTGTCGGCCTGCAGCCTTGTAAGCTGCAGCGAGCCGGAGGTCAGACGTTTGTCTTTGGTACCGGCGACGAACCAGGCATCACTATTGACCTCAATGACTCTTGGCGGCGTGAGGAAGGGGATCTCCAGACTGTCAACCGCGGGAATCGAACCGCGCAATGTGACGCTATGCCGGCCGGGTACGACGTGCATCCAGAGCGTGTTGTTCGGCGACTTGAGGATGCGGACGCCGCCTGCCCCATTCAGCGAAACGATGTCTGGGCGCCATCCCGCGGTCGAACCCGGCAAGGGAATAGCTACCGTTTCCAGGGCGTGTACCGACAACGTCATGCTCACTGTCTGAGCATCGACCTGTACGTTCGCGGCCACAATTTCGGCGCACCGTGGTATGCAGTCCGGTGCCTCGAGCAAGCGCTGCTCAAGTTGTTGCAGCAAACTTTGATCCGGAAACTCGGCTTTCGCTTCAGGACTGACAAGCAGCAGCCCGCCCAGCAGTCCCACAGCGAGCCAGCTCGCCACACCCGTGTTCGTTGAACGAGGTGAACCCAGCGTCAGTCCACCGGGCAATGTCCACTTGCGACTAAACATCTCCGCCGCCAGGAATCCTGCGAACAACAGCAATAATGAAACGCTTAATACGCGCATGAGACTGACCAGCCATCTTGGCATCACGATGAGTCGCATCGATTGTTCTGCTTCGACAGGCCCGCTCCATGACAACGAATAGGAGTTCCATCGCCAGGACGGAATGCCGGGCCCCGCCTGCACGATCGCGTTGGGTGCGTAGCGGGCAAAGCTATGGCTCTCCCTCTTCGTCGCCATGACACCAACCTCTTCCATCGCCACCGTCTGCGGTGCGCTTAGCGTTGCGACCCTGTCTCGTTGCAGTTTTTGTGCTCTCTCAGGCGCGTCATAACTGACATCATCAGCATACGGCGGCATATCGAAGCCAGCCAGACCGTACGCGCTTATCTGCGGCTCCAATTGGGGATAGATAGCGATGCGTAACTGGCCCGCGACGAACGGTATCAATACGAATACGAGAGCAACCGCGCTGAGCGCCTGATAGCCCGCCAC
>JAACFM010000102.1 GCA_009937445.1 Gammaproteobacteria bacterium | reverse complement strand
GCCTGATCGAAAACGGTGCGGATGCCACTGGCACCATGGGGCAGAACCTGCAGGCCTGGTCGGTTCATGGGCGAATCAACGTGGGCAGTTCGCTTAGCTCCAATGCCGAACCGACGTCGCACCATGTACAGTCAATATCTTTGAACACCGTGAGCGCGGACCGAGGCAGGAAGCATGGGCAAGCAACCGTGATTGTCGTTGATGACTTTGGAAGCCCGGTAAGCGGGGCCAGCGTAAGCGGATCGTTCACTGGCACTTTTGCAGAATCAGATAGTGCAACAACCGATGGCAATGGCAGCGTGACATTAACAACAACGGCCACAGCAAAAGGCGGTTTCACTTTCAGTTTCTGCGTTGACGACGTCATCCACTCAACGACTTATGACTCTGGAGCAAACAACGCCACTTGCACCAACTACTAATCACGCGAGCGTGACCTCGATTTGGCCGGGATACTTTGATTTCTGAAAATCCGCGTGTCGGTGGTTCGATCCCTTTCACCCGGAAATGCCAGCAGGCAAAGCCGCCGGTTCCTCGGCTGGATCGAAGGCGAGATACGCGTTCTCGATGTCACGCGTGATGAGCCCGGCGCGCTCGAGCGAGCGGCCAATCCGGGTGGCGATGCGCTGCACCAGTTGCTGGAGCTCCCCGGCGCTCGGGGCCGGCACCGGAACGAACACAAGACGGCCTTCCCCGGAGCGGCGATAGACGCCGTCGAGCACGAGCAGGTTAAAGTGCACGTTGAGATTCAACGCACTGCCGAAGCGTTCTCGCGATCTCGGCGTCAAACTCCGGCGGCGCCTGGGACAACGCCAAACTGAATACCCTGATCAAGTTGTCGGCCATTCTGTCGCTCGTCTTCGTACCGTTCTTCGTACAGTACGGCGGCATCCTGCAGAAGTTCATGTAGGAGGCTCCGTAGGAGCAGCTTTATACCCATGTGAGTGCCATGGCTGCGACCTGCTGAATAAATCAAACACCTGGTCGGGCCTTCCGGGAAGACGTTGGCCGATCAGGCACACCGGGACCGTTTACGGATTGACTGGTTTGTAGGTGCCTATTGACGACGCAGTGCCCAGCTTCGCCGGCGCTTCGATAAAGTACCCCTGGACGAAGTCGACGCCAATATCACGCAGCCAGTCGAAGTCTTCCTGGTGCTCGACCTGTTCGGCGACGATGCGGAACTGCATGGTACGAGCCAGTTTAATCATGGCTGAAACCATTTCCTGATTCACGAGATCTGTTTGCAGGTTTTGCGTGTAAGTACCGTCGATCTTCAGGTAGTCGATGGGCAGGTGCTTGAGGCTTGAGAACGATCCAAGGCCACTGCCGAAATCGTCCAGTGAAAATTCGCAGCCGATTCCATGCAGCACTTCGATAAACCGTTGTGCGTGCTGTACGTTCGACAAGATCGCGGACTCTGTAACCTCGAAGCAAATCGCCGACGGTGCGACACCTGATCGATCCAGGGAGTCAACGACAAACCCAAGAAAGGATTCGTCGCCCAGTGTCTGGCTGGACAGGTTAATTGCACAACTGCGATGTGCGGACAGCTTGATCTCGCCGCTTGCTATAGCACCCAGCGTAGCGTTGATTACCCAGCGATCGATCTGCGGCATCATCTGGTAGCGCTCCGCAGGCCGCAGGAACTCTGCCGAGGCAGCGGATTCCCCAATGCCATCGGACAGTCGAATAAAAATCTCAACGGACGGCCCTGAATCGGTCTTGCCCGACATGGCGATGATTGGCTGTACAGCAAGCTCGAAACCATCTTCGTGCAGGGCGGTTTGCAGTTGGCGCAGCCATTGGATATCACCACGCTCCCGGGCCACAGCCTCATCACGCGCCGAGTAGACATGCACCTGTCCACGGCCCTGCTGTTTCGCCATGTAACACGCTGAGTCGGCGGCGCTCATCAGGTCCTGCAAGGTACCACTGGCGTGACTGATTTCCACCAGACCGATCGAAACACCGATATTGAAAATCTTGTCTTTCCAGACGAACCGGTAGTCCGATACGGCATTGCAGATATCCGTTGCAATTTGCCTGGCTTTCTCTATCGGACATCCAATCAACAGCGCAGCGAATTCGTCACCGCCCAGCCTGCCGACGAAGTCAGAATCACGCACTTCATGCTTGATCAAGCCGGCGACCTCCCGCAGCATGTTGTCGCCTGCGAGGTGCCCGCAGGTGTCGTTCACGGCTTTGAATCGATCAAGGTCCATGTAGAAGAGCATATGGACGGCCTCCTCCGCATGAGCTGCGTCCATTGCTTCATCCAGGCGTCGTTCAAACTCTCGTCGATTGACGAGGCCCGTCAACGGATCGTGCGTAGCCTGATATGACATCTTGCGTGTCAGGCCGCGTAATTCGCCAACGTCATGAAAGACGACGACAGTGCCTGAAATGCTGTTTCCCGGCCCGCGAACCGGCGATGCGGTGATCTCTACAGAATGCTCGTGTTCTCCATCTGTACTCACCATGACAGCACGTCGACCCATGTTCACACGACGGCGCATCGCGAGACAGCGATCAACCGGATCCCCAAGCGGACGTCGGTCTGCATCATCGACCAACGTGAACAATTCCCCGACTCGGTGCCCCACCGCGTCATCTCGATTTGCGCCAATCAGCGTCTCGGCCGCGAGATTCATGTAGTCGATCCGGCCGTCATTATCTGTGGTAATGACGCCTTCTGAGATCGACTCAAGCGTGTACTGCGCCTGTCGTTTGCTGCGTGATAATGAGACTTCGAGACTCTTGCGATGACTGACATCCCGTGCGACGGTCAGTATCGCCCGCTGGCCGTGATACTCGATGTTGGAACTCTGCGCTTCGACCCAAAGTCCGGTCTGGTTACCGTTTATGAGCTGTATCTCGATGCGTTCGGGCGCGTCCTCCCCTGCCAGCCGCTTGGCCACTGTTTTCTTGAACAACGCGCGGTATGCGGGTTTGACGAGATCCGAGATTTCGCGCCCGACGAGCTGCGCTGGTTCAAGACCCACAAGGCTGGCAGCGGATTCATTCGGCAAAAGGATTTTTTCATCATGAATGAGCACAATCTCGGACAACGTGCGCGCGAAATCCTTGAACAGCCTGTCTCTGCCCTGAATTTTCTCGTCGCGCTCTCCCACTGCGTCGAACAAGCGATTAACATTTTGCGCAATCTCGGCTGTAGCCGGGTCATTCGGTATCGTCAGGCGATGACCCACAGAGGCATCTCTTGACGCCTCCAGCATTTCGTCATTGAGGCGCTGTACGCGGCGGGAAAGATTACTTCGTGAAAGCCACAGCCACACAGCAATTCCCACAGCGATTACCGCTATTGAGGTGAGGGAAAGCATGATCATGTAGGGTGACATTCAGAGCCCAGATCCGAATTGAAAATATCCAGAGTTAAAATATCCAGATACGGCCAAGTTATTGATGTTCATTTGTTATTATTAGGCCCAATACGTTTCTCCGATAGTGGAGATACAGGGTATAAGTAGCTTACATAAATCAAGCATCTGTAAGCATATCTCAGCAACGAGACGCCGCCGCGGCGATTCACCATAATTCGGAAAGAGCTTCTGCATGATTCTGCGATCAAATTTTCCCTCAGCAAACGAATTTCTCTACTTTCTATTTAATTTCAATGATTTACAGGTAACTCTAGCATGAACAAAGATTTTGCTCGTCAGCAAATGATTGAACAACAAGTCCGCGCGTGGGATGTTCTTGACGCAGCAGTACTTGAGAATCTCAAAAAAGTGGAACGTGAGCGGTTTGTACCGGAGGAATTTGCCTCGCTCGCGTTCGCAGACACCGAGATACCGCTCGGACATGGGGAAATGATGATGACCCCGACGATCGAGGGCCGCGTTCTGCAGGCGTTGGGCCTTGTTGGCAACGAAAGTGTGTTGGAGATTGGTACCGGCAGCGGCTTCCTGACCGCCTGTCTCGCCAAACTGTCGACGCATGTCACAAGCATCGATATCTACGACGACTTCGTCGAATCAGCGCGACACCGGCTGGCCGAGTGTGAAATCGACAATGTAAGTCTGGCCACAATGGACGGTACGCAAGAGCTGCCGGAGGGAAGCTTTGACGCCATCGCAGTCACCGGCTCAATTCAATCATTTGATTCACGGCTCGTCGATGCGTTGACTCCTGGCGGTCGGCTATTTGTGGTAGTGGGTGACGCACCTGCCATGTCGGCCATGCTGGTGACCCGAGTTGATGACAGCGATTGGCAAAGTGTTACGCTGTTTGAAACCGACCTGGCACCGCTGGTAAACGGGGCTTTGCCGCCGCAGTTTTCGTTTTAGAAAAACGTAGCAAAACGAAACCAGTTACTCTTCTGTTGCATCTAAGGTGGAACATGAAAACATTCCAACTGGTTTAGTGATGTAGTAGACTATAACACCTTAGACCACCTGACAGCTCAATTCCGGAACGGGAAAAGATGATTAATATTAATAAATTCAAAGCTTTAATTCTAACCCTCGGCGCGCTTGTGCTCTCCACGCCCGCACACTCTGCTTCGCTTTTGGAAATCTACCAGCAAGCACTTCAGGGCGACCCCCAGATTCATGAAGCAGAAGCGCGAAGAATGGCAGCGCTGGAGGCCAAGCCGCAAGCGCGGGGCGTCTATCTTCCGCAGCTATCATTCGGCGGCGCGTATTCAACCAGCGAAAATTCCGGCCCGCAGTTTGTTGTACTCCCTGGTGGTGCGCAAACCGTTACCGTCACGAGCGAAAGTGACACGTTGGATTGGAGTTTCAGTCTTCGTCAGTCCATTTTTCGTTGGGATCAAATCGTCAACATGAAGCGCGCTGACAAAACGATTGCCCGGGCGGAGGCGGTTCGCGAGGCTGCCCAGCAAGATCTGATTGTCCGTGTAGCACAGCGATATTTCGATGTGCTGGCGGCTGAAGACCGGCTAAATTCTATCATCGCGGATCGCGAGGCTATCGCAAGACAACTCGAGCAAGCGAAGCAACGCTTCGATGTCGGCCTCATCGCCATTACTGATGTCCAGGAATCACAAGCCGCGTATGACCAGTCTGTGGCCAACGACATCGGTGCCAGACGATCGCTCGCAACAGCGCGCGAATTCCTGCGCGAAATAACCGGCGAATACGTCGTCGACCTGAATGCACCCGGCGATGATTTCCCATTAGCCACTCCCGATCCGAACAACGAAAAGACCTGGGTCGAAATGTCTCTCAGTCAGAATCTAATCCTCGTTGCCAGCCGTCTCGATGAAGGTCTGGCTCGGGATGAAATTTCATACCGGCGCAACGGCTACTATCCGACGCTTGAGCTGGTGGCGAACACCGGAGAACGTGACTCAGATACAACGATCAGTATTCCGACCCTTGACCCCGACTTCCAAACGCTAAACAGCAAGAGTGACAGTATCAGCCTGCAGTTCAACGTGCCGTTATTTGCCGGAGGGAGTACATCGTCCCGAGTGAAGGAAGCGGTCTATTTGCATCGCGCCAGCCGCCAGCAATTGCAGCGTGTTACCCGCGAAACGGAACGCCAGGCGCGCGACTCATACCTTGGTGTACTGGCGGAGATTGCCCGGGTGAACGCTCTTGAACAGGCGGTTTCATCAAGCCAAACCGCGCTTCAAGCGACGCAGGCCGGTTACGAAGTGGGAACGCGAACGATCGTCGAAGTGCTGAACTCGCAGTTTGCTTTGTACGTCGCGATAACCAACTACTATCAGAGTCGCTACGACTACATCCTGAATGCATTGCGATTGAAGCAGGCGGCAGGCACTTTGCAAGTTCAGGACCTTGAAAAAATTGATCAATGGCTGAGCGATCGGCCATCGCCCGGGCAAGTCAGGCCGGCGCCGAGAGAAGAGTCCTAGAGTTTATTGACCGACACCTGACTCTCGCTGCCAGGCAACAGCGGCTCCAGCAACACCAGGAGCCGCTGGAGCGAGCCACGATTTTGCTCGAGTACCGTCAGACCTTTTTTCCCCATCGCCGCCGCCTCGGCAGGGTTTTCGATGAGGTGCATTACGGATACAGCCAGCTCGTTGCTGTCAGCAACAACCTTGCATGCTTCGATGTCGATAAAATCCTCAGCGATTTCCTGTGCGTTAAAAAGATGCGGTCCGGTGATAATAGGCAAGCCCTGAGCGGCCGGCTCCAGAAGGTTGTGACCACCGATTGGAATGAGGCTTCCACCAACGAACGCAAGGTCACTGGCCGCGTAGAAAAGCGGAACCTCGCCCATCGTATCAACGAGAAAAACCTGCGTTGATGGCTCGCAGGACTTGTCCTGTGTCCGCGAAACGACGCTTAAGGAGCACTTTTCGACAATCTCTCGAACACCCTCGAAGCGCTCCGGATGGCGTGGAACCAGTACCAGCAATAGCTCAGGATGCTCCTCAAGCATCGCCTTGTGCGCATCCAGCACCAACAATTCCTCGCCATCGTGAGTGCTTGCGGCAATCCATACCGGCCGGGCGCCGAACAGCCGGTCACGCAGCGCCCGCCCTTTAGCTTTAATCTGGGGGTCCAGTTCGACATCGAACTTGATGTTCCCCGTCACCCAGGTTCGCGCAGGGTTGGCGCCGAGTTCCAGAAAACGATCCGCATCCATCTGTGTCTGCGCTGCAATAATGATGCCGTGCGACAAAGTTTCTTTGATTAGCGGGAACAAACGACGATAGCCTGGAATTGATCTCGGCGAAATTCTCGCGCTTACAAGGATGAGTGGAATATTGCGTACGCCGCAGCCACGATACAGGTTCGGCCAAATTTCGGTTTCCATAATCATTGCAGCGTGCGGGCGCACAGCGCCAAAGAAACTTCGTATCGCGTTCGGAAACTCGAAGGGAATATAACAGTGCGCAACAGTGTCTCCGAACAACGCCTTAACTCTCGCAGCACCGGTCGGCGTAACGGTTGTCACAAGTAGTTTTTGATTCGGAAAATTGGCAATGAGCGAATTGATGAGCGGCACCGCGGCTTGAACTTCACCAACAGAAACGGCGTGAATCCAAATGCAGCCATTCATCTTTGGGAACCCAAAGCCGAAACGCTGCGACAGTCTGTCCAGATAACTGCGATTACCGATGCCCTTCATCAGCCAGTAAAAGGCAAACGGAATCAGTAGCAGGTAGGTCAGTAGGTTATAGAGAAAACGCACTATTCGCTGAGCTTGTCGATAATCCGGCTCGACGAATGACCGTCGCGAAATGCCAGCACGCGAACCTCGCCGCCGTTTTGCAGAACGTCTTTGGCGCCGGCAATATCGTCGGGCTTGTAGTCGCCACCCTTGACCAGAACATCCGGGAGTACGTCTGCAATCAATGCTGTTGGCGTATCCTCCGAAAAGGGTACAACCCAGTCAACCGCCGCCAGACCCGCAAGCACGAGCAATCGATCCTGAAGTTCGTTGACAGGCCGCGAATCGCCCTTGAGACGCCTGACCGACGCGTCGTCGTTCACGGCAACAATCAATCTGTCGCCCAGTCCTTTTGCTTCTTCCAGGTAGGCGACGTGTCCCGCATGCAATACATCAAAACAACCATTGGTCATGATGACTCGCTCCCCGCGGCCCCGTGATTCGGCGACCATCAGCTTGAGCTCGTCCAGACCAACCAGTCCACGGCCGCCCTGCCCACGCTGGTGCAGCGACACACTGATTTCGCCCGGCGTGACCGCTGCAACACCGATCTTGCGCACGACCAGCCCGGCCGCAATATTAGAAAGCGCAGCGGCTGACGCAAGGTCCTGACCGCTGGCTATCGCACCGGCAAATGTTGCGATGACAGTATCGCCCGCGCCCGTAACGTCATAGACCTCACGAGCTTGTGTTGAAAGAAATACGGGCTCCATGTCTGCCTCGAGCAGCAACATACCTTTTTCGCTGCGCGTCACGAGCAGCGCGTTGAGCTCCAGGTGATCCAGCATTTCCCGCGCTCTTGCGACCAGCTCTTCATCGCTGTCGCAGACGCCCACCACCGCTTCAAACTCGGTTTGATTTGGTGTGATAACGCTCGCACCCCGGTACTTCTCGAAGTCATGCCCTTTCGGGTCGACCAAAACGGGAACACCGGCTTTCCGGCACACATCGATCATCGTCGCAATATCGGCCAACGCACCCTTGCCATAGTCAGACAGGACGACAGCATCGGCGCCTTGAATGGAATCTTGCAGTATCTTGACAACTTCCTCACCGGGTATTGCCGCGGTGTCCTCCTGATCGAGGCGAATCAGTTGTTGCCCCCTGCTCTGAACCCGCGTTTTTGTAATCGTCGGGCGATCGTCGACCGTCAGAAAGTCGCACTGGATAGCGCGACTTTTGAGAATGGTCCTCAATGACCGGGCTTCCTCGTCTTCTCCAACCACACCCACTAATCGGGTGGTCACCCCCAGACTCGCCAGATTAATGGCCACATTAGCGGCGCCGCCCGGACGGTCGTCTATTTCCTGCACGCGGACGACCGGCACAGGGGCTTCAGGAGAAATCCGACCGGTCGAGCCAAAAAGGTAACGGTCGAGCATCACGTCGCCAACAACGACGACGTGTGTCTTTGAAAAATCAGGAATTGTTATAGCCACGCGCGAACTTTATCACGATCGGCAGGCGTTGGCCGCCAGGCTGGGCCTATCCGACTAGCCGCATTTGCTGTCGCCACAAGAGAGGCAGGTTTGACAGCCGTCCATCATGATGACCGCCGCCGTGCTGCACTTGCTGCACAGTTGTGCGCCTTCGGGATAGGTGTTGTCCGAGAACGCGTCCTGCTGTTTTTTGGACTCTTCAAACTCAGCACGCTTTTCAGCGATCAGCTGCTGCTGACCTGCGTCCAGTTCCGGCGAACCCATCATGCCAATCATGATCAGGTGTTTTTCGACGATATGGCCAAGCTCAGCAATGATCGACGGCATGAACTTACCGCCGGGCTGCCAGTAGCCGCCACGCGGATCGAAAACGGCCTTGAGTTCCTCAACCAGAAAGGCGACGTCGCCACCTTTGCGGAATACCGCAGAGATGATGCGCGTTAGCGCTACGATCCACTGGTAGTGGTCGAGGTTTTTCGAGTTGATGAATATCTCGAACGGGCGTCTTTTTTCGTGCTCGGTGCCCTCGTTAAGAATGATGTCATTGATCGTCACGTACATAGCGTGATCAGACACCGGCGTCTTAACTTTGTAGGTCGACCCGACCAGCATCTCTGGCCGCTCGAGTTTTTCGTGCATACGAATCACTTCCGCACGAGCAACCCCGCCACCTTCACGCTTGAACTCTCGTTTGGCTTCTTTCTCTTCAGCTTCCGGCTGGTTTACCGCGTAGCCTACAATTTTCTTATTTACTTTGATCATTAAAACCTTACCGTCTCAAAACTTACCGTAATAGCCTTCTTTCAAGGCATCGAACAAATTCGCTGCTGTGTGCACTTCGCCGTCGTACTCAACCTCTTCGTCACCCCTAAGGTCAACGGTTGAGCCGTCGTCAAGCGTAAAAGTGTACTTCGTATTTTTCAGGTCTTTTTCCTTTACGAGCACGCCCTGGAACGCTTCTGGATTGAAGCGGAATGTCGTGCATCCCTTCAGACCCTGCTCGTACGCATACAAATAGATGTCTTTGAAATCATCATAGTTGTAATCGGTCGGAACGTTCGCCGTCTTGGAGATGGATGAGTCGATCCATTTCTGCGCTGCTGCCTGAATATCAACGTGCTGTTTCGGCGTAACTTCCTCCGCCGTTATGAAGTAGTCTGGCAGATTGCCGGCCGCTGCATCGTCGCCCATTCCCCCGGGGATTGCATCCGGATCGATCACCTCACGATAGGCCAGTAATTCAAACGAAAAGACATCGACTTTTTCCTTGGTCTTTTTGCCCTGTCGAATAACGTTGCGGAAATAATGGTGCGCAAAGCTGGGCTCGATACCGTTGCTGGAATTGTTGGCCAGTGACAACGATATGGTTCCCGTCGGAGCGATCGAGCTGTGATGTGTAAAGCGCGCTCCAACTTCAGCGAGCTTTTTAACCAGCTCCGGCGCCTCCGCTGCGACACGCTGCATGTAGCGACTGTAGCGTGCATGCAAAATACGGCCTGGCACCTTGTCACCAACCTGATACCCATCGCCGCGCATTTCCGGACGTTTGCGAAGCATTTCATCGGTCACTTCGAAGGTTTCATTCATGATCGGCGCTGAGCCTTTTTCTTCGGCCAGCTCAAGCCCTTCTTCCCAACCGGCCAATGCCAGTTGCCGCGCAACCTCTGCGGTAAATTCGACAGCCGCTGGTTCACCGTATTTCATACGCAACATCGTGATGGTCGAACCCAGACCCAGGAAACCCATGCCGTGGCGTCGTTTGCGTAGAATCTCATTGCGCTGCTGTGGCAACGGCAAGCCATTGATCTCTACGACGTTATCCAGCATCCGGGTGAACAGCTTCACGACCTTGCGGAAATTGTCCCAGTCAAACGCGGACTCAGCCGTGAACGGTTTGCTGACAAATCGTGTCAGGTTGACCGAACCCAGCAGGCACGAGCCGTACGGTGGCAGCGGCTGCTCACCACAGGGGTTGGTCGCGCGAATGTTCTCGCAGAACCAGTTGTTGTTCATCTCGTTGACCTTGTCGATCAGAACAAAGCCAGGCTCTGCAAAATCGTAGGTCGATGCCATGATGATGTCCCAGACCCGGCGAGCTGGAATTGTCTTATAGATCTTGCATGCAGCCAGACCTTCATTATTGGTAACGTAGTGACCCGCGTCCGGCCACTCTCGCCAGACGAACTGCGTCTCATCCGAAATATCGAGTTCGTCAATCTCAACTTCCTTTGGCGTGACAGGAAATGCCAGTTTCCATTCATCTTCATTGATGACCGCCTGCATGAACTCGTCTGTCACCAACAGAGACAAATTGAACTGCCGCAGTCGCCCGTCTTCCCGCTTGGCTCTAATGAACTCCATGACATCGGGATGACCAACGTCGAAAGTGCCCATTTGTGCACCACGACGACCACC
>JAACFM010000173.1 GCA_009937445.1 Gammaproteobacteria bacterium | reverse complement strand
AAACTCGATTACCAAATGGTTCGATGTGATTAGCGTTTCTTCGATTTTCCGGTCATGATAACCCGCTATTTTAAAATCAATTTTGATCGTCGATTATTTCGTGGAGTGGACGAATGAGCGCAGTAGAAAAAGAGCAGGTTCTGCAAGGGCTGACTAACGCTGATTGGCAGAAACGTAAAGTGGCGGCGATGGCGCGCGGCCAGGGCAACATCGCACCGGTTTATATTGACCGTGCCAAAAATGCTGAACTCTGGGACGTTGAGGGCAATCGCTATATCGATTTCGGCACTGGAATTGCTGTGTGTAATACCGGCCACAGTAACCCCAAAGTGGTGGCTGCTGTGCAGGCGCAGCTGGAGAAATTCAGCCATACCTGCGTCATGGTCACTCCGTACGACACCGCTGTGCGTTTGGCAGAGGAACTCAACGAACTGGTGCCCGGCGACTCACCGAAGAAAACAATTTTCGTGACAACCGGGGCCGAGGCCGTTGAGAACACGATCAAGATCGCACGCGCCTACACCGGACGGCGAGGCGTGATTGCGTTCAATGGCGGTTTTCACGGCCGCACAATGCTCGCGATGGGTCTGACTGGCAAGATCACGCCCTACAAGAACCTGTTCGGACCGTTCCCCGGTGAGGTCTACCACGCCCCGTTCCCGATCGAGTACCACGGCGTCAGCATCGAGGAGTCCCTTAAGGCCTTACAAAACCTGTTCAAGGCGGATATCGCTCCGTCGGATGTCGCCGCGATCATTGTTGAACCGGTCCAGGGCGAAGGTGGCTTCTATCCGGCACCGAACGAATTCATGCAAGCGCTGCGGGCGCTGTGTGATGAGCACGGCATTGTCTTGATCGCCGATGAAATTCAGACAGGCTTCGGCCGCACCGGCAAGTTCTTTGCGTCGGAGTACGCCGGCATCGAACCGGATCTCGTGACGGTCGCCAAAGGCGTAGCCGGAGGTTTCCCGTTGGCCGCAGTGGTTGGCAAGTCTGAAATCATGGACGCACCACTGCCAGGCGGACTTGGTGGCACCTACGGTGGGTCGCCGATAGGTTGCGCCGCGGCGTTAGCGGTTATCGACGTGATTCGCGAAGACGGTCTGGTCGAACGCGCCAATGGAATTGCAGCAAAATTCAAAGCACGCCTCACCGCTTTACAAGCCAAGCGTCCTGCAACCATTGGCGAAGTTCGTTGTGATCGTGGTGCGATGATAGCGATTGAGTTGGTACAGGACGGTGACGTCAATAAACCGGCAGCTGACCTGACCAAAGCGCTCGTCGGCGCAGCCTATGAGCACGGCCTCGTGCTGCTCTCTTGTGGCGTGAATGGCAACGTCATTCGATTCCTGCCAGCGCTGACCATTAGTGATGCGCTGATCGACGAGGGCTTGGACATTCTGGAAGCCTGTTTCGACAAAACGCTCGCTTAGAGGTCCGCTTGTGGTGAGTGAGAGGTCGCGAACGGTTGGCATTCTTGGCGGCATGGGGCCGGAAGCGACGCTCGATTTCATGCACAGGATAATCGCGCTCACGCCCGCCGTTACGGATGCGGACCATATTCACATGCTCGTCGATAACAACCCGCATGTGCCGAGTCGTCAGGCCGCGATCCTCGATGACGGCACCGACCCGGGACCGACGCTGGTTAAAATGGCGAAGCAACTTGAGGCCGCGGGTGCCGATGTTCTGGTTATGCCCTGCAATACCGCGCATGCCTGGCAGGATGATATCGTCGCGGCTACAGCGATACCGTTTGTTTCAATTATTGATGAAACGGTCGCCCGGTGTGTTGAATTCGAACGCGTCGGCTTGCTCGCGACCAGGGCCTGTCTTCGGAGCGAACTTTATCAGGCGAAATTCGCGGCGGCGGATAAGGAGCTCTTGTTGCCCACTGACGAAGAGCTCGCCGAGTTCACCCGATTGATTGCGATAATCAAAACCGGCGAGAAGGATGCTGCGGTTGGTGTTGCAATGCAGGCGCTCGCCGAGGGGCTGTGCGAGCGCGGTGCCCAGGCTGTTATCGCCGGGTGTACGGAGATTCCGCTGGTGCTTGATGTCGGGGCCTTGTCGGTGCCGCTGTTATCCTCAACCGACATACTGGCCGAGGCGACGGTTGCCATCGCGCGGCAGTGAGTGAGACTCTATCGAAACCAACAACGATCAAAGGTGGTAATGCCCGTGTCAGTCATAAAAACATCTCGGTTCCTTGTAGCAATCTATTGTCTGACTTTGTCACTGAACGCGATGGCCGCAGATGGGGCGTTCGCACTGACGCACGCGAATCTCTTTGATGGCACGAAGAACGAGATAAGCGAAGACGTTACGGTCTTTGTCAGGGACGGGTTAATAGAGCGTATCGCAAGCGGAGACGTTGATGTTTCCGGTGATTACGAGGTAATCGATACAGAAGGCAACTACCTGATGCCCGGCCTGTTCGATGTCCACACGCATATTGATTCTGTAAAGCGCGCCAAACAGGCCGTTGAGTCCGGAGTGACTACCGTACGCAGCGCGAGCGTGACCTCGTTTCAGGACGTTGCACTGCGGGAACTGGTTAAAAACGGCAAGCTGGTCGGGCCGGAATTTTTGGCGGCGGGTATATACATCACCCCGAACCTGGGCGACACAGTGCTCGCCGATCCTCGCCTGGTCGCGCTTGCGGATGGCGTCAACACCGATGAGGAGTTGCGGCTGCTGGTGAATATCAATGTTGATCGTGGCGTGGATGTCATTAAGACTCGCGGGACTCAGCGGGCCGGGCTGCCGGACACGGACCCAAGACAGCAGGTATACACG
>JAACFM010000019.1 GCA_009937445.1 Gammaproteobacteria bacterium | reverse complement strand
GTGCATGCCGAGGGACAGAGTACCTCGTAAATCCAACTGTAAAACTTATAGTTGCCAACGAAGACAACTACGCTTTAGCTGCTTAAAAACCAGTTTGAAGCCTTTCGCCCGGTACGTGCCTATGCGTCCGGATCCCGAGAGTCATCCACATAGGACCGCGGTGAGGGCATGTTCAGGGCTCAATCCGTTAAAACCTTGCTGAACTGGCTGTGAGTTTTCCCTGCCCGTCGGGTAGCCCACAGCGAGATTAAAGACGGAATAAGCATGTAGAGCTCGTAGCGTAGGGCTTGCGGACGTGGGTTCGATTCCCACCACCTCCACCAAACGACAATGCCGCCCTTCAGGGCGGCATTTTTGTTTGGAGGGCAGTGCCGGGAACTCGCAGCCACGTAGTGGGTTCACAACATGTGGCGCAGCCCATTTTGGACGCGCACAGCGCGCCCCGAAGGAAGTGCCCTTGGGGTGCGCCCCGAAGGAAGTGCCCTTGGGGTGCGCCCCGAAGGAAGTGCCCTTGGGGTGCGCCGCGAAGCGGTGGATGGCCGGAGGCCATTCATCCATTCCCACCCAGCGCTATTTCTCGGCGAGCGCTTCCCTAACACGCCCTTCCAATCGCGTCATACCGCCCTCTCTGCCGTACTCAAGCGCTGTTTCATCGTCCGCGCCTGCAAGGCTCTTGCGAAGTGCCAGAAGCGCGCCGACGCGATTGGCACTGCCACAATGCACCAGAACTGGCCCATCGGCGGCCTTGATTAATTGGTCCAGCGCCTTAGCGCTGTCGAAATTAATGCCGTCGCCTGCGATCGGCAGAAGGACATATTCCATGCCCAGGCTCTCGACCACGGCTGGCTCATCCAGGCCACGGTCTTCTCCGGGGGTCCTGAGGTCGATGACCGTCGTATAGCCCTTGTCAGCAAAAACCTTGAACCCCGCCTCATCCGGTTGGCCTGCCGATGTTATTCCGTCGACAGGCGTTACTTCGCCGGTACTAACGACAGTGTCCAGATCGACCTTCAGGCGCGCATGGCCATCGGTTTCTCCTGCGAAACAGGCGGCGGCCAGTCCTGCCGCCATGATCAATGTCAGTATTCGTTTCATCATTAGTCGCTCAATTTCATCAATCCACCCAATTCGATGCCACGTTGCGTGAATCGAATATCCACAGACAGTCGCTCATACATGTTGCCTGACAAAGCCATGATATCTCGCATCGCCGATCGAATCTCATCCGGCATCGGCTCTCCATCCTCTTCTGCATCTGCCGGCTGTTCTTTCGACATTGCCTCTCCGACCATTGCGTAATAGCGGGCGGAATCCATACTCATACTCATGAATGGAGCAGGATCTGCGCTGTCCGCAACCAGCATATCAGCAGAATTCGACTCGGCTCCGGCGCCCAGGGACACAGAAAGAGCGTTGGCCGACAGTGCGGCAAAGGCCACATCCGCGATTTCCGCAAGTTGCGTCAAATCCAGTTTGACCGGTTTCCCGTCAGACACCAGGTTCAGCGCGGCAATCTGCGGGTCCATCATTGCCGCCAGCATGACCAATGACTCAGCATTTTCCACCGCAACCAGAATAGACGCGTCAATGGACTCCGGCGGTGTGCCGCTGGTCATATCCATACCCTGAATGTCCGCTATGTTGGCGACAAATCCGCGAAAGCTGTAGACGACCGGCGGCAGTGGCTTATTCAGTGCTGCACGACCTTTGGCAACGCCTGCCTGCAGATCCGCAAACTTTTCACACTCGAGAGGATCTGCTTCCATAGCATCCAGACGCGCCTCATAGAATTCTCTTAGTGCCATAGGATTCAAACCGAATCCAAACGACATGAATCCGCCATGATCAATACCAAGTCCGGGCACCGCGGCTGGAATCGTCGCAAGGCCTGCCGCGATATCCTCCCGAAGCTCCACGATCATGGTGCTACTTAATTGCTGTGTTGTGATATCCGAGTATCCAAATACGATGCGTGGAGCGACGCTTGCCATTTCCATCACTTCGGCGGAACACACATCCGTCAACTCGGGAGGCTGCTCCCCAATCGCAGCGAACAACTCTTTATCGCCGTCCGTCGCGTTGCCTGCGAAAATTCCGGCAATCCGTTGGTTGTCTACAAACCCGACAAGATAGTCAGAAAAACCGTATTCCTTCCCAATAGATCTCAATACCTTGCTCTTCTTGAGGTTTTTTCGAGGTGCCTTCACGCCCAAGGCCGCAGCAACCTGGGTCTCGTCGAAGCTTGAAGGTACGACTGTAATGACAGCCTGATCATGCAACGTTGCAATGATCAGCTTCATCTTGTCCGCATCGGCGTATTTGTAGCTTGCACCTTTTGCTTCGCCGATCAGCAAAGACTCTCCGGCCTTCTCTTCGATTCTTTCGACCGCGGCATTGAATAGCTCAGATTTCGAGAGCTCGAAACGCAACACAGGGAGCAGACCATTCCCGTACAGCGCAAAGGCTGCATCGCGCTCAATGCCTGCGCCGCGAATGCCTTCCAGGCTCATAAGGCTGAGGAACTCCTCCCCTACTCCCTGAAGCTGTGCAGCCTTGTCCTCACCGCCTTCTTCCGAGGACAACTTTGCGAGTTGCTCAGTCATCACGTAGCGCAAGATGCTCTGATACGACTGCAGTATCTCGTCAACTGTCGGTTCGAGCTTGGCGGCCAACTTTGATGGCAAGGGTTCTGTGGATGCAATCACATACGGTGTGTCAGCCGGAATGTATTTCAGCAGATCCGCGGAATTTCCGGACGCTGCATTTGCGCCGGAGACGGAGAAGATTGCTACTGCGAATACGCAAGAAACGCGTTTGGCCAAATTAAACATGTCTACTTTTCCCAATATAACGATCACGAAATTTTACGTAAGCGCCGGACACTAATTGTGTTGCCGATCACATACGAACGACTCCGCAACCTGTGGCTGCGGATATCATTTCCGTGTCGAAGACGAGTAAAGTAGCGATTGCTGACGGTCTTTATAGTTGCGGTGATTTGTTATCGGGCCGCTTGCCGTCTTGGAGATACCATACCATAGCAATACACTGTGTCCATGCAAATCCAGAACATTCACGAAAATGATTACGATGCAGTGCTCGCGCTTAACGCGGAGTCTGTTCCCCACGTGAACTTGATCGGAGTCGGGGAATTGCAATGGTTCATCGACAATGCCGCTTGCGTGCGAGTCGCAAAACTCGCCGATCAGCTGGCGGGTTTTCTCATAGGTCTGCGCCCCGGCACCGACTACGCCAGCCCGAACTACCGCTGGTTTTGCGAACACTACGACGATTTCGCCTATGTCGATCGGGTTGTTGTAGCTCGATGGGCGCGACGAAAAGGGGTCGCTGAATCGCTGTATGAGACCTTTGCATCGTCGCAATCGGGTGCACCCGTAATGACGTGTGAGGTTAATATCCGCCCGTCCAACGAAGGCTCAATGCTGTTTCACCAACGAATGGGATTTCGCCAGGTCAGCTCTCAAGAGACCGAAGGCGGTAAGAAAGAAGTTGCACTAATGGAGAAAGAATTGTGACGAGCGAACAACAAGGCAGCCGCGAATTTGACGTTATCGTGCAAGGAGCAAGCGGATTTACGGGCACGCTCGTTGCGGAATATCTGTTGCGGCAATACGGTGCCGACGGAGACTTGCGCTGGGCGTTAGCGGGCCGCAGTGAGAAAAAACTGCAGGAAGTAAGACAAAACCTCGGTCCGGCAGCAAGCGATATCGAATTGATTGTTGCGGATAGCTTTGACAAAGCGGCGCTAAAGTCGCTCGCATCAAGAACTCGTGTCGTACTGACAACGGTCGGTCCGTACGCTTTGTACGGGTCGGATCTGGTGGCAGCTTGCGTTGACGCGGGTACCCACTACTGCGACCTGGCCGGCGAAGTTCAGTGGATTCGCAAAATGATCGACACGCATCACGACCGCGCCAGGGAAACGGGCGCGAAAATCGTCACTTGCTGTGGATTCGATTCGGTACCGATGGATATCGGTGTCTGGTTCCTGCAAGACGCGGCCCATGCCAAATTTGGATCGTATTGCACATCTATCAGCATGCTGGTGAAAGCGGCCAAAGGAACCGCCAGCGGTGGCACGCTTGCCAGCATGCTGAACCTGATCAAGGAAAGTCGCGCAGACCGCAATATCGCCAGGATCCTGGTCCATCCTTACAGCTTGAATCCGGAAGGTGAACGCGAAGGTCCTGATCGACGAGACCAGAAGAGCGTCGTTTACCGGGATGATGCAAAGGCCTGGACGGCTCCATTCGTAATGGCCGGCGTCAACACCAAAATTGTCAGGCGCAGTCACGCCCTGGCCGGATACCCCTACGGACGAGACTTTCGATACGACGAATCGCTCATGACCGGGAGCGGATTTACCGGTTGGCTGAAGGGAACCACCGTGCTCCTGGGCCTTGGGGCGCTGGTCTTATTTGCTTCCTTTTCGCCCACTCGAAAATTGTTACAGCGATTCGTGTTGGCGAAACCTGGCGAAGGACCGAGCCGTGAAATGCAGCAAAAGGGTTTCTACAACCTGTTGCAGATCGGCGTCTTGCCCGATGGAACCCTGTTGTTCGGCCGCATCACCGGTGATCAGGATCCGGGCTACGGCTCTACCAGCAAGATGCTCAGCGAATGCGCAGTCTGTCTGGCGAAAGACGACCTCGAAACCGGTGGCGGTGTGTGGACACCGGCCGCAGTCATGGCTCGACCGTTGATTGAACGCCTGCGAGCCAACGCCGGGTTGGTGTTCGAATTACGAGACTGATAATCCGAGGCTGTAATTGCCAGTCCAACACGCCAAAATATGGGCGGTATAATCAAAAGTCGCGCCAATTACACGGCATGGAACCCGATTTGGCCCCAAGAGAGCGGCTGCAAGCCATACGGCTGGTCGTTTTTTTATGGATCGCAGTGCGCCATATCTATTCTCGATTGGGGTCACTATAATCCGCCGCCTGCAAACAGGGCCCCACCGTAATGTCACAACTATCCAAACTACGAAATATCGCGATCATCGCGCATGTCGATCACGGCAAAACCACGCTCGTCGACCAGATGCTGCAACAGTCCGGGACCCTTGGTCCCCGTGCTGCTGTGCCCGATCGAGTCATGGACTCGAGCGATCAGGAGCGTGAACGTGGAATCACTATTCTGGCCAAGAATACCGCGGTCGAATGGAAAGACTACAGAATCAACATCGTCGACACCCCGGGTCACGCCGACTTCGGAGGCGAAGTTGAACGCGTTCTGTCGATGGTCGACAGTGTTTTGCTTTTGGTTGATGCCGTTGAAGGCCCGATGCCACAGACGCGCTTCGTTACAGAAAAAGCGTTCGCACAGGGACTGGTGCCGGTCGTCGTCATCAACAAGATTGATCGAGATGGTGCCCGACCCGACTGGGTCATCAATCAAACGTTCGATCTGTTTGATCGCCTCGGCGCGACGGACGAACAGCTCGACTTCCCGATTATTTATGCGTCGGCGCTGGAAGGCTACGCGAGCGAAGACTCAAATGTTCGCGACGGCGACCTGAATCCGCTATTCGAGACAATCGTCAAACACGTTCCGCATCCTGATGTTGATCCGGATGGCCCATTACAATTGCAGGTTTCGAGTCTCGACTATGACACCTATACCGGTTTGCTTGGCATCGGCCGCATCAGTCGCGGCACGATTAGCGCGAACGGACCTGTAAGCGTTGTTTCCCCCGACTCCACGTCAAAACGCGCACGAGTTCTCGAGCTGTTTGGGTTTGACGGACTGAAGCGGACAAAAATCCAGTCAGCGAGCGCAGGCGACATCGTCGTATTCAGCGGCATCGACAAGCTGGGCATCTCGGATACGTTGTGTGATCGCGACCATGAAGAAGCGCTGCCCGCCTTAAGCGTCGATGAGCCAACGGTTAACATGACGTTTCAGGTCAACAAGTCCCCGTTCGCAGGACAGGACGGTAAATATCTAACGAGCCGTCAGATTCGTGAACGCCTGGAGCAGGAGCTCAAGCACAACGTTGCGCTTAGAGTCGATAACACCAATGATCCGGACAAGTTCCGCGTTTCAGGTCGCGGTGAGCTGCATCTTTCAGTGTTGGTCGAGACAATGCGTCGTGAGGGCTTCGAACTCGCGGTTTCTCGACCGGAAGTCATCATGCACGATGTCGACGGCGTTCAGCACGAACCCTGGGAGCAACTAACCGTTGATTTCGATGAGGCATACCAAGGCGCAGTAATGACGCGACTGGCCGATCGCAAAGGCGAGTTGCAGAACATGCTGCCGGACGGCAAAGGCCGCATGCGTCTCGACTACAAAATCCCGACGCGAGGTCTGATCGGATTTCGTACCGAATACTTGACCGCCACATCCGGCACCGGACTGATTTATCACGTACTGGACGAGTACGCGCCGCGCGTAGCCGGTAACATCGCGCAAAGAAATAACGGCACGCTGGTGTCGATGGTGAATGGCAAAGCACTGGCCTACGCCCTGTTCAATCTTCAGGAACGTGGGAAACTGTTTCTGGGACACGGCGCGCCGGTATACGAAGGTATGGTCGTCGGTATTCACAAACGTCAGAACGACCTGGTCGTGAATCCAACGAAAGCCAAACAACTGAACAATATTCGCGCAGCTGGGACCGATGAGAATCTAATCCTGACTCCGCCACTTCGATACTCGCTCGAACAGTCACTGGAATTCCTTGATGACGACGAACTGCTGGAAGTGACACCGGTCAATCTGCGCATACGTAAGAAGTTGCTTACCGAAGTTGATCGCAAACGAGAGTCCAGACAAAAAGCATCGTGACCGGCGATGCCGCAACACTGGCGTTTGCCGACCTGCAGCCCGAGGACATTGTCTCGACACTGGCAGACCTTGGCTTCGATTGTGACGGCCGATTTCTGGCACTGAACAGTTATGAGAATCGCGTCTATCAAATTGGTATAGAGGACGAACGACCGGTTGTCGCCAAGTTCTATCGGCCCGGACGCTGGTCCGATGAATCCATCCAGGAAGAACATGACTTTTCGATCGCTCTGGCCGATCAGGATATTCCTGTTGTGCCGCCGTTCGAAATTGATGGTGCAACACTAAAGCACTCGGGCCCCTATCGGCTGGCCGTCTTCCCCTGTCGCGGCGGCCGCGCACCGGACCTCGACAATTACGATATGCAGGCTCAGCTCGGGCGTCTTATCGCCAGAATTCACCTCGAAGGTGAAACCTCATCGTTCCAGCATCGCCCGCGGGTCGACATCGAAAGCTATGGCGTGGAGTCGATGGACTTCTTGCTGGATAACGAATTCATCCCCGAAGATAACTGTGACGCTTATGAAGGCGTCGCTGAAATGGTACTCGACGGTGTAGAAGCCTGTTTTGAACGCGCCGGCAATACTCAAGAAATCCGACTGCACGGAGACTTCCATCCCGGCAATGTACTCGTCGACCAGGATCGACTGCACATCGTTGACCTGGATGATTGCCGTCACGGACCTGCGATCCAGGACCTGTGGATGTTCTTGTCGGGAGATCGATTTGAACAAATGCCGCAACTTGAAGCGCTTCTCGAAGGCTACCAGTCGTTTCGACGCTTCGATCCGCGCGAACTGCATTTAATCGAAGCGCTGCGCAGCCTCCGCATCATGCACTACGCTGCCTGGCTGGCACGGCGCTGGGAAGACCCGGCATTTAAAGTCGCGTTTCCCTGGTTTGATAGCCCACGCTACTGGGACGATCACGTTCTCGCACTGCGTGAACAGGTCGCGCTGATGCAGGAGCCACCGCTCGAGTTGCGTGATTTCTAACCCAGCCGCCGCTCTACCGTGACGGCAGCCTGCGCTGTCTGGGTGCAATTTCAAAGCGGTCAATCCAACGTGAAAAGGTCGCCCTGCTCAGCGCCTCCAGAGCGCCAATAGAATCAATGCTCTGCTGTCGAATGACGTCTGGATTGATACGGCCTGCCTCATCTCTTAACGTCCCCTGATTAGCGGGAACTGTCAGCCAGCGCTCGATTAATGACTGATTCACCTCCAGATGAAACTGCAGCCCATAAACGTGTTCGCCGTGGCGAAAAGCCTGCACGCTGCTCGCATCTGATGCCGCCAGGTGAACGGTTCCCGGTGGCAACTGGATACCGTCTTCATGCCACTGAAAAACCTGCTGCACTGCCCCAAAGCCGGACAATACGGCATCACTCGAACCGGCTTCAGTCAGCTCAACGTCATGCCAACCGATCTCCCGGGTCTCGTTCCTGGAAACTGACCCACCAAGGGCTTTGGCGAGTAACTGGGCTCCGAGACAAATACCCAGAACTGATAATTGACGGTCAACGGCCTCTCGAATGAGACCCACTTCAGTAATCAGGTTCGGGTGTGACTCGATTTGATGACTGTTCATCGGCCCACCCAATATGATGAGCGCCTCATAACCATCAAGACTGGGCCGGGACTCCGGCTCGCGACCAAAATTGACATAGCGAATTCGAAAACCGGCTTCCTTGAGCAGCGGGTCCAGAGTGCCCAGCGGCTCGTAGGGAACATGCTGAAATACAAGTATTTTCGGTCTGGCCAATGGATCACACCCGCGATTGCGGAACTATTGCGCGAAGTGGGCCTTTATACCGATTGTTGGTGGAATCTTGAACCATTTTTTCAATTTGCACTTGTTTGCCGCTGGCTCTAAAGTGGGGTTGACGTTCGATTCTCGCAATTCCGTTGAACTATGCGGCCCGGACGTGCTCAGATACAGCAACAAATCATTTTCATCTGCGCGGATTTCGACCAATTGATCGCAACAAAACACCTGAATCGCTGCTTTATTCTGTTTGCATTATTTGCGGCAGGATGTGGGTCAAACGTTACCGTTGATACTCCAACAATTCCGTCACCGCATATTGACAAGCTGCCGATGGATGTTGTGCTTCGAATCCCAGATGAGTTCCACAACTTCGTTCATGAAGAAAATGTGCTGGGCCGAGAAACCTGGAGCATTAATCTCGGTTCTGCCAATGCTGTATTCTTCGAACAGCTATTTGGTTACATGTTTGACAACGTCATCGTGCTCGGTCCGGACGACGACGCGCTCGAATACACGTTTGACGCCCTTATTGAGCCCAAAATCGAGGGCTTTGAATTTTCGGTTCCAAATCAAAGTAAAACTGACGCGTTTTCAGTTTGGATCCGATACCGCATGCAGATTTTTGACAGCGCCGGCAACAGCGCGGCGAGCTGGACAGTTAGTGCATACGGAAAAAGCCAGAAGCAAGGACTCGGCGGTTCCTCATCGCTGCAGCGCGCTGCGGTTCTGGCCATGCGAGATGCGGCCGCATTAATTCTGTTACAAATGAACAAAGCGACAAAGATGGCCGCTCTGGCCGATGGCCCGATTGATCTCAGTCATTTCGAATCATCTGCGATGGTCAGAGAAAAACCGAAAGAACGTGCCAGTCCGGTCGGCCTGTTCGCTATTGGAGGCATCGATAATGCCACTGAGTAAAGTAGTTGTTGTCGCTTTAACATTTGCCCTTGGCGGGTGCGTCACGGCGAGCGTTGAGAACGACCGTGCGGAAACTACTGGCCTTCTTGCCGGTGAGTCAGTGGTGGTCATGGCAAAAAGTTATCACCAGGGCAACGAAACAGAAGCCGATTATATAAAGTGCGTCGAAAAAGCGCTCACACGCGGATCAAGCTCACTCAATGTCATCCCCAACCAACAGTTCATCGATAACCTGTTTCCGTGGTTTGAGCCCAGAACAGCGCCCGCCGACACCAAAGGCCTTGTAGCGCTCATGGGGAGACCCGGGGTTCCTGCTGCAGTAAAAAGTATGGGGGTGCGTTACATCATCTGGCTGGATGGCGGCACCGAGCGCGTTTCGCAGGGCGGCAGCCTGTCCTGCGCAGCAGGACCTGGCGGCGGCGGCTGCTTTGGATTTGCCTGGTGGCAAGATGATGCCGATTACGAAGCATCGATCTGGGATTTGTCTGATTCCGAATCGGCGGGAACCGTTACAGCTGACTACAGTGGTACATCATTCTTGCCAGCACTCGTTGTTCCGATCCCGTTGATCGCTCGAACACAAGCAAAGGCCTGCAATGGACTCGCCAAGCAACTGAGATCATTCATCAGCAGCACCGAGGCTACTTAAAGATCGGTCTGAATTAATGTGCTCGACCACCACGAATAAACGCCGACGCGTAAAATGGCGACGTCAGTGTCTCGATAGAAACGGTCCGACCCGATGACGGCGCATGCACGAATCGCTGCCCTCCGACGTACAGTCCAACGTGCGACATTTTGCCCTCAATGTTGAAAAATAGCAGGTCACCAACCTGTAGATCCTCACGTCTCACCGCTGTGGTCGATGACCAGAGCTGACCCGTTGTTCGCGGTACGGATCTCCCTGCCTGCCTGTAAGAAAACTGCACAAGTCCACTGCAATCAAATCCGCTGGTCGTTGCACCACCGTACTGGTACGGCACCCCAACCTGCTCAAGCGCGACCGCAGCGGCTTTTGCTCCAACGCTCTGGCTTTCTGCAACGCGTTTCTCCTGGTGTGGACGTACTGTCGAACCCGGCGCTCGGTGGCAAGAATCGGAATATTTCGGGCGGTCTGCGTTATCATCTAATTCACTTTGAGTGGCGCACCTCTAAACCATACGCGACAAGGCCTGAATACTGAATGAACTGCATCTCAGGATCACTATTACTGATCTGTCTGCTTGCAGGCACTGGATGTGGTGTCCCGGCCTCAGAGACGGCAAGCACCAAATTGTCGTCAACCTACGGCGTCCATTATGCCATTACGCCCAACCCGAACGAAGAATCCGTCGCGGTTGAGATGTCTGTTCGCCAGACCCGAGGACATCTCAGAGAGCTGACATTCTCATTTTCCAGCTCCAGAATCTCCGCGTTCGAAGCCGATGGCGAATTGCATGTCAGCGACAACAGCATTCGTTGGTTACCGGGGCGAGAAGGCGGCAGTCTTCGCTGGACGGCCCGTATCCCGCATAAGAGACGCGACAGTGGATTTGACGCATTGCTTGATGGCGACTGGGGGATTTTTAGAGCTGAGGACATCATACCGAGGGCGAGAACTCGTACGCTGAAGGGCGCAGACAGCGAAACCAGCCTGTCGTTCCACCTGCCAGTCGGGTGGACAGCCGTTTCCGAGTACTCAACGCTTTCGAGTCAAATAGACGTCGTTAACCCGGATCGGAGATTCGATCAGCCGCGAGGTTGGATCGCTATGGGTAAGCTTGGTATTCGCCGCGAGACGATTGCTGGAACACGAGTAGCGATAGCGGCGCCGGAAGGTCAGAACGTGCGCCGCATGGACATGCTGGCATTACTTAACTGGGTACTACCGGAATTGATTGCGGTGCTACCCGATGCGATACCCAGACTAACCATTGTAAGCGCCGGTGATCCAATGTGGCGCGGCGGTCTTTCCGCCCCTGCATCCATTTTTATTCACGCGAGTCGTCCGTTGATCAGCGAAAACGCGACAAGCACGCTGGCGCATGAACTCGTGCACGTTGCCATCGGCATCGCGGCTGAATCCGGTTTCGACTGGATCGTCGAGGGTCTCGCCGAATATTACAGCCTCGAACTACTGCAACGCGGCGGCGCGATAACGGCGCGGCGGTATCAGCGCGCCCTGGAAAAACAGTCCGAGTGGGCCGCGAGCGCCACTACACTGTGCGGGCCACGCTCGAGTGGAGCAACGACCGCCCTCGCCGTGGTCACCTTGCGCAATTTGGACCAGGAAATTCGGGAGAAATCGGCCGGACAATTCAGTCTGGACAGTGTGCTCACTCAGGTCTCCGCTGCTCGCTCACATATTACTCTGGGCACAATTGAGACTATCGTAAGCGAGCTCATTCAAGGACCCTCGGAGACGCTGGCGGTCGACAAACTGCCCGGCTGCAAACAGAATATATCCCTGTCGGAAGCTTGAGTATTTCAATGGACGGAAATCACGACCTTGAGTTGATTCTGCAATCTCGAACGCCAATCGTCATTATTGAATCTCAGGACGAAGCCCGCGTACTGGAGCTCCTGCAAACCATTACGATGCGCCGGGCAACACGCAGTTATTTACCGTTGTTTCGCTGGACGGTTACCGACGGCCTGCAGAGACTGGACATTTCGCTGGAGCCACAACCACTCAATTCAGAGCCAACTGACGTCCTCAAGCACATACGCGCTGTCTCGAAGCCCGGTTTATACGTCCTGCTTGATTTCCATCCGTTCCTTGAAGACCCGGTGCACGTTCGATTGCTCAAGGACATTTGCATCAGGTTCCGTCGCATCGAAAGACAGATCGTGCTGATTAGCCACAAGGTGACTATCCCGGACGAACTGGAGGTCTTTTGTGCTCGTTTTAGTATGGCGCTTCCGAATGATGAGGAACGCGTCCGCATCGTGCAGAAAGTGGTCGACGAATACTCGAATGACCACCCCGGCAGCCAGGCGGCGGTCGACCCGAAGGCGCACGATATGCTGATCCAGAACCTTGCTGGATTGAGCTACGCTGACACTGCGCGCCTCGCACGCAACGCCATCTATCTAGACGGTGCGATCACCAAGAGTGACCTGCCACAGGTCATGCAAGCGAAGTACGAATTACTGAATCGTAGCGGTGCAGTACAATTTGAATACGACACAGCAACATTCGGTGACGTGGGCGGCCTGTCACGTCTCAAGCAGTGGCTTTCACAGCGACGTTCGGCATTTCGCGGAGACGAAAGCGCTGCACACCTGGATCCACCAAAAGGCATTTTGCTATTGGGCATTCAGGGCTGTGGAAAAAGTCTTGCCGCCAAGGCTACCGCCGCCATTTTTGGAGTCCCGTTACTGCGCCTCGACTTTGGCGCAATCTATGACAAGTACCATGGGGAAACCGAAAGGAAGCTTCGTGAGTCACTGAAGACAGCCGACGTAATGTCGCCTTGTGTTTTGTGGATAGATGAAATTGAAAAGGGCCTCGCCGGACGTGGTGGCGAAACGGGAACATCCCAACGTGTGCTGGGCACATTTCTAACCTGGATGGCAGAAAAGAAAAGCCACGTTTTTGTCGTCGCGACTGCCAATGACATCAGTACATTGCCACCGGAGTTGGTTCGTAAGGGACGCTTCGATGAGATATTTTTTGTCGATCTTCCCACCCCCGAAATCCGCGCCTCGATCCTGGCGATTCACCTCAGTAATCGAGACCAGTCACTCGGGAGATTCGATATCGGCGGTCTGGCGAATGCCATGGAGGGATTCTCCGGTGCCGAGATCGAACAAGCTGTTGTTGCCGCGTTGTACGCGGCGCACGCAAGCAAGCGCCCGCTGGACACTGCGCATATCCAAGCAGAAATCGAACAAACCAAACCGTTGTCAGTTGTCTTAAGTGAGAGGATTTCTGCACTGCGAGAGTGGGCGGCCGGCCGGACGGTTTCATCTGATTGATGCAAACTTAACTAAACGTCCGAGAAAAATAGGCTGAGACGAAGTCACCGTCGATTTCGCGTGATAGACTAATGTTATGGCTAATGACAATAACAATATCAATGAGTTAGTCGCCGACGACGATGACCCCACCGTTGAACTTGCGATCCCATCTTTTGCGAGAGACGAATTCGGCGCAGAAGCGGACGCGAAAACCTTCGACGTTGAGGAAACAGGCAGCATTGAGCGTTCACCCGGGGTGTCTGTCTCGGAGCTGCAGTCTGATCTTCGTTCGCGAAAAAAGACGATCAATCGACTTCAGTACGACATTGAACAGCTGCACTCGAAATGGGTCGGACTGGAAGCCGAAATCAGCGCACGCGAGTCACAAACCGAACAACTCAACGACGAGCTAAAACAATCCCGTGCAGCGATCGAGCTCAATGCACAGCAGATTGAGAAACGTGATAGCGAAATTAGCGCTTTGAAAGCCGAGATTCGGCAGCGGGAAAGTGAGCATCGGCAACTGCAGAATAGCTTTGACGAATTACAGCGATCTGCCGAGGATGAACAGACTTCGACGATCGATGGAAGTGGTCATCAACCGGCTAAGAAGCTAATCGCGCGACTGCACCGAACTGAAGAATACGCCGATGCGATAAGGAGACAGTCACAGGACCTGATTAGATCGAATACTCATGCTGAACGGGAGGTCGAATCACTCACGCATCAACTGCAAGAAACCAAACGACAACATGAGCAGGTTTCGCAGGATCTGGCCACGGCCGTTTCCAATATTGACGAGCTGCAATCCAGGCTCAGCATAATCCAAAGTCAGCATGAAGAAGAGATACGCGTATTGCGATTCGAACTTGGGGATGCGCAGAACACGGTCTCTCAGACGGAGGTATTGATCAGCCAGATGGCATCCGACCTCACCGATGCCCAGAGCTTCAAGGATGAACTTGAGCAAATGCTTGGCGACGAAGAAAAACAGTCCTCCCAACGCATTGAGCAGCTTGAGAAAAATGTCTTGAAACTTACACGGCTGACTGCAAGCTACGAACAAAAGCTAAACGCCAAGAGTGAAGCTATTGCCCTCTTGCTCGCCGAACTGGCCAAGAAATCCGAACAAATAGAATCAATTGGTCAGATCGAGGACGTCATTCAAGACATCGACGAACGCATGACAGAGCATAGTACGCGGGACGGTCCGGTTGAACCGCGCGCGCCGGGAGACAGAGTGTCGCGGGTGTTGATTGGCACAGTGGATAATCAGGTTCTGCGGTTTCCGCTGTTCAAACCCCGTCTGACGATTGGGCGAACAAAGGAAAACGACATACAATTGAAAGCCACCTACATCAGTCGCCGCCACGCAGTTATTCAAACGGAAGGCGAAGTAACACAGATCATCGACTGGGGCAGCAAGAACGGAATTCGGGTGAATTCAAGCAAGGTGTCGGAGCACATCCTCAGCCACGGCGATACCATAACGATCGGCAATGCTCTATTTCGTTATGAGGAACGCAAGATGCGGGAACATCAATAAAAATCACGTGTAATCAACGAAATGTGAAGGTATTCACGGTCTCATCATCCAGCATGGCATAAGATTCATGGCCACACAGGGAATGTGAATCCAGCCAATGATCAGCACAGCTGCAGGGAAGCCGTCAGCGCCTTCAGGAACCCAACAGGTCTCCCGTAAGGAAGGCAGATTAACTGCGAAAAAGATCTGGCTTCCGAAACTCTTGTATGACGCGCTGCCGTATTTTTACCTGACATCCGGATTTACAGCGTTTCTCGCCACGATGTACATCAGCGAATGGTTCTGGGTTCTGCCGCACTACCTGCTGTTCTCCGCGGTCTGTACGCACCTCGGAATCGTGATCTACCGGCGGCGGCGATTCCGCAAACCCGAAGATCCACTTTCAAAGGTGTCTTGACCTCCAACCTGAGGTAAGCAACGATACCGGCCTATCTGATTTTATTTATTCTTAAAGGCCTCAGTGAACACAATTACTCAATCCTCCTCCGTCCGGCAGCGTGCCACCAAGGAGCTTGCTTACCTGTCGGGCTTTCTGTTTCTTGGGCTGGTTGTGATGCCTTTTATCGTTTTTCAGGTTGGACAGGCCGTATTCGGCGCATACGGTGGCGCAGGCTACGGCGATTTCTTCGGCACGCTAAGTGCCAAGGTACGCAGCGGCAACAGCGTCGCGTGGTTTCTGATTCTGTCGCCGTACCTCGGCTGGCAATGCCTGCGCCTGCTTGTATTCGGCTGGCGCATGGCAGGCCTGCAAAATGGATCTTCTTAAGTTTTTTTTCCATACTTTTAAAATGTGATCTTCATCACATATATGGAAAAAAAACCCATCCGGCAGCTCCACAATTTGTAAAATAGGGGCTTGTGGCGCTGGCACGTTTTTCGAAGCGGCTTTCGTCAATTAAATGGGTTTACCGTACTGCTGTACTGACCGATGTTTAAAAAACTCAAAACCTGGCTGACCAGAAAGGATTCCGAAGAGGAATGGACACCACCTGTGACTTTGAGTCGTACAGGGGCTAATACCGCTATCCGTCCCAGGAAGTCTAACGAGCAGCAGCCCCCAGCAGAGTTGCAGCTCGAAGAAGACTTCCGGTCGGGGCACATTGAAAGCGGCGGACCGAACAAAAACGTGTTCGTTCGGCACAAATATGTCCGTGAGGACACCGGAACGCACGAAACGCTGAAAATTCTTGATGACTCACTGGTGGACTTCGGAGATGAAAAGGGGATCGACCCCTACAATACCGGTGGATTTGACCGCTCGAACAACTGGAACAATCGATTCAGAAAGTAAATCCTTTCACGCATACCCTGTCAATTTGGTTCGTGATAATCTGCTCTACCCCATCTCGCGGAGCAATTGCTTGTCATTGCGAATCTCGTTCGAACTAGACGAAGACGATCTCAAACACTTTCGGTTGATCATGCAGGAAGCGCGTCAGGCTGCATCACGGCTGGAACCGGAAGACATCGTCGCGGCTGCAGAGAATCTGCTGAAAAACATGGAGGAATCAAAAGCGCCTGGTTTCATTGTCGACCGACTGTTGAACCTGCGGCTTATGATCAGCATGATCTCCGACATTGAATGGCGGCTACCACATCAGGAGGCCGCGCGCGTGCTCAATGCGCTGGCCTACTTTTCCGAACCCGAAGACCTGATACCGGACAATATTCCTGGCTTGGGTTTCCTCGACGACGCAATAATGATCGAACTCGTCGTCAGAGAACTCAAGCATGAAATCGAAGCCTATCGAGATTTTTGCGATTATCGGGATCGACTGCGTCAGGAGCAGGGCCAGTCTGCGACAGCGAGTCGTGAAGGCTGGTTGGATAACCGACGAAAAGAATTGCAAACCAGGATGCGGCGGCGGCGCAAACGCTCGCTAAAATCGCCATTTTCCAGCTAGATCAACCGAGTATGTTACGGCCAGTAATACCAGCTAGTAAGCAACAAACCGGTCCACATTGCGGCTTGCCCCCAATAGCGGGCAACATGTTTTTTCACAAGTCCGTAGAAACTCAATGCCGAAATGCTTGTCATAACAACGAAGATGCCAAGACTCGAAAGAAGTGGATCAAATTCCCGCTGCAGACGCGGATACTCGTCACCGAGAACCATAACGACGATAATTACAGCGGCCAGGCTGACCATGATGGCGAAGCAGGAACCAAGGAGGATGAGCGTGACAGCGGTTAGAGGGCGCACTAGAAATTTCCATAACGGTCCAATAAAACCGCAAGTTTGCTAAAATTATGACGAATGCGCCCTTGATCGCAAGGCGCGTGAGAACTAGCCTAGCCGAATTGAACCGATTACAAAACAGTCAATGACTAAATATGGAGAAAATTTTGACGATTCTTGAACAACGCCGAACCCGTGGGCTTGCTATCGGACTGCTGGCAGTGCTGTCCCTGCCCGCTCTGAGCAACAGCGACAACAGCGCCGCTGACACCCCCTCGGATGTTGACGAGATTGAGCTTCTTTTTCCGGAACAACGGCACGAGAATATCGCGGAACTCGTCGCACAGTTTATTCAGAAATCGCATTATAACCAGGTAGCCGTTGACGACCAGTTGTCGTCGAAAGTACTCGATTTCTACATCAAGAACCTCGACAGGAATCGGATGTATTTACTCGCTAGCGACATCGAATACTTCGAGCGCTATCGTTACCAGCTCGACGATATAGTCAAGAGCAAACCGCTCGATCCCGTTTACGAGATGTTCGAGGTTTATCAAACTCGCGTCCGCGAACGACTGAACTTTGCACTTTCGCAGCTTGAATCAGAGCCGGACTTCACCGGCAATGAAGAATACCAATTTGACAGAACAGAGGAGCCCTGGGCTGCCGACACGAAGGAACTCGATGCGATATGGCGTGGTCGTGTCGTAAACGATGCGCTTTCGCTGGTTCTGGAAGATGAGCCTTGGGAGAAGGTGCAGGAAGTCCTGTCAAAACGTTACCGGGGATTTATAAAACGAATGAATCAGGTCAACAACGACGACGTATTTGAGCGCTTCATGAATATGTTCGCTCACGCTGTTGACCCTCACTCAAGCTACCTCTCGCCGAGAAACGCCGAGGAATATCGTATGGCAATGAGTTTGTCGTACGTAGGAATCGGGGCGACCTTGCAAACGGAAGATGATTTCGTCCGGATAGTGAATATTATCCGCGGCGGACCAGCCGATTTTGACGGCAAACTGAAACGCGATGACCGGATCACCGCCGTTTCTCAGGGGACGGACGGTGAATTCACCGATGTCATTGGCTGGCGCCTCGACGATGTCGTCGACCTGATCAGAGGTCCGAAAGAATCTGTCGTCCGACTGCAGGTGATTCCAGCGAATGCCGTTCCCGGTAGCCCCAAAGAGATCATCGAGTTAACCCGCGGCGCGGTTAAACTGGAAGAACAAGCGGCGAAAAGCGATATCATCAAAGTGCCCAGAGAGGGCCGCGAATGGTCCATCGGCGTGATCGAGGTTCCTGGCTTCTATCGCGACTACCGCGCCCTTAACAGCGGCGATACCGACTTCACCAGCGTTACCAAAGACGTAAAAAGACTCATTGGTGAACTTGAAGAACAAGGCATTGATGGCCTGGTCATCGATATGCGAGGTAATGGCGGTGGTCATTTGACCGAAGCCACTGCCCTCTCCGGGCTGTTTATCGACAACGGCCCTATCGTTCAGCTAAGAAACTCGATTGACGTCGATCGCAGCCCGCCGCAACGACTTGATGATCCCGATCCTGTCTCTCGTGTCGCTTACAACGGTCCTTTGGCAGTATTGGTTGATCGATTCAGCGCTTCTGCTTCGGAGATTTTCGCGGGTGCAATTCAGGACTATGCTCGTGGCGTCATCATAGGTCAGCAGACATTTGGCAAGGGCACAGTACAAAACCTCTACTCACTTGATCAGTATTTTCGCAGTGAAGATGAGAAAGGGTTTGGCCAGCTGACACTGACCATTGGCAAATATTATCGCGTCACCGGCGCCAGCACGCAGCATCGCGGCGTTTATCCCGATATATCTTTGCCATCCAATATCGATACCGAGATCGTTGGTGAGAGCGCGAGAGAGAACGCGCTGCCGTGGGATACCGTCAAAACAACCCGGTTCTCAGCTGGCACGCCGCTGGGCACGACCATCGAGTCGCTCACAGCAAACCATGTCGAGCGTTCGAAATATGATCCCAACTATCAGTATCAAATGGACCGGATTCAGGCCAGCAAGGAAATTCGTGATCAAAAGACCGTTTCATTGAACGTCGATACCAGGCGAACTAAACGGGAACAACAACTCGCTGATGCCCTGAAACGTGAGAACGAACGACGCACTGCCTTGCACCTGGAGCTGATTGAAAGTCTGGATGATATTGACGATGAGGACGTTCCCGACGTACAACTCGAGCAGGCGGCAAAAATCGTGACCGACATGGCGACGTTGCTTGAGATCAATACGACCACTGGGCAAACGGCTCAGGTTTTGCGCTAATCAGACGAACTTGCGCGCCACTTTCGAGGTGTTATACTCAACTAGAACACCAACTCGGAGAAGCTCATGGCTGATCGGCAAATAACGCCGGAAATGGACAAGACGCTTGCTAACAAAGCGGCGGTGTTTATGCTGGCCGTGCTTTTCGCCGCCCCGACCCTCGCTGCAAAGAACAGTCGAATCCCCTGCAGCGAGGCGGACGAAGCCACATTGAACGTAGCTGTCAACGCTTTGATAACAGCCGCAGTCAGCCACGACCTACCAATATCGTCAGTAGATGACGAAACACCGAATGACGAGATTGAAGTCGTATCTTCAACCAATTTGCTGGTGCCGCGCGCCGCAGCCGCAATTCGCGACGCGTTCGCTGAGGCCGACAACGCCGAGGTTAAATCATCGGACACAGCTCTGAGCAGAACCGTTCTGACACCGCCGGTGGCCGGAATGAAACCCGGCGCAGAAACGCGAGACGACAAGGGTAAAGAGCCTGTTTCAGGGATGAATACCAAGCTTCCCGGAATATCCGATGAGGCACTGGCGCGTTACAAAAAACAGATGTACAGGCGAGACATCTAGCCCTAGCGGCTCAAGACCTTGGCGACTCCAAAGTAGTTGTCACCCAGAAGGTTGGCATCGCTCTCTTTCACCACCCCGTCCGCATCGATCGCATATACGGTCGCTACCGTTCCAGATGCCGGAATCACATCATCATCATTTCTGAAAACCGCATGATCTGCAATCAGCTTGGCGCGGCGTTTTAACACCTCCGCAAAATCAGTGACGCTTTCCATTGCTCCCCAGCGCTTTTCGATTCTCCCGATGATGACATCGCATTCGTACTTGGACCCGTAATTCACAGCCCCCACGCTTTTTTCACTGGCCTCTTTCGCCATAGCGGCAAGACCATCTTCTTCGAAATGGAGATACAGGTGTTGAACGAACGCCAGGATCATGAAGTTGATCGAACGTTTCGTCGCTATATCCAGACCTTCCTGTTCCGGCAGATCTAGATTTTGGATCTTTTCCAGGGCAAGCATCAAGTCGTTCTCTTTGGACTGACCCCGTTCAATACGAACAGCGATCGCATCGATTTCTGTCTCCACTTCGTTTTTCCCAAATAACTTGGCAACGCCGTTCATCGACGTCAACTTATGTCGTTCGTTTTGCAATTGATCTTCTAACAGTTGTGTTCGCAGGCGCTGTTTGCCTATTTCACGCTCTACGCTTGCTGCTTTCTCATCCCGATACTTATTCCATGTGCCCAACACCTGCCTATAAGCACGTTCTTCACGCTGCTGTTTCAACTGCTCTGAGAATCGCGCGAGTTTTACATTGCAGTGCGCGGCGAGGCGGCGAAGTTGGTAGAACGCGACGACGTTATGCACCCACTCCCGATCCATGAGCAAGTTCTCCAGGTGGTCCATCTTCTGCTGAACCCGAGCGGTCGCACCCTCACGTTGCTTGATGCGATCCTGAAGTTGGTACTTTTCATCGCGCTGTGCCGCAAACTCTTTCTTGAGCTCAGCACGGTTCCTGAACAGGCCGACCAACTTATCGTTGCTCTGCATCTCTTCCGGTACAGCTTTGAATAATCCCGTAAGACTCGTCACAGTCACCCTCGTTATATAATCCAGATCGCCAAATACTGGCCCGGCGTTCATTAAGTGCCAATAATGGCAAGTGATTGACTGTGAAACACGGACTAAATCGACAGTTTTGACAACTGACCCTGTTAGCACAGGGATTTTAGCGATCGAGGATCAGGTGACCCTGGTCTGAGAGGTACTCAAGCCATTTATTGAGGACAATATTGTATCGCCAGCGGCGGTCCAACTCTTCACGATGCTCGAACACAAGCCGCCTCAGGGCCGCATGTCGCTGCTGTTCGCCGATGGATAGCACTTCTGCCTGTCGACCATCGAGGTAAACACGAACCATCATGTCCGGATCGACAAACAGACCTTCGTCTGTCGCCAGCCGATACGTCAGCGACAGAGTCACGGTATAGCGGCTGGTTTCGATAATTTCGACGTACAGATCGCACTCGCCGGCAACCCGCGAACGGAAGCAACCGTCGACATGATCAATTTCCGGAATAAGTCGGAGCAATCGTAGAAAATTGCTCTCGTACAGGGACATCAATCCGACAAAGCTTTTTGGTCGGACGACGGTCTCTGGAACCAGCTGAGAGTCGAGTAACATGCTGACAATATAGCAGCAGGTGGGACTTAATATCAGGGTCGTACTCTTCGCTCAACACCTGTACTATCTAGGATTCTGCTCGAAATCTCTTCAATCGAAAACTTCGTCGTGTCCACATTCGGAATCCCGTATCGGCGAAATAGCTTTTCAGTTTCCCGAAGCTCGAATCGTACCTGTTGCACCGACGAATACGTGCCCATCGGGCGCCGTTCTTTTCGAATCTGGCTCAGTCTCTCCGGGTCAATCGAGAGCCCAAATAATTTTTGCTTCTGCTTGATCAGGAACTCAGGCAACTCGCCACTTTCGAACTCCTCGTCGGTCAATGGATAGTTGGCCGCATAAACGCCGTACTGCAGCGCTAGATAAAGACAGGTTGGCGTCTTGCCGGAACGTGAAACTCCAACAAGAATAACGTCAGCTTCATCGTAGTTTCGACTCACACCACCATCGTCATTCGCCAGAGCGAAGTTCGTTGCTTCGATACGTTTCATGTACGCATCGATATCGCTCATGCCGTGCGCGCGTCCCGGCTCGAAATTCGGTTCTTCTTCCAACTCTCTGGCAAGCGGCTCAAGGAACACATCAAATATATCGAGGTGCAGGCCATTCGCTTCCTTGAGTATCGCCCTGTACTCACCCTGAACCAGGGTCGAAAAAACGATGGGCTTTGGCCCCCCTCCGTCCTGTACCGCGTTTATGGTACGGACGGCTTCCCTTGCCTTGTCTTCAGTATCTATAAATGGCAAAGTCAGGTGCCGAAATTTCTTAGCCGAAAACTGAGTCATCAGACTGTGTCCCAGCGTTTCTGCCGTGACGCCGGTCTGATCCGAGAGAAAGAATACAGTGCGATCTACCATCCGTTGGATTGTCCATGTCCTGCGGCGGAAAACAAGGGAGTAAATTTTGAAGCCTTACGTTATCAAGCTCAATGAGCTTGGAATGAACGATGTTGAAATTGTTGGTGGCAAGAACGCATCTCTCGGGGAAATGATCAGTAACCTGAGCAATATGGGGGTCACTGTTCCCGGCGGTTTCGCGACGACTGCCGCCGCCTACCGGGACTTCCTGAAGGCCAATTCTCTGGACGATCGAATCAATGGCCTGCTGGGCGGCCTGGACGTCGATGACATCGAAGCACTGACTTCCGCCGGCGCCCAGATTCGGAGCTGGATACTTGAGGCACCGCTCCCACAGCGGCTGATGGACGACATTGTCACCGCCTGGAACGAAATGAGCGGCGGCAACGAAATTACGGTTGCTGTGCGGTCATCAGCAACAGCTGAGGACCTTCCGGATGCATCTTTTGCCGGACAGCAGGAAACGTTTCTTAATATTCGCGGCCTCGATAACGTAATCGAGGCGATGCATCAGGTATTTGCGTCCCTGTTCAATGACCGCGCTATCGCCTATCGCGTGCATCAGGGGTTTGACCATAGCCTCGTCGCACTGTCTGCCGGCATTCAAACAATGGTGCGGAGCGATATCGGGTCGGCTGGCGTCATATTTACGCTCGATACGGAATCCGGCTTTCGCGATGCCGTCTTCGTCACCGCATCGTATGGGCTGGGCGAGACCGTTGTACAGGGCGCCGTAAATCCCGATGAATTCTATGTCTACAAACCCGCCCTGGCCGCTGGAAAGCGGGCCATTTTGCGCAAAAATCTCGGCAGCAAAGCCCTCAAAATGGTCTACAGTGATGACCCGGAGCCTGGGAAGACCGTCGATACGGTCGATGTTGAGCAATCCGACCGCATCGTATTCTCTCTCTGCGACGAAGACGTATTGGAATTGTCCCGGATGGCGGTCACCATTGAGAATCACTATCAGCGCCCTATGGACATTGAATGGGGTAAAGATGGCAACGATGGCAAGCTTTACATCCTTCAGGCCAGACCCGAAACGGTACAAAGTCGCAGTGGCCGAACCATTCAACGCTACACGCTGAAAGCCCATTCCTCCGTTATTACGACCGGCCGGAGCATCGGCCAGAAAATCGGCGCCGGTAAAGCCCGCGTCATCAAAAACGCTGCTGAAATGGGAAGGGTTCAAGCGGGCGATGTTCTGGTATCGGACATGACGGATCCGGATTGGGAACCGGTTATGAAGCGCGCCTCAGCCATTGTAACGAACCGTGGCGGACGGACATGCCACGCAGCGATAATTGCCCGGGAACTCGGTATACCGGCTGTGGTTGGCTGTGGTGACGCAACGGAGAAGATACTGGACGGGGCCGAGGTGACGGTCAGCTGCGCGGAGGGCGATGAAGGATTTGTCTATGAAGGCAATCTCAAGTTCGAACAAACGCAGATTGAGCTCGACTCGCTACCCGACATTCCTGTGAAGATCATGATGAACGTCGGAAATCCGGATCGCGCTTTCGATTTCGCCAGTATCCCGAATCATGGCGTTGGTTTGGCGCGTCTTGAGTTCATTATCAATCGTATGATCGGCGTTCATCCGCAGGCACTGCTTGAGTATGACTCACTTGATGACAATACACGGGCCGCCGTTGACGACCAGATGGCCGGCTACGCTGACCCGGTGAGTTTCTTTGTCGAAAAGCTTGCGGAAGGCGTAGCAACTATCGCGGCAGCTTTCGCACCGGAGCCTGTCATTGTTCGGATGTCGGATTTCAAGTCCAACGAATACGCCAACTTGATTGGCGGCAGCAAATACGAGCCGGACGAAGAGAATCCAATGCTCGGTTTTCGCGGCGCGGCCAGATACGTCTCGGAAAGTTTCCGGCCGTGTTTCGATCTGGAGTGTGAGGCACTGAAACGCGTTCGCAATGAGATGGGGCTAATGAACGTTCAAATCATGATCCCATTCGTTCGCACTGTACAGCAGGCCAAAGATGTCCTCGCGGTGATGGCGGAAAATGGCCTGGAACGCGGCAAAGACGATTTGAAAGTTATCATGATGTCCGAAATCCCGACCAATGCCCTGCTCGCAGATCAGTACCTTGAGCACTTTGATGGCATGTCGATCGGGTCAAACGATATGACGCAACTTGCACTCGGTCTGGATCGGGATTCCGCCTTGGTAGCCGACACCTTTGACGAACGAGACGATGCCGTGAAGGCGTTGCTGGCCATGACCATATCGGCTTGCAAGGCGCAGAATAAGTACGTGGGTATATGCGGACAAGGTCCTTCGGACCATCCGGATCTGGCGCGTTGGCTTTTGGATCAGGGCATCGAAAGCATGTCCCTTAATCCGGACACCGTTGTTGAGACGTGGATGTTCCTCGCCGGCGAAGAAGTCTGACGCTAATCAGAAACGATCATATCCCGACCGCCGCTGCCATCGAATTCGTGGCAGCCAAAGGCCAAGAATCACGCCCACGACCACCAGCAGTCCGCCGGACATGAACCAGTATCGTGTCGTCTGGCTCGAGAGCTGACGGTTCTCCTGCTCAAGCGTATCAGCCCGGATTTGCGCCGTTGCCAATTGGTCCATCAGAGACCTGTTTTGCTCATTGATACCCAGAACGTTAGCTGCGGTCCTGCGAATATCGGCGAGTTCTTTTTCGACCGCAGCCTTGTCACGCTCAAGCGTTGCAATGCGGCTATTCGCGGAATCGTATTCGGCCTTGATCGCCGTCAGCTGAGAACCGAGTGAGGAGCCACGTGAATTCGCATTCGTCAGCTCGCTTGTCAGCGTTTCCAATTGCTCGCGCGCACTGCGTTCGTTCATGAGGTAACGAGTTAACACCCACCCCTCAGTACCGCCCGGCGTTCTCACTCTCGAATAGCCCAAATCCGCGTCCCGTTCCAGCACTTCCAGCTGCATTCCGCTACGGACCATCAGCTGAATGGCGTTGCTGGTACTCGGACCGGAACGTAATGTGACTTCGAATTCATCGGTGACCCAGGCAGGCGCAGCGACGGCCGCAGATGCCGCGAACATGAGGGTTATTAATACAAAATGGGGTGTGCTTTTCATCATGGGGCAACTATATGACAAGGCCTGCTTTCTCGCCAGTCTAAAAATTAGCTAAATCAGTCGCTTATCGGCGACAGTTCGGCAATATTCTGTTCCCAGCTCCCGCCGTCAAACGGCGTCTCTGCAACGCTGCCTATAGTCGCCGGGTCGAGGCAGTTAACATTGATACTCAAACCATCCGGATGCGACCTCGGCACGTAAAACGCCTTTATCCCGCAGTGCCTGCAGAATGTGTGCTGTGCGACACCCGTGTTAAACGTGTACGTCGTCAATTCATTCTTACCCGCGATCAGGCGGAACTTGCTGTGCGACACGAACAAATGCAAGAAACCGCACATGTTGCAGATACTGCAATTGCACCTCGTCGCCTTGATGTCCCGAGGCGCATCAACTTCAAAGCGCACACGGCCGCAGTGGCAGCCACCTTGGTGAGTCGTCATTTCCCTTTCTTCCTCCAGACAGCGAGATGGTTATTAGCAGGCATCGCATACAGTCGCACACGCACTAGCCCGTTGTCGCCACCAAGATCATCCAGTGATTCTAATTCCCGGATGCCCATGTCCGGATGTCGGGCGCGCAAGCCCTCATCAAATGCCGCATTACTGGCGGTATTGAAATTACCATTCTGACGAAATGGACCATACAGGCAGAACACACCAGCATCGACAAGCGCCTTTCCGACCAACTCGAACATCCTCGTGACACCATCGAAGCTCATAATATGCGCGGTATTCGATGAATACACACCATCATAAGCCTTGGCACGAACATCAGCCGTCATTACATCGAGCGATAACGGCGTCAACAGGTTTTCGAGCGCCGCATCTTCGACCCAGGCATGTATACCGCTGTGATTCTCGTCTAGATCACTCGTCTGCCAACGCAAATGGGGCAAGGACCGGGAAAATCGCGCTGCATGCTGCCCCGTGCCGGAGCCAATTTCCAGTACCGCCGTGCAGTCTGAAAACTCATGGCGCAGTACCTCCAGTATTGGAGCAGCGTTGCGCTCAGCAGAGTCGGAAAACGGTTTTTCAGTCATTTCCAAAATCGTCTTACTCGTCAACGAGGGCCACGGGGTCAAGCAAATGCTCGCGATACCAGTTGAGTTCTTCGATGGAGTCCCGAATATCCGACAAAGCCAGGTGGGCGGAGTCCTTTTGGAAGCTGACGGCAACTTTCGGGGCCCAGAGCGACGCCAGAATCTTCAAGGTGCTCACATCGAGGTTGCGGTAATGAAAAAACTTTTCAAGTGCCGGCATCTCACGAGCGAGGAATCGCCGGTCCTGACAAATGCTGTTGCCGCACATCGGCGACGCGCCCTCGTCCACCCATTCATGCAGAAACGCTATTGTCGCTCGCTCCGCCTCCGCCGCATTGGTGCTGCTTTCCAGCACCCGGGCCGTCAAGCCGGATTTACCGTGCTGACGTGTATTCCACTCATCCATTCCATCCATGGTTTCTGTTGGCTGGTGAATCGCCAGCACCGGACCTTCCGCGAGCTCTGTCAGGTATTTATCGGTTACGATTGTGGCGATCTCAATGATGGTATCGGACTGTGTGCAAAGTCCGGTCATCTCCAGATCGATCCAGATCAGGTTGGTCGATCGGTCCGGCGCGGTATCAGGCATATTCTCAAAGACCTTTGTTGGTGAACTGGCGTAGTTTACATGTCCGGAGAGTGCAAGGCTGCCCGCATGGCGGCATACTTCGCCGATGAGCGAGAAATCAGCAACCGTAATAGCAACCTACAGCCGTCGAATGGGGCTGCGGCTGGACAGTGGCGAAAAGGTCGATGCACGCATAAAGGGTAAACGCATCAGAGCGGTGTGCGGCGACACGGTGATGGCTGAGCCAATAAAGAACGAGAAAGACTGGCTTATCACCAGGATCGGTGCTCGACGCAATGAACTCACCCGGCCCAACATGCGTGGTCAGGTGGAAGTCCTGGCCGCGAACGTCGATACACTCATCATTGTGGCATCAGTATCGCCGCTTCCCGACTGGTATATCGTCGATCGCTACTTATGCGCTGCAGAACTCATGGGCGTTGAGTCGATTGTCGTTTTCAACAAAATTGACCTGCTCGAAGGCCACGACATCGAAATACCGGAGCTACAGGAATACCGGGATATCGGCCTGTCGGTTATCGAATGCAGCGCCGAAACCGAAAAGGGAATTAGTGAATTACGACGCGCGCTCGCGGGAAAGTGCAACATCGTCGTTGGTCAATCCGGGGTCGGCAAATCGAGTTTGATCAACAAACTGGTGATCGACTCAAACCAACGCACAGCGCAAATTTCAAGCAAGAGCGGCGAAGGAAGGCATACAACCGTCAATTCGGTCATGATTCCCTTGATCGGCGGTGGCTACGTCATTGATTCGCCAGGCGTACGCGACTACGCGCCTGCGCTGTCAGAGTCCAGCGATGCGGCACAGGGATTTCGCGAAATCGCCGCGGCCGCACAGTCCTGCCGTTTCGCAAATTGTCGTCATTTGCGCGAACCCGGGTGCGCTGTCAAAGATGGTGTTGAGCAGGATACGATCAGCTACCGCCGATATGAGAGTTTCAAACGTGTAGTCAACCTGACGGAAAAGCTCTCAGACAACCGCTACTAGCCGGGCGGCCAACTCAGGTCTCTGCCTCCCAGCAGATGCAAATGAATGTGAAACACGGTTTGACCGGCTCCCTCATTGCAATTCATCACCGCACGATACCCGTCTTCGGCAATGCCTTCTGCGGCAGCTATTTCACGAGCCGCAGAATACAAACTGCCGACAAGCGACTGATCATCATCGGTGATTTCGTTAATCGTCGCGATGTGCTTTCGCGGGATGATCAAGACATGCGTTGGTGCCTGCGGATTGATGTCTCGAAACGCGATCGCGGTTGCCGATTCGTAGACGATGTCCGCGGGAATATCGCCGTCCAGGATTTTGCAAAAAAGACAGTCTGAGTTTGGCATTTCGTCCTCTACTCGATAGCACGGCGGCCATAGAATGCGTGCGACAACGTTCCGCCATCCACGTACTCAAGCTCGCCGCCCAACGGTACACCATGAGCGATCCGACTCGCACCGACGTCGCTGCGTGACGCCAAGTCCGCAAGATAATGCGCGGTCGCGTCGCCTTCGACCGTCGGATTGGTCGCAATAATCAATTCCTTCACTTCGCCTTCAGCCAACCATTCCTCCAGCTTGCTCAGTCCCAGTTCTTCAGGACCGATTCCGTCCAGGGGCGACAGGTGTCCCATCAAAACAAAATACAAGCCGCGAAAACCGGTCGCATCTTCGAGGGCCATGACGTCCGCAGGTGATTCCACTACGCATAACTGCGCGGCATCGCGGCCGCTGGCGGAGCATATTGAGCACAGCTCATGCTCGGTGAACATTCGGCAACGACTGCAGTGTCCTATCCCGGAAACCGCATCAGACAATGCTGCCGAGAGTCCGTGCGCGCCTTCCCGGTCTCTCTCCAGCAAGTGGAAAGCTATTCGCTGAGCCGATTTCTGTCCGACGCCCGGCATGCAGCGCAAGCCGTCGATCAATCGAACCAGGAGAGGAGAATATGACATTGGCTAAAAAGGGAGCTTCATGCCGGGTGGTAAATTCAAGCCTGACGCCATACCAGAGAATTTTTCCTGAACAGTCTTTTCGACACGGCGGATCGCGTCATTGAATGCCGCGGTAATCAAATCCTCAAGCATCTCTTTATCATCACCGACCAACGTGTCGTCGATCTCAACTGCCTTGACCTGGTGCTGGCAAGTCATCGTAATGCGTACCATGCCGGCACCGGATTCTCCGGTGACCGTTATCGACGCCATCTCGTCCTGCGCCTTCTTCATGTTGGCCTGCATCTCTTGAGCCTGCTTCATCAACTGGCCAATTCCACCCTTCATCCTTTATCTCCTGAAATGAGTTCGATTGTGTCGGTCTTCAATTCGGCGCCGAACATATTCTTTAAGGCTTTTACGTTAGGATCCGCCTCGAGGCTTTGCCGCGCTTCTTCAAGTCGCTCGTCGGCCATACGCGTCTCTTGTTGCAGCGGCGTTTCCTCTGCTGCCGACCCCAGTTCAATATCGACAACGAGATTTTCGCCGAAATGGTCTGTGAGACGCTCTGCGATCAGATCCTTTCGTTGCTTGGTCAACATCGCACCGGAGCGCGGATCGAGCCCAAGAAAAACCGTATTCTTTTCACGCCGGAGAAATGCGCAGTTGCTTGCCAGCAACCTGACAGCCCCCGACAACTGAAGATCGCTGACCAACTGACTCCAGTCAGGATCCGACCAGGTCGACGGCGCTGTCGATGACTGAGGCGGCTGCACCGCTTCTGTCTGCAGCTTTTTCTGAACCGGAGTCGCTTTCCTGGCTGCAAGCTTAGGTGCGGCTGAACCGCCCCCTGAGGAGCCAGTGACTGCGGTCTCTGCCGGCTTGAACGCCAACATTCGTAGCAAGGTCATCTCCGCCCCGCTTCTGGGGTCCGGCGCCAAATGCAGATCACGTCGTCCCATGATGGCCACTTGATAAAACAGCTGCACGTCTGCGGTCGGCATGAGATCAGCAAGCCCGGCGATTTCTTTTTCAGAGAGCTCATCTTCGCTATCGCAGGTGCCGACGACCTGATAAACGGCGACGCGCTGCAGGTCTCGTGCAACGTCGTCGAGCAAGCGGGAATAATCGGGAAATTGTTCATCAATTTCCCGGATAACTTCAATAATGCCTTTGGCATCGCCGGCCGCCAGCAAATGCATCAAGCGCATGACGTGATCACGATCGATCGTACCGAGCATCGTCGCTGTTGAGGCCTCTTCGATTTTGCCCCCACAATAGGCAATCGCCTGATCAAGCAGGCTCAATGCGTCCCGCATACTACCGTCAGCCGCGCGGGCGAGCATCGCCAAAGCCGCAGGCTCAAATGTGATGTTCTCCTCACCACAGATATAGGTCAGGCGATCGCTTATCAGGCGCGGCGTCATACGCTTCAGATTGAACTGCAAACACCGCGACAAGACCGTCACCGGCAATTTCTGCGGATCCGTTGTTGCGAGTAGGAATTTGACGTGTTCGGGTGGTTCTTCCAGCGTTTTGAGAAGCGCATTGAACGAACTCTTCGACAACATGTGCACTTCGTCGATCAGGTATACCTTGTAGCGTCCGCGTGCCGCCGCGTACTGGACGTTGTCGAGCAGGTCACGAGTGTCGTCAACTTTGGTCTTTGACGCCGCGTCTACTTCGATCAGATCGACAAAACGACCCTCATCTATCTCCCGACAGGCGCTGCATTCGCCGCACGGGTTGGGCGTTACGCCCGTTTCACAATTCAGTGCCTTCGCCAGAATCCGGGCAATCGTTGTCTTACCGACGCCGCGCGTCCCCGTAAACAGGTAGGCATGGTGCAGGCGCCCGGTTTCCAGTGCATTCATCAGTGCCTGAAGCACGTGCTCCTGGCCGACGGTCTCGGAAAAGTCTTTGGGCCGCCATTTGCGGGCCAGGACCAGATAACTCATAAAAGAAGGCTCATAAAGAGAAGCTCACAGGGTCGGCTAGTGTAACGCAAGTGGCCCGCGCCAGCTTCTCCCCGGCACCCGGTATCACCGTTACCGTTGCTCCCTTCCGGGCCTGGCGGAGTTCACGATTGACCGTCGCGGGGAGGCCGACACGGGCCGGCGGCGATTATCGCTGTTACCGCGCCCGGACACAAACTGATTTAAGCCTAACCCCAGAGATGGCTGTCTTTCTCAATAACCTGTGACGATGGTCCGACGAGGAGCGGGTCCGGACCGTGAATCACATGCTTGTTCTTGTCCGGGTAGTCGAGCGCCGCAAGGAAATGCTGCATGCAGTTGAGTCTTGCGCGCTTCTTGTCGTCGGACTTCACAATAGTCCAGGGCACATCGGCAGTATCGGTATAGAAAAACATCGCTTCCTTGGCCTCTGTGTATTCTTTCCACTTGCCTCGAGACTGCTGATCAATCGGACTCAGTTTCCATTGTTTCAGCGGATCCTGTGATCTTGCAGCAAAACGGCGCTCTTGCTCCGCTTCGGTGACAGAGAACCAGTATTTGAATATGCGGATACCTGACCGGACCAGCATTCGCTCGAGTTCCGGCACCTGGCGCATAAATTCGAGATACTCAAGCGAGTCGCAGAAACCCATGACCCGTTCAACACCGGCCCGGTTGTACCAAGAGCGGTCAAAAAAGACCATCTCACCTTCTGTAGGCAGGTGTTTAAGGTAGCGCTGAAAGTACCACTGGCCGCGTTCATGGTCGGTTGGCTTCTCAAGAGCCACCACACGAGAAGCTCGAGGATTGAGGTGCTCCATAAATCGCTTGATGGTGCCACCCTTGCCTGCAGCATCACGGCCCTCACAAATAACAACGATTCGCTGGCCGGAGAGCTTCACCCAGTTTTGCACCTTCAGAAGCTCAACCTGCAGCTCCTCTTTGTGCGCCTCATAGGCCGCCTTTTTGATGCGCGTTTTATAGGGATATTTGCCGCTGCGGAAAAGATCCTTGATTTTATCAGGGCTATGCCGCATTTCGCTAAATACGGCTGACGGTGGCCGCCGTTTAGCCATAGGTGCGGGCACTTCACCACCTGAAATTTCCACCAACGTATCTTTGTTGAGTTTTCCGTCTGTCATAATATTCGCCGCAACTATGTTAAAAAAATCTTCCGCATTTTCGCCTCATTTTGACACAACTTAAATACGGATTTTCGCGTACATCCAATGCGGTACAATACAGGCATGTCAGTGCATTTTCAGTTAGAAAAGGATATTTCAATGCATTCAATTCGATTTAGGTTCTGGATTTCGATGCGCCTGGTGCTGGCCACCGTTTGCTTGCTGGCTGCAGGTTGTACGACAGTAACCACGCAAAGTTTCAGGGTAGCTGACAGTCCGAATGTCGAAACCGTCTCTATTGCAACTGATGCAGAATTTGGGAAATACGATCGCCTTAGTGCAGAGGGCATGGGAATCTATTTCCCCACGGACGCTGCCCCGTCCGCGGGTGATCAGGATCGCATACGAAACATTTTTCGCGAGGCATTCCTTGGCGAATTAACGGATTACATAATCGTTCAGGAAGCGGGCCCATCGACACTTCTGGTGCAGGCAACACTGATCGATTTTCGTAATGCGGCCACTACCGACATAATGTCGGTGCGCCGAGAGCTGCGCGACATGGCCAAGCCAGGCGCGCTGCTGTTCCTGATGGAACTTAAAGATTCGGTTTCCGGCCGAACTCTGGCCCGCGCAGCGGATAGCGCATCCGCCCCATCCTTTGCAACGTCAACCGATACTGGAACCGATTGGGCATCTGTCGAAACGGCAGCTGATCGTTGGGCAAAGCTGTTTCGCTCTTTCCTGGATGACAACCTGAATAAGTAGTTTCTGTCAGCGAGCATGCGGCACAAGTCCAAAGGTATCGTTATACTCGCAAGTCTTATGATGAAGGCCGGGAAGATCACTTCTGAATCTTTTAGGCGGACTTCTGGTCCGCTCTTCTTGCAGTAGCTGATCGATTTTCTTGATCCAATCCGGTTTTTTTTCGGGAGCCCAGGCAGTGCCATTCAGGAATCAAATCAAAAATATTTCCGCTGCATGCCTTTGCACTGCTGTGGCCTTGCTTGCAACAAGCACAAGCTCTGCGCAGGAAGTAGCTGATATCCCCTTCTTCAGTGCTTCGCCTGGAGCGTCCGCTCTCGGCGGCGGACTGCGATTCGGGCAAAGCCCCTACCTCGCCAGCGACAATGAAGATCAGCGGCAACTCGACCTGATTCCGCTTTATCTTTACGAAGGCAAGTACCTGTTTGCACGGGGCACTGCTGGCGGACTGCATATGTTTCGCAACGACGCGTTGGAGCTGAATTTGCTTGCGCGGTACCGATTTCAAAAACTGGATGCGGACAGCAACAGCTATTATGCAGGTCTGGAAAACCGTGATCAGACTCTCGACGCTGGTTTTGAGCTTGGCATTCGACAAAAATGGGGCGAGCTCAAGCTTGACTGGGTAACCGATACGCTCAACAAGCACGACGGTCAGGAAGTACGATTCGCCTACCGGTATCGATTTGCAGCCGGTCCCTGGTCACTATCACCGTTTATCAGCTGGACTTGGCAGGACGCAAACCTGACGAACTACTATTTCGGGGTCAGCGAAGCCGAAGCGACACCCGACCGTCCGGCCTATCAGCCGGGTGAATCACAGTGGGTTGGGTTCGGCCTGAATACCGCCTGGCATGCGACAGATCGAATTGTCATCTTCGGCAATATCGGTTTTGGTGGTAGCGACTCTGGCGTTACCAATAGTCCACTCATTGAGGAAGAAGGCATATCCAGTGCGTTCGTTGGCGGCACCTATTTGTTTGGCAATGCCCGAAAACCCGATTACATTGTTAGCGAAGAACGCTTTGGCGAGTGGTCGTGGCGAGTCAACTATGGCTATCAGGCCGACGGCAACATTGTCAGCGAGATAGATCAGGGCGACTTCAGCAAGAGCTCAGTCGCCGATACCAATATCGGCGGGTTCACACTGAGCAAGTTGTTGTCTGAGGGTAACCGTGTCGACTTTTTCGGCAAGTTTGCCGTGTTCCGCCATTTCGAAGGCGACGAAGGCAACGGCAACTTTCAAAGCTATGCCGCCTATGTCTCTGCCATGGGTAAAGGTTATTCATCCTGGAGCAATGAGGAGTGGTTCCGTTGGAGTTTCGGCTTTGGCATGTCCTACGCGACAAAAATCCCGATTGCGGAGCAACGCAAGCAAGCGGAAAAAGACGACAATACATCGCATTTTCTGAATTACCTTGAGATGACACTCGACTTTCCTTTGCGTCGGGCGTCCAAGGCATCCTGGCTGCAGAACTGCTATGCCGGGCTGACTATCGTGCACCGATCAGGAATTTTCGGTACCTCGGACTTTCTCGGTGACGTCTCGGGTGGCGCCGATTGGCTCACAGCCCATCTGGAGTGCACACGATGAATCGCCTGAATGTCCTTGGATTGACCCTCACGGCCCTCTTCTTCACGAGCCCCACCCTTGCGGACTGGGCAGCAAACACGGCTGACAAGCAGCAAATGCAAGCCGCAAGTGCCATTGAGAAGATGCGCACAGCGATCCCCAGAACAGAGCAGTATTTCGAACAAGCCTACGCCTACGCCATCTTGCCATCCGTCACTCGCATCGGGTTTGGTTTTGGTGGTGCCAGCGGTAAGGGGTTCGTCATTGCAGGCGACAATGCCATCGGCAAGACCCGATTCTGGCAATTTACATCGGGCATTCAGGCAGGGGCCAAGAACTTCAGTATGATTGTTTTTTTCAAGGACAAAACGGCACTCGAGAAATTCAAAGCCAGTGACATCCAGTTTATGGGACAGGCCGGCGTTGCATTTGCGACCGTAGGTTTGGCCGGAACGCCAACCTATAGCGACGGGGTCGCCATCGTTACGATGACTCGGTTTGGACTGATGGGTGAGTTTACAATCTCCGGCGCGAAGTTTTCCTACAAAGCTCTTGCAGCCGACGCGACCTGACTAGAACGACATACTAATGGTCACTTTTGGCCCGTGTTGACGCAGTCGAAACAAACCACGAAGGTCCTCGTCTCTGGATTTCAGTCTTGTTCCGTAGAAACTGTAGCCAATCCCCGCACCCATATGGTCACCAAAGTTGCGCTCGAAGCCAACATTCATATAGCCCGTATATCCCTTGAAGCGATCGAACTCCAAGGCAAATGCATTGATGTCAGCACTGAGACGCCAGTTGGCGCCAACGGCGACCGAACCAAACACTCCGATTGTCGGAACGAGCGTATTTGCCCGCACGCGCTCGAATTGCTGCGTTGAGTCCGCCGTAACGGCCGTTTCAAAACGCGAATAACTCAGTCCTGCTGTCACACCAAGTTCTTTTTGCATGTCCCGCATTAGCGAATAGGAATATGCGAATCGCAATACCTTCGACGTCGTACCAAGCTCCACCTCCGTACCGGCATTGAAATTCTCATCGCCAAATACAAGGTCCTGCTCAAGTGTTTTGGAAGACCGCCGCAGCAGCTCAAAATAACCCAGTTCGAATCGATGGTAATAGGCGACACGGAAAAACGAATCGAACTGGACAACCGTCTCTCGGTTCGCAATACCCAGAACATCTTCCAGGTCGATTTCTTCCCCTGGCTCGCCACTGGACGCGTCTCGAATGATTTTGGTGTCCGTGGAACTGCTGAGCCCACTCAGGCGCACCTCGAATCTCGGTTGAACGTCGCCGACGTCCTGCGCTGATTCGAATATATCGGCGTTATACGCCAGACCAACGCTGACCGACCACAGTTTGTCGCGATCAACAATTGGACTGGATGTCACAGCCGAATCGAGGAATTCAATACCAACAGTCGTTGACAACAGCCAGCGGGGCGTCAGTTCGTAGCCCAATGAAAAACCAGCCCAGGTATTGACCGCATCACCCGGTTGGTATGCCGCACGAGAAGGCGTCGCCTCATAATCAGCAACACCATAGTAATAGCCGCTGTAATCGTCACTCAGATAAAGAAACTTGACGCTTGGAACAAAATAGCCCCGGTCAAACTGCCGGGGCAGCGAGAATTCCACTTCGCTGGTGGTTCCTTTGTGCCGATCGAGCAATTCCCAGTATGATCGAAACTGAACATGGACAGGCCAGCGGCGCCAACCAATGATGGGTCCCGCCTCTATGGTCGCCCGGCGTTCGTCCAGTCCCCTTAAAGCATCGTTGTCCGCGCCACCCAAACCGAGCGTTTGTATTCTGCCAATAACGCCCAGTTCCCAGTCGCTTTCAGTGATGTAACGAAACCCGATATTTTCACCACGGATCAGCAACCAGTCATCGGTGAAGGCCGAGTGCCGAAAGCTGGTCAGATAGGGATACGCGAAATTCGAATTGGAAACACCCGCAAACGGATTCTCCGACGTTGCGATGGAAACACCCAACGAATAATTATTTAAATCGTATTCTCGAATGTAGTCGAGTAATGGTCCTGCTATTGCAGACTGGCACGCAATAGACACACATGCTGCAAAGCAAGCCGCCTTGCGCCGCAAGAACCGCCGCCGATTAGTAAAGCCGTCCACCGACCGTCACACTGGTACCGTATCGGGGGCCGCCATGATAGCCGCCATAGCCGCTGTAACCGCTATAGCCAACGCTGCCGTACACACGAACATCGTCGCATCCGGCAAGGGATGAACAGATTGCGAGCACTGTCGCAATTTTGATGAGTACCAATACATTTTTCATCACATGATCCTTCTAGTTCTTTTGATCGAGGGGCCAGGTTTGCAACGCAATGCCGGCTCCGGATGGTCCTGCGATAAACGCTACTTCGCCGCCCAGCGGTCTAGCCTGCGCTTCTATGATCACGCGCCCGCCAAACGCATCGGCCCTGCCCGCGATGTCAGCCGGACTCTCTACGCGCAGATAGCTGACCCAAACCGGGCCCAGATCCTCCAACGGGTTCGCCATGATGCCCACTCTCGGAGTGTCACCCGACTTCAAGAGACGATAGGTAGCGTTCGAACTCTGATCCTCATCAATATCCCATTCGTCTGCCTGCAGACCGGTGACGCTGCCGTAAAAAACCGTCGCCTTATCAATACTCGAGGTCCACAACTCATCCCACAGAAACTCGTTGATAACTGGTTCGCTATCAGCCGGATCTCCGTCGCGCGTTTGTAACAGCGCCAGCAGAGCACCTTCAGCATCTCTGACGAGCGCAAGCCGGCCACGGCGCTGCAAGTCCGTTGGAGCGGCAATCACCTCACCACCGTCCGCTTCGAACTGGGCCGCGGCCGTATCGACATTCAGCACCGACATGACGACAACCCACTGTGAGATATCATCTCTGCCGTTCAAGGCCACCGTATCGATCATCCCGCCGATCAGGTTGCCGTTGTGGCGTATCAACGTGTAGGCGGATTCGTTACTGAATCCTGAGTCGCGTCCGATGCTCTCGAATTCCCATCCAAACAGCGATCCATAAAACTCTTTCGACCCATCCAGATCGTTGGTCAAGAGGTCGTGCCAGATAATTTTGCCGGGCGAACGCTCGCCGCCTGACGACTCCGAGACAGAGGGCAAATCGATCTGCACAGTCGCACAGGCGACGACAAATAGCGCGCAGACAAGTGCCACTGCAGGCCGCAATGGTTTAGATAACATCAGAATCCTCAAAGTCGATCAATATGCGATGGTACACGTACATGTGAGCCGCTTCAGTACAAAGCTGACAGGAGCAACCTCAGCCTCGCCCGCTAGCGCCTGCGTTGCCTGCTTTGGCGATCGAAGGACTGCGAACGCTGGGCACCTTGCTGTCGTGCGTTGAAATCTCGTTCGAGCTGCGGTCGAGTCGCAGGACGCGTGCGTGAATCGAAACCTTGCGAGGGTCGGGTCGCAGGCATTTGCGATGGCCGCGTGCTCGGCAATGACGGCGACGATCGATCCAGGTTCTGTGGTTGTGACCAACGACCGTTGTCGCGCTGACTCCAGTCGCCGCTGTTGCTGCGCTGGTAGACGTTTCCAGAGCGGTCAGCCAACACATTGTTTTGCACATTGTTCGCCGGGCGAGCCTGCCGATCACTGGGAACCGCCGGGCGCTCCACATTTCTGTTTCGATTTTCCGGTCGATCGTAAACATTGGGTCTGGTTTCCGGACGATTGCGCCCGCCGCCAATATTGACATCGCCATTTATGTTGATGTTTGTTTTTCGGTAGCCACCGTGAACGTAGGGTCTGGGATACGGACGGTAGCCGCCCACTCCCCACCAGGCACCATGACCCGAAAATGTAAATCGGAATGGTCCGTTGGTCCAAGAAACACCTACGCCCCACCCGTACCAGGGATTGTAAGTCACGTGCAAGCCCCAGGTGGGATAACGGGGGTAATAATGCGGTCCGTACCAGGGTTGGTAATACCACCCGGAGCCATAGACCACGGCGCCATGGTAATAGTAGCTACCGTAGTAACCTGGTGTGTAGCCGACATACACAACTTCAGGCGTGACGTCATAGACTTTTACGTACGTCACATTGTGGTGCGCATTGGACGTCGGAATCTTGTAAATCGCCTCGGGCACATCGGTCGCGACCGCCCAGGAACCTGTCGCGCTATTGGATACGTACCAAACCCCGTCGTCGCAGGCGTAATAAAGTTGTCCGTACTTAAACACCGCGGAACTGGTGTTCTGTGCGTACTCGACGTTGATCTCCTCGATAGGCGCAAAGTCGGGGGCCCCGTCATATTCGACGCTAAATGACGCATCCGAGCGGTTGATTGCAGCCGTTTGTGGAATCGTGTTATCCAATACCGCCTCGCGGGCTTGTGTCGTACCGGCAACCTGACTCAGTATCGCGCCGTTGACCGAGTCTTCCGGCACGTCGCCAAAGGGTGATGGCAACTCATCATTGGGAACATGCTCCCAGTCCGATTCCCCGACGATCCCCTCGCTTCGATACCACCGTCCCGACAGGAGCACGTAGTATTTTTGTGTTGATAACTCGAGAAACGCATTGCTGTCGGTGTTATCCAGATACAGCAGGTTCATTCCTTCGACGGGTGCCCAGGTAGGTACGCCGTCGGTGACCACCAGCTCTGTCGGTTCGGTTGCGATAATGATGTCAAGGTCACCGACTTCTTCGCCATCTTCAGCCACTTCAACCAGTCCGGCAACGCCACTTGGAACAGCGCTCGCTCGACTCCACAAACCATCAATGGCTCTGGCCACGTACCAGACATTACTGCCGATATACAGATAGTAGTCACGCCCATCTCTGGCAATCAGGAACGCCGTGTTGACCACCCGCTCATAATCCGTGCCCTCAATCTTCTTAAGAACTGGCTCGCCATCAATAGAGATCAACATGGCCGGTTTGGTCGACAGGATTATTGCAGGCGGTTCATGCTTCAGCCCGACCCCGACCGGCCCGGCAGACTGTGAATCAAGATCAGCAAGCAATTGGTCGACTGAAATTTCGAAGTTGGCCCCTTCAATTTCTGCCTCGATAAAATCAGCGAGATTTTGCCGCTGCTCTCCGCTCGCATCGGCAAATCTGACATCGCCAATATCAACATCGCGGATGATCGCCGTGCGCGCGTCACGATCAACATCAATTTTGGCCTGAATCCATATCGCACCAAAGGCCGGTACACCATTGGTCGCTTTCGATTTCACCGACACAGCAGCGCGCGCTTCGATGCTGTTGCCCGAAAACGTCTCAACCTGCGGTTGATAAATCAAAACCTCGGCGTCATTCTCCCCCACCAGCACTTGTGGCCAACTAACCACATCAGCCTGCGCAGTCGACCCGACAAATACCAACAGAGCGAAAATCCAGCCTGCAGCTTGTTTAATCATGGAAACCTCTCAAGAGCGATAGACAGAATGCGTCCTAATTGTTGCACAGTTTTACCGGCTACGGTCGACCTCAACGATTTGTCCCTGTAATGTGTCACCCCACCCTGATTGGCTGGTTTAATAACGTCCTTTGGTAATCAGGATTGGACGATTTAAGGATATTTCATGTTTAGGAAGTTCGTACTATTGACGGCCATCGCACTCTTGAGTGCCTGCGCCGGGCCACAAGTGACGCGCGTACAAGTATTGTCAGATACGTCTGACGCGCCGTATCAGAACGTCTTGGTCATCTCTTTGTTTCAATCTTTCGACATGCGGCGCTATCTTGAGGACGCGATTGTAAAAGAGCTGACTGCACGAGGTGTGAGCGCGGTCGCCAGCACATCGATGATGAATACGAAGACGCCCGTCACCCGGCAGACCTTCCTGGCAATGGTCGAAGAGCTGGGTTCTGACGCGGTACTGGTCTCTCAGCTCGCAAGCTACGATTCGAAAGTCCAGAAAAAGGACGCAAGACCCGAAGCGACCCATATCGTTCGACCGACCTATTACTACAATGTCTGGAGTGTTGAACTGACAGAGTTTGTTGAACCCCAGTTCCTCAAGTTCGAACACTCGATCGCTCTGGCGACACAACTTTTCTCGGCGCAAACTCGCGATTCGGTATGGGCGATCGAATCGAAATCGAAAATCGTCCAAAACCGGGAAACTCGCGGTGACGTCTCAGTCATTACGGATGAAGCAAAGGCCATCGTGCGTTACTTGTCTGCGGACGGATTACTGGCTCGATAGCAGCATTTGTGCAGCCCCGAACTGAAAAGAGCCACCGAAGTGGCTCTCTCCATCGCTAATCGCGAATTTAACTGATTCGAGTCGTCGCTCGGATCAGGTAGCCGATGCGGCAGCAATACTGGCGATTGACGCGTCCAAAGTAGCGTCGAATTCGTCAGCCGATTGCTGCGCACTCAGTCCCTCAGACAAGGCGCGAGAGAAGCTTGCAACCATGCCAATTTGGCGGGACAGACGATCGTTAGCTTCGTCACGAGAATAGCCGCCGGACAGTGCGACAACGCGTGCCACATTCGGATGGGCCACGCACTCAGCATACAAGCCATCTTTCTCCGGCAAAGTGAGTTTCAACATGACCACTTCGTCTTCGTTCAGACTATTCAGCTCCTTCATTATCGCGGCAAGCAGCATATCTTCTGCGGCAGCCTTGTCCGGGCAATGAATATCAACTTCGGGCTCAATGATCGGAACCAGGCCAGCTGCGACGATTTGTCGACCGATTTCAAATTGCTGCTTAACGACGGCATTAACACCGGACTCGTTCGCTTCTTTGATAACCGAGCGCATTTTCGTGCCAAAAATGCCGGCCGCTTTGGCTTTTTCCAGCAACTTGTCGAGGTCTGGCATGGGGTTCATGAGCTGAGCGCCATCAACAACATCGGCCAGACCTTTGTCGACCTTGAGGAAAGGCACAACGTTCTTCACTTCCCAAAGATAGGATGCTGTCGACTGGCCTTCCACCTGCCGGTCCATCGTGTTCTCGAACAGGATTGCCCCAAGAATTCGATCACCGCCGAATGAAGGGCTGGTCATGATTCGAGTTCGCATGTTGTGGACGACCGTGAACATCTCTTCGTCATTTGACCAGGCATCGGGGGTAACACCGTACAGGCCAAGTGCTTTGGGCGTACTACCGCCACTTTGATCCAATGCTGCGATAAATCCGGGTGCGGTTCTGATTTTCTTAAGTTGGTCTGCGTTGCTCACGTTAGCCTCTCGAAATACGGTTATGGATAGGAATTGAGCCGCGATTCTACAGGATTATTGACGACTTAGGGATGCGGCTTGTACGGAGCGAATCCAAGGCGCTGACGCAACGCCTGATAGCCTGCGTGTGTCTGCAACCTGAGTCATGAATTCGACCAGACCGTCGGCGTCACCCTCGAGCGCCAGAAAGTAAGCAAATCCTGGGTTCAAATCATCCGGATCGGCCGCGCGAGCGGCTCGGCAGCGTGTTCGGGTCGCAGTGTCAAACGCAGAAAATCCGTGTAGCGATGAAGTCGAAGTTGTTGATGAAGAACTCAACGACCTGCAACCAGATAATCGACACACTGGGATACGCCAGCATAACGCGCCAAATATGCCGCTCTCACTGTGATGTAAGAAGCCTGTTCATCGACCCATACAGTTTTTAGTTAGTCGTTCGGATCAAACCAGATCGGGGAAGTATAGGCGCGCTCCTGGTGCACCGTTTCGGCGCCATCGGGAATATCGATACCGAACCGGAAGGCGTCATAAACAATCCAGCGCGGCGTTGGAATTTCCAGTATGCGCGCATAATAGAAGGCGCTTTGCTCGGCATCGAAATTCGGATCCGTCCAAACAGTTCCAAGCTCT
>JAACFM010000101.1 GCA_009937445.1 Gammaproteobacteria bacterium | reverse complement strand
CGATACTTCCACCGTTCATGACCGTGCCACCTTTGGAAATTCGGTAATTGATTTTTAGATCATTACCGTCGCGTCGCAAAGCGCCAAAAAGCAATTTCTCAACACCAAGCAGCTGGGCGATCTCTGCTGATTCCATTTCGTAGTAGACGCGGCCATCCTTAACCGTATAGTCATCAAGGCCTTGCAACATATGCACAAGTTCCTCTTTGAAACCCAACACGAGGTATTCGTCGGCCACGTCACCACTGAGATTCTCGAAAGGCATAACAGCGATCGAGCGCGCCGGGGCGGGATCAATCATCGGTTTCATCCAGGCATAAGCGCCGATGACTATAAAACCCAGTGCCATCACACCTGCGACAACTTTCCACATTCGCAGACTTGAACCCGTGTCGCTCGCAGTTATCGCGACCGGCTCGGGCTCGGAAGGACAATGCAGTTCGACACGCTGCTTCAGCCGATAGCCGCGCCTTTGCAGTGTTTCAATGTATTGATGCGGTATTTTCCGGTCATCCAGATGCCCTCGCAGTTGCGACACACAGCGCGCGATCGGTTCATCCGACGTCGGACGTCCTTCCCAGACCTCATCGACGAGTTCCTGCTTGGTTATGAGGTTCGTGTCGCGTTTGGCGAGCGCCATCAAGACGGCGAAGACCTTCGGCTCAGGGCGCTCTTCTTGCTCGCCACGGCGCAATACACCTTTGCCCGGGAGAACCTCCCATTCGCCCAGGTTAAATCCGGCTCTAAGTTCTTCTTCTATTGGCATCCTGCCTGCCCTCGTCAGACCCTATGCACTCATATGGTTCCTTTTTAACGACGTGACTGTAGCGGGATTTACCCACTTGCACATTAATTGCTACATTGTTACCATGTTACCTTAGTAACATTAAGGAGATTGCAATGTCCCGAACCGTCATTAAAAGAACACAGACCGGTGTTCGCATCGAATCCTCGCTGCTAAAGGTCTTGAAAGGCCTCGCTGAATACACTGATTTAACGCTGGGAGACTTGCTGGAGGGCATTGTCTTGCACGCATTTGAGGGAAAAGCACCGTTTTCTGCAGAGACACAAACGGTTATCACGAAACTAAAAAGCGTCTACGGTTGCGAACTGAGCGCCTCCGACAGCCATCAACTGGTGGAATCCGAGACATGAGTTGCCTCTGCTTCTGATCGCGGCGCGTGCCCGGGAGCGTTTTATGCTCCCGGACAAGCTGGCGAGAAACTAACAACCGTCTAGAAGAGTCCTTCTATACGCCCTTCTGCGTTCACGCGAATGGCATTGGCTGCCGGCACGCGGGGCAGGCCCGGCATCGTCATTATCGCACCACACACCACAACGATGAATTCGGCACCGGCCGCCAGCCGGATCTCACGAATAGGAACGACGTGACCCGACGGTGCGCCCAAAAGATTCGGGTCTGTCGAGAAACTGTATTGAGTCTTCGCCATACAGATCGGGTACTTCGAGTAGCCTTCCTTCTCAAACCTCGCGAACTGGTCACGAACTTTCTTGTCGGCGATGATGTCGTCAGCCCCGTAAATTTCGCGAGCGATGGTCGCCGCTTTGTCCCAAAGTGGCATATCGTCACCGTACAAAGTACGAAACTGTGCCGCGCCGCTGTCACAAAGCTTGACGACATGCTCAGCCATCTCTGTGGTGCCTTTACCGCCATCTGCCCAGTGCGTGCATTTGATCGCTCTGACACCGTATTTCTCGCAGAACTTTTCAATGACCGCCACTTCGGCATCGGTATCTGCAGTGAAGTGATTAATCGCCACAGCAACCGGTACGCCGAATTTTCCGAGGTTCCGAATATGCCGCTCCAGGTTCTTGCAACCGTCTTCGAGTGCCGCAACGTTTTCTGTGCCCAGATCCGTTTTTGCCACTCCGCCCTGCATCTTGAGCGCCTTGATGGTCGCCACAAGCACGACCGCGTCCGGAGACAAGCCGGCTTTGCGACACTTGATGTTGAGGAATTTCTCAGCACCGAGGTCGGCCCCGAAACCCGCTTCCGTGATGACGTAGTCCGCCAGTTTTAGTGCTGTCTTGGTCGCGACAACCGAGTTGCAGCCGTGTGCGATGTTGGCAAAAGGACCGCCGTGCATGAATGCCGGATTGTTCTCCATCGTTTGGACCAGATTCGGCTGAAAAGCATCCATCAACAGTGCCGTCATTGCTCCATCGGCATTCAACTGACGAACAGTGACCGGCTCATCCTCGCGAGTGTAGCCAAGCACGATATTGCCGAGTCTCTTTTCGAGGTCCGCAAGATCTGTGGCCAGACAGAAGATCGCCATAATCTCTGAAGCAACCGTGATGTCGAAGCCCGCCTCGCGAACCACGCCATTATGGTAGCCACCGAGGCCGGAAGTCACATTTCGCAACGCCCGATCATTCATATCGACCACCCGGCGCCAGGTAACGCGGCGCGGATCGATATTCAGCTGGTTTTCCCAGTGCATGTGGTTGTCGATCAGTGCCGCCAGGAGGTTATTGGCTGCACCGATAGCGTGAAAATCACCCGTGAAATGAAGGTTGATATCAGTCATTGGTACGACCTGGGCGTAACCGCCGCCGGCTGCCCCGCCCTTCATGCCAAAGCACGGCCCGAGACTGGGTTCGCGAAGGCACATAACGGCGTTCTTACCGATCAGATTCATACCATCGCCCAGACCAACTGTCGTGGTTGTTTTACCTTCGCCGGCCGGCGTCGGCGATACGGCAGTCACCAGAATCAGTTTGCCGTCTTTGGCGTCCTTGGTGGACTTGATGAAGTCAGCACTGATCTTGGCTTTGTCGTGGCCATACGGAATCAATGCGTCTGCCGGAATATTGAGTTTGTCTGCTATTTCCTGAATCGGACGGACACTGGCTGCCTGTGCGATTTCGATATCACTTTTAAATTCCACGACGTACCCTTTCTGTGTGTGTTACTGGGAAAATTCGCTGCGGATGTTATATCAATCCGAGGCCCAAGGCGCGCCCACTATTTGATAGAGCGTTCCACCGAAATGCAATAGGTAAAGCCGAGCGTCTTTGCTCAGGTCAAAACGAAGGATTTGCAGCCCGCCGTCCCTGCACCCTTCTGCCACTTTATACCTGCCAATCGACAAGCCTCGATAATACGGTTCCGCGATAAACAAATCCGGCATTTCATATAATGAACCACCCGGTGCGTCGAGCCTCTAAATTGCGCCGATTAGCGTATGCGTGCGCTGCCTCAAAGTTTGGAGCGGTCCTTGCCGAGCGAGCTAAATTGACTATCTGATAGCAAATCGTTGAGAATCGCTGGTCATTCGGGCGGGAGCCAACAATTGGGCATCAACAGCAGTCGGTTGTTCCAGCTATTCAAGTACACGGTTTATGCGCTGTTGGCTTTCAACGTCTACGTCTTCTGGAGCGAAGAAGTTCTTGCGGCGACCGTTCAGTATCCGAATGGCGTTGGTCTCGTAAATCTGATCGACGCTTACGCAGCTACGATCGATACCGCTGCCTGGGTCGTTTTGCTGCTGATGTTTGAGCTCGAAACCTACGTACTCGAAGATCACCACTACAACCCAACCGTGACCTGGTCATTGCACGGTATTCGCGCACTTTGTTATCTCTTCATCATTTATGCCTTTTACGGTTACATCGTAAACCTCACGTTCCTGTTTCAGGCCGCGCAATTCAGTGGCCTGTCAGATCTGTGCACACTGGTCGGCGATGGCTGGTCCTACGCAATTGATATTGACGAATACAGTCAAATCACAGCCTCAAACTGCACCACGTTTTCTGACGCTGGCGCCTACCTGCGGTTTGACGCCATGCTGGCCGTCGTTGACGCCAATGGATTCGAGGCAATCAAGAATCTGGCCTGGACCGACGTCATCAACGCTGCGGTCTGGCTGTTGGTTGTCCTTATCCTGGAGGTTGACGTTTGGCTGCAGGAACGCAATCGACTGGAGGGTGCGGCGGTCAGAATCAGCAATGGTCTTAAGTTCGTTTTGTACGGAACCTTGCTGCTTACGGCGACCTTCTGGGGCATCAAGGGCGATTTCGTGGACTTCTGGGACGCTTTTTTGTGGCTGGTCGCCTTCGTATTGATTGAACTGAATGTTTTCGAATGGCGCCAGGAAGTCAATGATTCCGGGACACAGAGCGACATCACAATACCATCATGAAACGGTCATTTAAGGATCAGGGTCCAATCAGGTAATAAACCGGCCGTTCGTCGAAGATTCAATCTCGCCAAACACACAACGGGATAGGAATATGACTTACGACGAACAGAATCAGGATCTGGACCCCACCATCATCATTTTGGGCCTCGGCTATGCAACCGCCTTGATGGTCATTATCGGCTGGGTCGCCACACTCTAAGGGCTGATCTCGAGTTGCGGGTCCTTTGCGGCCCGCTCGAGCAGTCCCTGATCCGGATCTTTCAGTTTGAGATAGACCAGGCTCTGGTCCGGCCCCAGCGTCATCAGGTAGGGATGCCAGGGATCAGTTTCGCCCCGCCTGTAATAACCGGAAATGGCCCAGTGATCACCTTCAGGGTAGACATACGCTTTGCCGACCTTGCGATTGGGCGACAGGGGATCAACAATCTCAAGAGGATCTACTCCAACTATCGTTTCCAGGTGTCCACGAGAAGATTGCACGACGGACTCCTGCAAGACCCGCTCCTCTCGCCCCGCCGGGTTTGTTATCCATCGATAGGACGAAAACGCGACGAGAAGTCCGACGACCAAGGCGAAAACAATACGGCCGATGCGATGATTCATACTATGCTATCCCCAAGTACTTGTGCGTCTGTAAACTCAGTTTCCAGCGCGGGTTTTGTTTGCAGAATTCTACCGCGCGTCGCGTATTTTCGTCACGGCAGGGGTCGTCCAGCGGCTGCAAATAGAAATGCCGAAACGAGAGGTGTTCGAATTCACCCGGCTGCGCCGTTTCTTCTGCCTGCGGGTAGACCAGTTTCAATTCATCGCCCGCTAACTGTGCCAATTTGGCGCTGCCTTTCGGGCTGATGCAGAGCCAGTCAATTCCCTGCGGCGCTGCAATAGTGCCATTGCTTTCCACACCGATTTCAAATCCTGCATCATGCAACGCACCTATAGCTGCTGCGTCCAGTTGCAGCAGCGGTTCACCGCCGGTACAAACCACATAGGGCTGAGTCTCTGCAGAGGACGCGGGCCAGTACTTTGACACCGCCGTCGCCAATGCCCCGGGCGACTCAAACTTGCCACCACCGGGTCCATCAGCGCCTACAAATTCCGTATCACAAAAACGGCAAACTGATTGTGCGCGATGTTCTTCACGACCAGACCAGAGATTGCATCCGGCGAAGCGCAGAAAAACAGCGGGGCGCCCGGTGTGTGCGCCCTCGCCCTGCAATGTGTAATACATTTCCTTGACCGAATACGTCATGAATTGAGCATTAACGGGTCAACCACACCCGCCTCTGCAAATCCCTTGGCGCGCAACTCGCAGGCAGGACAGGTCCCACAGGGTGGGCGTTCGCCGTTGTAACAGGTGTGGGTCATCGCCATCGCCGGCAGAGCGCCTAACGCATCCGCCAGTTGCACTGTCGCTTTCTTGGACAGGTGCATCAGCGGCGTGTGGATTTGAATTTCTGACTCCATGCCGTTGCGTAACGTTGCTTGCAGCGACTGCATGGTTTCCTCGCGGCAATCCGGATAGCCACTGTAATCGGTCTGTGCCACTCCGGTGACGAGGTGGATAATGTCTCGCTGGTAGGCATATGCTGCGGCAAAAGTCAGGAAAATCAAATTGCGACCGGGCACAAAGGTGTTCGGCAAACCTGATTCTCTACCTGTTGCATTCGCCACTTCAATGCCAGGCTCGGTTAAGGCGTCGCCACCCAGAGCGCTAAAGGTATCGATTGGCAAAACGACATTTGGCACACCGACAAAGTCCGCAACCTCTGAGGCGCAGATCAGCTCAATGCGGTGGCGCTGCCCGTAATCGAAGGTCACGCTGCTCACATTATCGACGCCGAACCGGTCTATCGCCCAATAGAGGCATGTTGTTGAATCCTGGCCGCCCGACAGGACAACAAGTGCTTTATCGCTCATCGTAGAGACTCAGCTGCAAGGCCAGGCAAGCGGTGTCGATCAGTCGTCATTATCAAATAACGCATCAAGAGCGGACTTGGCCGCATCAGCTGCTGACTTTCGCCCGGGCTCGAAGGCATTTTCACTGGGAATGAACCAGTCGCAAAAGCCGGGGCGCTCTTTATCCGTGACGTCGTCGGCTCCGTCTTCACGACACTGTCGAGCGACGCGCGGATCGTAATTGCGACACATCTTGCAGACGTGAAGATCGGCGTTGCACGCCGGGCAATGATCGCGCATGGATAATGGCAACGACAGCGCAGCGAGCGACTCGCCGCATCGATAACAAGCAATATTGTGGGACACTCCGGTTCCCCTCAAGCCTCGGGAAACCGGAGTATAGCCTCTTGTCAGTTCTTCTGGCTCGGTACAAACTCATTCATGACCGCGTCTTTAAGAAGATGCGGTGGCAGCATTCCCTGGCTCAGCACGAAATCATGAAATGCCTGTTGGTCGAAGTCGTCACGCAGCTTCAATTCCGTCTGCGTTCGCAAGGACTGCATTTTGCCGTAGCCGTAGTAATAGGCCGTGGCCTGCCCGGGCATGCGGTAGGTGTAGCGCTCAATTTCATTCTGCGCCCACGACTCCCCGATGGCCATGTCGTTCATGATGAGGTTCTTTGCCTCGTCGGGCGTAATGAGTCCAAGATTCAGCATGGGGTCGAGGAACATCCGGGCTGCACGCATGAGTCGGTACTGCAAACTGATCAATTGTCCCTCAAGCGGCAGGTAGGGACGAACGATGGCCTCGGCATACAGACCCCAGCCCTCAACGTTCACGCTATTGAAAGCAAAAACTGCGCGGGTAATCGACACACCGGATTCGACGATACTGGAGAACTGCATTTCGTGACCCGGGCGCGCTTCGTGGGCGGTCAACGTCCAGGCACCCGCTTCGTAGGTGTCGTCGGTTTGTTGCCAACTGCCGTCTTCATTCTGGATCAACTGTGGCAGTACGAAGACCGGGTACTCACCCGTGTTCCCGATCAAACGCGGTGGACGCAAATGCGGCGCTGGCTGTGCAGCCGATTCAGCCGCTGACGCGACCTCAATTCCAGCGTCACGATCGGGCAGTGTCACCAGTTTTTCGCGAACGATAATCTCTTCGATGTCCCGGAGGACCGCATTGTAGTGGTCCAGAATTTTGTCACCGTCCAGCGGCCCATCCCGCTTCAGCAAACGAATAACCTCGCGATAATCGGTGGTATCGTAGCCTTTCTCGGCCGCGATCAACGGCGCCAGTGCTTGCATTTCACCACGGATGTCCATGTAGCCTTTGGTCGCTTGCTCGATCAGGTCAAGCGGAGAGGCGTCAACGCCCCAGTTCCTGAGTGCGTCTTCGTACAGGTCCACGGGGAGACGGTAATCGGCCCTCGCTCTAGGCAAAATTTCTGCACGTACCCATTCATTGTAATCGCGCATCTGCGCAGCCAAGGTCGCATAACTCTCCTCCCAGCCTTGCAGATCTGTTCCGGCAAGAAGCTCCTCGATCCCTGTGATCATTGTGTCTGCACGCTCGAGGTCCTGCTCAACCTGGCCTCGAAACGGCCCAACCAGACCTTCTACATCAAATCGTTCGGCCGTCCGGTCTTTGGCAAGTTCGGCATACGGCCTATGGCCGTCTGCAATACCAGCGTATTTTTCAAGGCGCGCAATGGCCGCAGGATAGCGGTCTCGGGAGTTTTGCGGATCAAGAATACTGCGTACCCCGTAGTACACGGTCTGGTTGACGTTGTAGTACGGCAGCATTTGTTCATAGTTCAGGTCCGAGCTTCGAATACTGTCTTCAAGCATCTTGATGAGTATTCCCAGGTCCTGCCGTACTTTGCTGTCAGTTTCCTCGCCGAGGCGTCGTTTCAATTCCTCAACAACCTCTCTCGACATTTGTTTTGAACGCTCCCAAATTCCCGGACCGAGATCGGAGATTTCTTCATCCAGGCCGTCAATGCCCAGACCACCGGCTCCTTCAGGGCTGAGTTTCGCCAGAACATCCAGCACGACTTGCGCATGTTCATTACTTTTCTCAACCCAGGACGGTTCCTCTGCCAAACTGGATGTGGCGATCGAAAAAACCGCAATTAGGCTAAAAGTTGCCAGTTTTCGCATGTAAGATTCTCCCCTGTATACGATGCATTGATTTTTAGATACCTGTCAGACTGAAAAGGATTCAAGATTGTTGGATTATTTTGAAGACATCTATCGAAGCCACAAACTTGCACCTGCGGTATTGGCGGCTGCTCTAAGCGCCTGCGCGACCGAAACGGTCCTCCTTAACAGTGAGCGTATAGAGCAACGATTCGGCAGCTACGGGATCAAGGTGTTGGCCAGCGAAGCCGGTCTGCGTCGATCAAGTCTTTACAGTATCGACAACAATCAACACATTTGCCGTACCTATGCCATCGTTAGTTTCACAGAAGACCTGGACTCAAGCTACGGCCCCGAACATGCGAAAGTACTCGAAGGTAATTCACTGGGCGAAATCTTCAAGGCCAACGGCTGGAGTATGCATAAACAGACTTTGCATATCGGCTCATTTGATATTGGCCAGTCCGATGCAGAAATCATTCAGTTAATGCGTTTGCCTCCCAATCAGACGCTGGCTCTGCATATTTACCAATTACTCCTTGTCAGGGAAGAGCAGATATTCGAGTACGCGACGATTGTTGAGGCACACCACCCGGACTATCTGTCGCAAGCCGACCTGCTGGACATCTATCACTACGACGACTCCGAGTCCCTGGCTGCAAGCTCGCTTGCTGAACTCATAGGCCTCCTGACATCCAGACACGGCGGATGAACATTGTTGAACTCTCGCGATGAGACTAGAATCGCATTTGGTATATGGACTTACTTTTGGGGGACGAGCTATGAGTTTTAAGAACACAGTGAAGCTGCTTCTTACTGGCGTTTTGTTATTGAGCTTCACAATCACTTACGCGCAGGATGTTACTAACGATTCCGCCGACGTCTGGTCTGTAATTGAAGAAGAATGGAACGCAGACGAGAACGGCGACAAAAAGTGGCCGGACCGCCTTCTGACCGATGATTTTTCAGGTTGGGGCAAAGACTCACCGGCACCTCGAAGCAAATCGTCGACTAAAATGTGGGACCGATTCAGCGAGCAGTTGGGCAAAATGGTAGCGCATGAACTTTACCCGCTGTCGATCGTCGTCCACGACAATGTTGCCGTGGCTCATTACCTTTACAGCAGTGCATTCCAGCCAAAGGCTGGAGACATTGAGATGAGCAGCGGACGCTACACAGATGTTCTGGTCCGCACAGATGACGGCTGGCGATTCCTCGCCTGGCACGGCGGCAAAGACGAATAATTTGGTCCATCCGGAGATTGGTTAAGGGTCTGTTCAGCTTGCCCGGACTATTATTAGCCCTAATCTGAACAGGTCCGTGATCTTCAGGACCAGGAGGCCGTATGAAAGCCCTGATAGCGACAGCAATGTTTATTCTGGTACCCGCCGTATCGATGGCACAGGTGCCCGTTGACGATGACGGAAATGTCATTGGCAGTTACGAATCGTCGGCAGAGATCATGCCGATCGGCGAGGACGGTATCCCACGTCTGTCACACACCGATCTTCAGGAACTTGTTGGTCCCATCGCCCTGTATCCGGACGACCTGCTGGCAATCGTACTACCGGCTTCCGCCTACCCTTTACAAGTGGTGGAAGCGGCGCGGTTTTTAGAGGCGCTGGAAAGCGACCCCACCCTCCAACCTGACCCGGATTGGGATGACTCCATCGTTGCACTCATCAACTAGTCTTGGTGAGGCGGTTGTCGCCCAGCAGACAGACGTCATTTCGGCCGTCGAGTCTTTCCGTGATCGTGCTTATGCGGCAGGCAACCTCAAGAGCGATGAGTATCAGACAATCTCCACCGATGAGGGCATCATCAGCATTGCGCCCGCTCACGATGATGTCATTTACGTCCCCTATTACGAGCCGACACGTGTCGTTTATTACCAACCGCGGCCGGTCTACTACTACCACCCTCGACCGTATCCGGTTTACTACTATCCGTATGCAGCGAACCACTACTTTGACAGAGGCTTTTTCTGGGGTGTAACGACAGCATTTTCGATCGGCTGGTATACCGACAGTCTGAATGTCTATCACCACAGTTATCATGGTCATCCTTACTACGGTCGAACCTATTGGAACAATAGCCGATATCGTCAACCGTCCATCAATGTGTACAACACGACCTACGTGCAAAACACCAATGTCATCGTGAACCGAGATACCAATGGTGATCAGTGGAGAGCCAGGAACGATCGTCGAGAATATGTCGGGCGCGAAGGTTATGCTCGCTGGCAGAACCGCTCACCAGATCGTCGTAATAGCAGTGCTCGGGAATACGCGCCAATAACATTTCGTGAAAGAGAGGCAACCTCCCGAACGACTGCTTCTCGACCTGTGAATCGTGACGCGGTGCAGCGAAATGCTGCCACCAGATCGCATGAGACTGCGCGAGAAACACGCCAGCAGCCCGTGCGTCGCCAAGAGTCCACGCGGCGTCAGGAGCCGACTGTTCGCACTCGTGACAACACCCGCGAACAGGCCGTGGAGCGATCACAAAGTCAAAGAAGCACAACGTATCGACCGGACCCTTCGCGTCAAACACGTCAGCAAACCGCGCCACGAGAAACTGTTCGTGCCCCGGCACCAGCACCCCGTGAACGGCGCCAGGTTGCAGCACCAACGCGTGAGCAACCGTCACGGCCTCGAGAATCCAGAAGTCAGCAACAGAAAAGCAGCACAAGTAACTCCGGCAGGTCGGAGAAACGCTCAAGCGAGCGGCGCAGGCAAAACGAGGAAAGACGCTAAGCGTCAGTCGTCGTCAGTTTCGCCGTCTTTTGACGCTTCTTTGGTCAGCTCCCAGGCCAGAAAAGCGATACAGCCTGCTGCAAAAAGGGCGAGGATGACTGCGGCAATGGGAAGAATGGTCTGCATGACGCCAGAGTACCATCCGGCTTAACGTTTCGCCTCCTCTGACGTTTCTGCCTCTCGCAATCGTCCAGCCTGACGTAAGGCCTCACGCAGCACAAATGCGATCTGCGCATTCATGCTGCGCAGATCGTCTTGCGCCCAACGCTGCACCGCTTCGCTGCCTTACGCTCTTCATCCAGCTCGACAATGTAGTCCTCGTCGAGTTCATCCAATGCCAATTGCACCATGCCGACGGCGCCACGAACAATCAGTTTGCGAGCGGCGATAATGGCAGACACCTGCTGACGCCGAAGCATCGCGTTTGCAATTTCCTGAGGATTGCAACGCAACGCGATATTCTCACCGTCGTGAGGCTCATAGGGGTAAGTCATGCCCGGATTCCTGAGCGCAGACTTGCTCTGAATCTCAACAAATCCGGCATAGTCGTCAACCTCGAACAGCGCCTCCGCCGTATCGAATACTTTCCAGACAACGACCGCCAACACAACGATCATCAGATAACCGGACGCTACCGTCCTCTTTATTTCACGATTCATAAACGATTGCTGCGAAAAGATTCGAATCACGCCATAATCCCCTTATGGACTCATTCGTTTCTGAACTAAGACGTAGGAATGTTCTACGTGTCGCAGCCGCTTACGCGCTGGTTTCCTGGATCCTCATCGAAGCAGGCTCTGTTCTGCTGCCCACTTTTGGCGCACCCGAGTGGTTCTTCAAGATCTACGTCATCCTGGTGATGGCTGGATTTATCCTGTCGATAATCATCGCCTGGGTCTTCGAGATTACTCCGGACGGGGTGAAGCTTGAGCGCGATATTGATCGATCCAGTTACAGGTCAGGGCAAAGTGCTGGCAACAATTACTTGATCATCGGATTGCTGGTGATCGCGCTGGGAGTTTCGATCACATTCAATTTTACCGGTATGCGGGGCGACGCCCTCGACCTGGATGAAACGTCTGCATACAACTCGATTGCAGTCCTGCCATTTACGAGCCGCAGTAACATTGAAGAAAACCAGTTTTTTACGGACGGAATTCATGAAGACATTCTGACTCGTCTGGCGGAAATCAAATCACTGCGGGTTATCTCCAGAACATCGGTCAACGAATACCGTGACACCGGCCGAAACTTGCGCGAGATAGCCGAAAACCTCGGGGTATCGACCATTGTTGAGGGTGCGGTTCAACGAGCGGGCGACGACGTGCGTATATCTGTTCAGCTCGTCAACGCGCTCACGGACGAGCAAATATGGGCGAGTACTTTTGACCGCAAGCTGTCTATCGAGAGTCTGTTCGAAGTCCAGAGCGAGATTTCAGCACAAATAGCGACCTCTCTTAGAGCCGCACTGACACCCGAGCAGGAAATTCGTCTCGCAAAAATCCCCACCGACAGCATCGAATCTTATGCCGAGTATGTTGCTGGTCGTGAGAACCTTCTCAAGAGACAATATGCGACATTGGTATCTGCGCGAGGACAATTTGAACGCGCTATCGAACTTGACCCGGAGTATGCGCAGGCTCATACCTCACTGGCCGAAACCGTTTTGGTTACATTCGCCAATCACAGGTCCATTGCGCCCAGTGAGGCCTTTGCTATCGCGTCAACGCATTTGGATAAAGCACTTGAGACTGACCCCTTGCTGCCGCAGGCATACGCCGTGCGTGGTCTTCTTCAAACCATGCAGTGGGAAGGAACGCGCGTTGGTGATGGAAACCTGACCGCCGCGGCCTCCTTCGAGCGAGCACTCGAACTGAACCCGAACCTGGCGGACGGCTATATATGGTTTGGATCATTGCGCCGCTCAGAAGGGAGGATTGAAGAGGCTATCGAGCTGCTTACAACAGCGTTAACGATTGATCCTTTAAGCCGCATTCCTTACGTCAATTTACCCAGCCTGCTGGCGATGGAAGGTCACAATCAGCGCACGATCGAACTGCTGCTGCACGCCCACAGGTTATTCCCGGACTGGGCGATGCCAGCTAATTATCTAAGCAATCAGATGAGGGGATTGGGGCGCCTTGACGAAGCCATTGCCTGGAGCCGCCGGGAAACTGTGCTCGGTGATGACCCCTTGTCCGGCGGTAACACGCTCGGGATATACCAGGATTTTGGAGATGATGAAAAGATAGACGCTTTTATTGAAGCATTTCCAGAGACGCACCCTGTGTATCCGATTGGACAGGCCTACTGGCACTGGATGAAGCGTGACTATGAAACGGTGCTGGCGACAATGGACAACATTGAGGATGATTCGTCGTTCCCACTTGAGTTCACGTATCCGATGAGGGTAGGAGCATCTATCCTGACCAGGGACTTCGATCGCGCATACGAGTTCTTGCTGAAAGGTTACCCGACACTCAATGCTGACACGGAAACGACCGTTGACCGGGTTAACATCAGGTTCGCAGTATTGCTTGCCTATGTCGAACAACAACGCAACCGCCCTCGGGAAGCCGCGCGACTGCTTCGGCAAGCCGAGATCGTATTGCGAGATCTGCCGCGACTCGGAATGTCCGGTTACGGCATCCGCGACGTTCAGATTTTGACGATGTTAGGACGCGAGAACGACGCGCTCGAAGCATTAACTCAGGCCGTCGACGAAGGATTTGTCAGTTCGCAGTCGTTTGATGGCTGGCCTTTCGACGCAGACCCAATAATTGAACCGCTCCGCAGCGACCCCCGGTTCGAGGTCCTTCGTCAACGAATAGACGCAAAGCTCGAACAAATGCGAGAAAATGTAGAGAACGCAGAGTCCACTGGAAACTGGAACAAATTACTGGCGCTGGCCGAGTCAGCCTGAAGCCTGCTCCAGCGCCGCAAGCTTAGCTTCCACCTTCGCCCGGAATCGAATGGCCAACGGCGCTTTTAGAAAACGCCGCAGTGTCGCCTTGTCGTGCCGAAGCGCGTAATAGAATCTGAAGAGTTCCAGTATCGATACGTCACTCGAATCGTTGACGACCAATGTCACCGAATCGCCTGCAAACACCTCGCCACCGCTTAGCACCCGAAAATATATTCCGGGGCGTTCCGCCTGCCGAAACGCGATACCAAACTCGGGATCCTGCATTCGGGTTGCAATCGTTCCGCACGGAATGCGCGGCGCTGTAGCTTCGAGAACAACCTCGCCGATCAATAAACGATCGCCAACATTCATGTCCGAGGGAAGTCCGCGAATCGTCAGATTATCGCCGAAAAGCCCGGCAGCGACCTTGAGGCCCATCGCTCTTGTCCACCAGTCATAGTCGTCCGCGCTGTATGCGTAAACGGCCTGATCCACTCCACCATGGTGCAACTGGTCGACAACTGCATCGCCCCGAAGACCGGCCTCGTCGAGATAGACACCGCCTTTTACAGCGTATTTACAGATACCCGTCGTGTGCGACTGCTGAGCGCGACTAATCGTCTCAATCTGGCCAATATTGATGCTCTCAAGGTGCATGGTTTCTAACACGCGTCACTCCATAACGAGGGTTCAGTTCGCTTGTCAGATTCTACCCTTTGCGGGCACCAATATGCCTTCTTTGCTAAACGTCTACCTTGCCGAGGACAATCATTAGCAAGGTGAACGCAATCAAGGCAACCGCGGTGACACCGAAAAACATGCAGATCATGAAGACGGTCTGTTCCATGCTGGTCTTCCCTTGTAAATTACGGGTCGTTTTTTTTACCGTAAAAATCGCCGCGCAACCATTAGTGAAGCTACCTATGCGATCTCAGGATCTTCTGCTGCTCTGACTTGCCCCCAAATTACTTCATTGCCTGGGCCAGGCCGAAAAGGAATGTTTTGGGACAGCAGCAACGAACAAACAGCAATTCCGGCACCGATTATGAAGACGACGGACGGCGAGATAATCCAGACCAGGCCGAGCGCAGCGGGCACCACCACGGCTGCGATGTGGTTGATCGTGAACGATACGCCCGCGCTGCTGGCGATATCCTCCGGGCTCGCGATCTTCTGAAAGTAGGTATTCATGGCGATGGCCAGCGCGTAAAACATATGGTCGATCACATACAGGGCAGCGCCAAAATACGGGTTCTCGACAAACGCGTACGCCGTGAAGACGATAATCAATCCGACGTACTCAAATGTCAGCGCCCTGCGCTCGCCGATTCGACCGATCAATCCGCCGATCTTCTCCGCGAACAGCCAGTTAAACGCGTAATTGACCAAAAAGAGCAGCGCGACCTGAGATGCCGAGTAACCGAATTTCTCAACCATCAGGAAAGCGGCGAAAACGATAAAAATCTGCCGCCGGGCACCCGACAGGAATTTCAGGGCGTAATACAACCAATACCGTTTGCGCAACACCAGTTTGGTTGTCTGCTCATGTTCTACAGCGAAATTCGGGAACGCCAGCCACATAAATATGGCCAGTCCGCAACACGCACCGCCGCCGATCATGAATATCCAGACGTAATCGATGGAGAACAGCTCCAGCAGGCACCACAGCACGGCATAGACGACCAACGAGGTGATTGCACCGACTGAGATGAGCTTCCCCAGAGCCTGCGGTGTCTCTTCTTTTCTGAACCATTGCAATGCCAGTGACTGCTTGAGTACCTCGAAGTAGTGAAATCCGATCGACATCAGAACCGTCGTGCAATAAAGCGCCAGCGGGGTTGGAAAAATGCCGGCGAGCGCGACACCAATGCCGAGCAATGCGAGCGCAATAACGGCAAATGTCTGCTCTTTCAGAATGAGAAGTACGAACACCGTTGTGAAGGCCAGAAATCCCGGCACTTCGCGCAAGCTCTGCAGAATTCCGATCTCAACACCCGTAAATCCAGCCCTTTCGACAACGAAATTATTCAGTAGGGCGTTCCAGGTACTGAATGCTACGGGCATCGCCACGGACATCAGTATCAGAAGCATGCCGGGTGTTTGCCAGGGGCGTCGATTCATCGACGCAGCTTAGGGAGGCAGGCTGCGAGGGTCAACCTTTGGGTGAACGCGCAACATTAGTGCAAAAAGCGTTACATTTGCTTTATTTTATATATACAATGTAACGCATGGCAAAGACCAAGGTATCGACACTTAATCTCCGTATTGAACCGGGGCTTAAAGAAGCGGTGAAAGAAGCGGCTTCTCGTGAGCACCGCAGTGTGGCGAACATGGTCGAAATGCTGATTCGCAGACACTGCGATCAGAGCGGTATAAGCATTCCAGAACAAAATGACTTCTTTCCGGAGACTTCCAATGGATGAACGCATGTTGAAGGCAATGGTTGCGGCAGGCGCCATCAAAAACATCAACATTATTGCCAGAGGCGCTCGATTTCACATCGAAGCCAAAACGCCAAACGGTCCGATCACCGCTGAAACACGGAAAGGAAAGATCCGCACCTGGGTTACATTGGACGCCGCCGCTCGCTGGGTACGCGGTTTGGGCATTGGTGCTGCACAGGTCAATTTAGCGAACTGGCAGCCAGCCCAGCGCGAACTGTCTGTCTAGATCGGGCTATTTGCCCTCGCTGCTACCCGATGGCCACTCGCCGCCCAGTGGAAACGGCTTTTCATCGCTATTGAACGTCATGTAACGGCCAATGTCGTAGATATACGTCGCTACGCTCTGCCCTGCTGCGCGAATCTGGATATTGACCTCACCAGTAAACAGCACGTAAAAGAATCCCAGCACTACAATTACTGATCCGGCAAACAGCGCAACGCTGAACAGGACGCAGCTGACCAAAATAAACAGGCAACGTAGCCACGTCGCGCCCGACTTGATATTTTCCTCGATCGGGTTTCCGGTCTTGTTGTCATCGACAAAGACATGGTCTGCTGGCGGATTGTCCTTACTCATTACATTGCTCCTGTACGATCCTTTGCATATTGTTACAATCTTCGACCCCCGTAACCAGAGATATATCCGCAGATGACAAATAATATTTCTTTTGTTGTCCTATTGGCCGTTCTGGTAACGGCCTGCAGCAACCAGCCGCCTAAGTCCGGGCCCGTCCCCGACGCAAAAACAATTGCTATGAACAGCATCATCATAGACTCGCATGTCGACGTTCCCTACCGGCTTGAAAATTCGCCTGCTGATATTTCCAAACCGACCGAAACGGGTGACTTCGATTACCCGCGCGCTGTCAGCGGTGGACTGAACGCACCGTTCATGTCTATTTACACACCGGCGGAACTGGAAGCAGCAGGACAATCCCGGGAAGTAGCGGACAGGCTCATCGACATGGTCGAAGGCTTCGTCGAGCAATGGCCGGACAAATTCGCTATCGCGCGATCACCCAAAGAGCTTAGACGCCACTTTGATGCGGGCATCATGTCTCTGCCGCTCGGCATGGAAAATGGTTCGCCCATCCAGGGCGACCTTGCCAGCCTGCAGTATTTCTACGATCGCGGAATACGATACATCACGCCTACTCACAGCCTGTCCAACCACATCTCCGACTCGTCCTACGACACCAATCGGCAGTGGAATGGGCTGAGCGAATTTGGCACTGAAGTCATCAGGGAAATGAATCGCCTCGGCATCATGGTGGATGTCAGCCATGTCTCGGATGACGCGTTTTGGCAAATCATGGAGATCGCTGCGGCACCCGCCATCGCTTCCCACTCCTCGGCGCGGCATTTCACGCCGGGTTTCGAACGCAATATGAGCGATGCAATGATCGTGGCGCTCGCTGCGAACGGCGGCGTTATTCAGATCACCTTTGGTTCGACATTTATTTCGGCAGAAGCACAGCAGTATTCAAGTGCGCGGAGCAAGGCAGGAAAGTTGTACGCAGCCGACCATCCGGATTTTTCGCAAGCGGATTTGTACCGGAAGTTTCCGGCGATTTATGAGGAAGAACACGGACCGCTGCCATATGCGTCAGTTGAAGACGTCATTGATCATATCGATCATGTCGTATCTCTGACCAGCATCGATCACGTCGGGATCGGCTCAGATTTTGAAGGCGTTGGCGATTCGCTGCCGGTCGGACTCAAAGACGTTGCCGCCTACCCCAGCCTGATCCAGGGACTGCTGGACCGAGGCTATAGCGAAGAGGACATTCAGAAAATCCTCGGCGAAAACCTGCTGCGCGTCTGGCAAGCCGCAGAAGATTACGCGGCAACAACGTCCAACAAGACGTAACGTAACAGGACTTCGTAACTGGTTTTGTCGAGTTTCATACCTTCCGGCAACTCCAGCGTATGGATTGGCTCGTCGTTCGCGTCGCGCATTTCCAGAAAGTGTTTGTCACTGTCTCTGTACACCTGATATTTCACGGCACGCTGCTTGTGGCTACTCAATACTACCTGCGTATCGGTCCACTCCTGGATCGTCGCTCTGGTCATGATCGTCTCCGATAGGTTTCGCGGTCAATAACAACAGTGCAATGGCCATGCCAAAACGGGAGCAAATCGCTAATTACTGATATTTCAGTACCTTATAACTTTTTAACCTCTGTAAAAAACACAGAAACTGGCAACATTTGTCAGTCTTTGACACCGGATTCGGCGTTCTGCGACAAGTGCTTGACATAACAGTTACATCGGCCAGAAGAAAATGATCGCGGGGACAGACACTACGATGATCAATATTTCCAGCGGTAATCCCATGCGCCAATAGTCGCCAAATCGGTAACCACCAGGCCCCATAATCAACGTATTGTTCTTGTGCCCGATCGGCGTCAGGAACGCACAGGACGCTGCGACGGCAACCCCCATCAGGAATGGGTCGGGGCTCACATTCAGACGTGTCGCGATTTCCACCGCAATGGGTGCAGCGATAACCGCGGTCGCTGTATTGTTCATGACGTCCGATAAGGTCATCGTCACGATAACGAGCAAGGTCAGAACGGCAACCGGTGAATAGCCAGCAGATATATCAACGATGCCGCCGGCGATTAACGCGGTTCCACCCGTAGACTGCAGCGCACCACCGATAGGAATCATGGATCCGAGGAGAACAATCACCGGCCACTCAATGGACGTATAAACATCGCGAATCGGCACGATATTGAGAAGCACATAAAGAGCCGTAGCGCAGCCCAGAGCTATCGGCAGATAGACCCAGCCGAAACTCGCAACGATAATTGCCGACGCAAAAATACCAACAGCCCACCACGCCTTGTCTCGCTGGATGACACGCTGCCCCCTGTCTGCCAATGGCAGCAGTCCCAGAAGCCCTGTCGTATCCCCAAGACGCTCCTCCGCTCCGAGCAACAAGAGTACGTCGCCAGGCTGCAGAACCAGCTTGCGGACGTTCTCACGGAATCTCTGGCCCTGGCGAGAGACACCCACCACAGCGACCCGATAGCGATACAACAAGCGCATGGACATCGCTGATCGTCCCGCAAGACGAGATGATTCCTGTACGACAACTTCACTCAGAACCAGGTTTTCATCGCCTAGCTGCCCCGAGCCTTTGCCAACGTATTCGAGATTCAGGTTTCCAAGTGCCTCTTCAAGACTGTCCGGACTGGCCTCTACGACCAATGTATCGCCCGCTTTGATTTCGACCGCTCTCGCCAGCCCGGGCAAACGTCTGCCGCGACGAACCAGCCCGACGATTTCGATATCGCTGCGCCCGGCGGCATCGTCCAGATCCCGAACCTGCTGCCCGATAGCGGACGATCCTTCCGGCACGCGAACCTCCGCGATGTAATCCGCCAAGTCGAAAAGCTCTTTACCCGCATCTGCTGATTGTCTTGCGCTGGGCAACAGTCGCCAACCGATCAATGCGACGTAAGCAACACCAACGACGGCACACGCAAGCCCGACTGGTGCGAAGTCGAACATCTTGAAGGACTCGCCCAAAGCGTCACCGCGAAATTCGGCGATGACGATATTCGGTGGCGTACCGATCATTGTAATCATGCCGCCTAAGATCGAGGCGAATGACAACGGCATCAGAGAAAGCGACGGACTGCGCCCGGCTTTTTTTGCTGCCTGCATGTCGACAGGCATCAACAAAGCGAGAGCAGCCACGTTATTCATCAGCGCGGACAACGATGCAGCCAGGGCAGACATTATCGTGATGTGTGTTGAAAGTTTTCGCGAAGCGTCTACCAGATAACGCACAACGAGTTCTATGGCGCCGGAGTTCGATAACCCCCGACTTACGATCAAAACCAGCGCGATGATAACGGTTGCTGGATGCCCGAAACCCGAGAACGCCAGTTCTTTGGGAACGATTCCTGTCAACAGCGCAATAAGGAGCGCAACGAACGCAACAAGATCGTATCGCCAGCGCCCCCAAATCAGGAATACAAAAACAAAAAACAGTAAGCCAAACAGTGTTGCCTGATCAGTGGTCACAATAATCCCTTTAGTGATAAATCCTGACTGCTCCGCGAGGGACATCTTACAAAATTTTCGATTCGCCGGTGACACAGATCGAAGGTCAACCCGGCTTTGCGGTACGATCACACCATGGCATTCATCATCATCATTGCTCTGCTTATCGCTCTCATTCTGGGTCCCGGTATCTGGGTGCAGCGCGTACTCCGGAAATACAGCCAGCCAGAGGACCGCTACGAAGGCACGGGAGCCAGTCTCGCAAGACACCTGCTGGACAAGCACGGCCTGCAATCGGTTATCGTCGAACCGACCGACAGCGGCGACCACTATGACCCTGTCGCCAAGGCCGTTCGTCTGACGCCGGACAAGCACGACGGCTGTTCTCTCACAGCGATAACCGTTGCCGCACACGAGGTCGGCCACGCACTGCAGGACCACCAGAGCTATCCACCGCTGAAATGGCGTACAAGGCTGGTCAAAGCGACCGGCCCTGTCGAAAAGCTTGGAGCAGCACTATTGGTGATCTCCCCCTTTATGGGATTACTCACCCGCATGCCGATTCTGGGTCTCGTGACTATTTCGGGCGGCTTTTTGACGCTCGCGACTTCTGCGGCGGTGCATTTCGTGACATTGCCCACCGAATTTGATGCCAGTTTCAACCGTGCACTGCCGCTGCTGGAGAAGCACAAAATCCTCAAATCAACCGACGGACCGCACGCTCGCAAGCTCCTGACCGCCGCAGCGCTGACCTATGTTTCGGCATCTTTGATGAGCTTGCTAAATATCGCCCGCTGGATCGCGATTTTACGTCGCT
>JAACFM010000100.1 GCA_009937445.1 Gammaproteobacteria bacterium | reverse complement strand
AAAGTCCATATGGACGGCATGATGCACACGAGTCACTTCGCCGCACTGCATTGGAAAGATCATGGCGACTATGGTCGGCTTATTAACTTCACTTCGGACTCCGGCATGTCCGGCGTCCCCGATACCTTCGGCTATGCCGCCGCGAAGGGCGCAGTGCTCAGCATGACCCGGGCCATCGCGAACGCCATGATCAGCTACGGAGTGACTGCAAATTGCATGACACAGGCCTCGATGACGAGAATGGCTGACTCCTACTATCCAGAGTCTGAGGTAAAACCCAGTGACGCGGCTCCACCAGAACAACGTCCCGATACCGTCGCCTGCCTGGTCTTGTACCTGGCCTCGCCCGAAGCGGCCGGCGTTAGCGGTCGGACTTTTGGCTCTTACGGATACAAGTATATTCGTTGGAATGAACCGCGACATGAACGCACTTTAGAAAGTCGCGATAACGGTCCGTGGGATGTTGAGCATGTATTCGAGAATTTTGCCGCAACACTGGGCGATGGTCTCGATCTGAAAAAAGACTTGCCGTGGGCTATGGAGAGTCTCGACCAGCAAGCAGGAACAGCGGACATTAACGATCTCAAGTAGCACGCCAAGCTCCGTCGAGGAGCGGCACAAATCGAATGATGCGCTAACACCACATCACTACCCACCGACCCGCTATCAGTGGTGGGTAGTGTTCGTCTTGATGGTCGCAATGCTCGTTTCGTTCGTCGATCGACAGATCATTGCGCTCGTCATCGAGCCAATGAAGGTTGATCTCGGAATAACCGATACCCAGGCCGGTTGGTTATATAGCGGCTTCGCGCTATTTTACGCAATTGCCGGCTATCCAATCGCGTGGCTTGCTGACAGAAGCAATCGAAAAGTCATAGTCTCCATCGGCATTTTCTTTTGGTCGATTTTCACTATGGCTTGCGGTGTGATGAAGGGTTTTTGGCCACTCTTTCTCGCCAGAGTCGGCGTTGGTGTTGGGGAAGCGACGCTGACGCCTTGCGCCCACTCAATGCTGGGCGATGTGATTCCGAAACATCGGATACCAATTGCTCTGGCCATCTTCCAGGGCGGTGCAATTCTTGGAACAGGATTTGCCTTCATGTTCGGTGGAATTGTTGTGTCGTTCTTGCGCGACGCCGAACCAGTAATTTTGCCTTACTTCGGAGCAGTTAACGCGTGGCAACTCGCGTTCGTGTACGTTGGCGCACCTGGTTTCCTTGTCATGCTACTTATGATGACGATTCGCGAACCAGCTCGACTCGTCACAACTCCCAAGAAAAAGGCGGACCGCAGCAAGATTGTTGAATTTTATGCGAGCAACTGGAAAACGATCCTGTTTCACCATGCTGCATTCATGATGTTGGTCGTGATGGGATACTCGTTTGTTTTTTGGACCCCATCCTTCTTTGAACGCGTCCACGGAATCGCGGCTGAGCGCGCATCGATTGTGTATGGGCTAACGTTCATCATTGCCGGAGGGTTTGGCACTGCGAGCTCTGCAATGCTCGCTCAAAAGTGGATGGCGAAAGGACGACGAGACGCATTAATTGTCATTGCGATCGCGGGTGCCATAGGTCTGGTTGCGACCGTTCTGACAATTCAGCTGGCGCAAACTGCGCTTGCTGCATTCCTCCTGTACATCCCGGCATTGGTATTTCTAAACGTGCCATTTGGGCTCTCATTCGCCGCTCTGCCTATCATTGCGCCTCCGGACGTCCGCGCCCAGGTTGCCGCAATATATATGCTGATACTCTCGATCGGGAATGCGCTTGGCCCTCCTCTAACTGGATGGTTGAGCGACAATGTTTTTACTGAGCGCGGCGGCATCCTGTACTCCCTTGTCGCTATGACGAGTCTCTTTGGAACCGTTGGCATTGTACTTTTGTGGGCAGGGCGACGTCACTTTGCAGACAGCGTCGCGCGTACAGAAAATTTGCAACCACCTGTTCCCAATTAGGGCATCTCGTCCCTAGGCAAGTGCGGCAATTTGATCGACCAATAAGCTGACGCAGCGATCACTCGCCGCGCCGCACGATCGGGACAGACCCGCCATTGTTAATATCCCGTGCCCGGCGCCAGTTTCGCAGTGGTACTGAACATCGACGCCAGCTTCTTTTAGCTTTGTCGCGTAGGCCGCGCCCTCATCGACTAAAGGATCGAAGCCTGCTGTCACCACGATAGCCGGAGCCAGATCAGAAAAATCTGTTGCAAGAAGGGGCGAAGCTTTCGGATCGCCAGCCTCCTCTTCGGCGGAGATGTAATTCGCAATGAACCACTCCATCAGATTCGCGTTGAGTGGAAATGCATCTGACAAGTCTGTGTACGACTCACTACGATTTTTCACATCAGTTACAGGCGACACAAGAAACTGGCTCAATGGCTGTTGTCGGCCTGCCAGTTTCGCCTGCTGACAAACGACAGCAGCCAGGTTTCCGCCAGCGCTTTCACCCGCTACGATGATTTTCGCCGGTGCGCAGCCGTAGCTGGCAGCGCTCTCGAGTGCCCAGTAGTACGCGGCAATGGCATCGTCCGCGGCACACGGAAATCGATGCTCTGGAGCAAGACGATAATCTACGGAAATTACCGTCGCTCCGCTCGCGGCACAAACCTCCGTACAAAACGCGTGCCCACTATCCAGATCACCGATAACCCAGCCGCCGGGATGGAAAAAAAGCACCATAGTTTCGGAAGTTCTGCCGCCAATCGGCTTGGTAATTCGAGCTGGTATCAGTCCGCTTGCACAGTCAATTTCTATGTCTGCTGTCTCAACATTCGATCGCGGTGGCCGCGATAGCACCGAATAGCCGGCTGATCCAGCCGCCCGCGCTATGTCGATCGGATACGTATCAAGCGACGGATGGGCCGCCGAAAAATGTGCAAGAAGCTGCACAGATGAGTCCATAGTGTTGCCCCTGGCCGTGACCGGCGCACCACCAGCCAACACGACTTGCAATCGACCGGGTAACGACATTGCGATCTTGAACCACAATCCGCTGAGGTACTGTTTTAGCGACATATCTAATGTCCTTTGAATTTGGGCTGGCGTTTTTCCTTGAAGGCCGCGATGCCTTCTTGCGCGTCGTGGCTGGCGACTAATTCTTTTTGCAGTTTTGCTTCGAAGGCCATTGAGTCTGGCAAGTTGTTCGTAGCCGAGTAATTAAGAGTGGCTTTCCCAGCGGCTACAGCCAACGGCGGCAGCGCAGCGATGTCATCCGCCCAGGTCCGAGCCTCCGAGACGACCCGAGCTTCATCGACTACCCTGTTTACCATACCTGCGCCAAGACACGTTTCCGCTGGAATCTTCTCTCCACCAAAAATGGCCTCCGCGGCTTTTTGCTTACCGATGTATCTCTGCAGGTGCCAGCTCACACCGCCATCCGGAATAAGCCCCAACTTAACGAAGGGTGTCATTACGAAACCAGTATCGGCCATTACGACAAGGTCACAGGACATCATTAGTGCCGCGGCAACCCCAACCGCGCCACCATGAACTGCAGCTATTACTGGTACGCGTGAATCGACGATGGACAGGAGCGCTGGCTTGTAAATCGTTTCCAGAACCTGCTCGGAATCGTCGACGGGTTCTGCCTTCAAATCACCTCCCGAACTGAACATCCGACCGTGCCCGTACAACACAATGACCCGGGTGCTGGCGTCCGCTTGAACATCTGACATGACGCTCATTAGCTCCAAACACATGTCTGGAGATATCGCATTCAGCGATAACGGACGATTTAGGCCAACCTCAACGCGACCGCTGTCGACTTCGACTGTGAGTGTTTGGTATTCCTTCACTGCAATTACTCCGTCGCGTCGAGCACACTGGAAGGTAAGGAGAATGCAAGCAGGTAGTCACCCGGTGTGGTTTTCATTGGTACGTGCCCTCCAGCGGCCAGAACGATGTATTGCCGGCCGTCATCTCCAGATACGAAACTAATCGGATTCGACTGACCGCCTGCAGGCAATCTTGACTTCCAGAGTTCTTCACCCGTCTCGGTGGAAAAGGCGCGAAGAAAATTGTCGGCGGTTGCAGCGATGAACGTAAGTCCGCCTTTCGTGACCAGCGACCCGCCGATATTGAACATTCCGGTCGGAAGTGAAACTCCGAGCGGTGCGACATCGCGAGTCGTGCCGAATGGTCTGCGCCACAGGATCTCGCGCGTCTCGAGATCGACCGCTGCGAGTTCGCCCCACGGTGGCTCGTGACACGGGTATCCCAGCGGCGACAGGAACGGTCGGCTGTCGATCGCATAGGGCGTGCCCGACTGCGCGTAATAGATGGCCTGGCCTTTTACAGGGACGACTTCACGATCAGTCTTCGTGCCCCACGGTACGATCCCCAGTGCATCAGCTTTATCTCTTGGTATGAGTTGCTGGTACCACGGCAAGTAGCTCGTATTGACCATCATCAGGTTGCGTATTGGGTCTACTGAAACGCTTCCCCAATTGATTATGCCAAACGCGCCAGGGTACACGATCGAGCCTCGCGTACTTTGCGGAGTAAACTGACCTTCATACCGGGCTTGGCGGAAATTTATTCGGCACCAAAGTTGATCGAGCGGTGTAGCGCCCCACATGGATGTTTCCCGAAGATCATCCGGTGCGAATGATGGCATACCCGTTGAGTACGGTTGTGTCGGAGCAAGCCAGTCACCATCCGCTGGTCCAAGCGGAACAGGTTTCTGTTTGACTTCGGTAAGCGGCTCACCGGTACGGCGATCCAGCACGAAAATCTCGCCTCGCTTTGTTGGCACCAGAAGCGCTGGTACAGCGCCACCAACGGTCTTCCATTCGACCGCAACCGGCTGCGAGGCAATATCATAATCCCATATGTCGTGATTGACGGTCTGGTAATTCCAGCGTACGTCGCCCGAAGAAACGTCGATCGCAACGATTGAGCTGCCATATCTGTCTTGTTCTTTTGTTCGGTGACCACCGAAGAAATCTGGCGGTGTGTTTCCGGTCGGTAGAAATATCAGACCGAGATCCGGATCAGCACTGGCAACGCTCCAGACATTCGGCGTGTTGCGCGGGTAGGTTTCGCCGGTAGCCAGCGCCGGCAACGCAGATGGGCTCAAGACATCCCAGGCCCAAAGTAATTCGCCGCTTACTGCATCGTACGCACGAACCACGCCGGGTGGTTCATCAGTCGACTGATTGTCAAAAACAAATGAGCCGATTACGACCGTGTCGTCGAGAATCGTTGGCGGTGAGGTAACGTAATTGTACCCGGATGGCACCTCTCCCAACCCTTCGTTCAAATCGACGCTTCCATCGTCACCGAAATCCTTACACGACTTTCCTGTGTTCGCATCGAGAGCGAGCAAGCGATTGTCGACGGTACCGAGCAATATTCTCGCACGGCAAACCCCATTACTTGAATCACCACTGTGATACGCAACGCCGCGGCAGACTTTATGTGTTGCAGGGTCCAGACTAACTGTCGGATCGTATCGCCAGAGTTCTTCGCCAGTACTGGATGCAACTGCTATCGCAATATTGGTGGAGGTACAGAAATACAAACGGCCATCCACTTCAATCGGCGTGGATTCGGCAGTCGCAACATCGGACGCTGCTCCAATTTCGTTGCCAGATACGCGATACATCCAGGCAAGCTCCAATTCCTGGACATTGTGGATATTAATTTCAGCTGCGTCAGCGTAGCGTCGGCCTCCCTCATCGCCGCCAAAATATCGCCACGACATCTCTGATTGATCGGCGTCTGTCCAGCTTTGCGGGCTCAAGGAGTGATTCGGAGTAGCGTTGCCGCCTTGGCTGAGATATGCCACTGCAACAAGCCCGATCGCCAACAGCGATATCGATATGACTGAGAATTTTGCATGAAAAGACTCATGCGCTTGCCGCGGTACTGCGGCAGCTATGGCCAAACCAAGACATGCGGGAGCAACTAACCTTGGCATAAGTGACCAAGGCTGGAGTCCGGATTCGAACAACGCCCACGCGACGCTCAACAGCATTAGTGCTGAGTATATCCAAATCGCCTTTGAACTTCGTTTCCAGATGAAGACTGAGGTTGCCAGCAAAGCAGCCCCTGCCAAAGCGTAGTACCACGACCCACCAATACCGGCAAGTTGCATGCCGCCGACGAACAGCAATACGCCGAAAATAAGGATTAACAAAGCAAGCAGGCCAGCAAGAACTGTCTGCGCGGTCGAGCGACTAGCTATTTCGTTACTTGCTTCCATACGCCGGTTAACCACGTTCCGTTAGCTTTCAATAGTGAGGGTGCCTTCTATTACGCGAGTTCCTTCTTGGTTGCTAACCCACACCTCATAGTCGTGACCGTTGCCAACTCGACGACCGCCCGTTTCGACAATTTCATCCACGTAGACGGGTGCCCTGAATCGTACTTCGAGATTAAAACTGGGCGAAGCCGCAGTCCGTATGCTCTGTTCAATTGACTCCCAAAGAAGATTGAGTGCAATACTCCCATGAGCGATGATATTGCTCATACCTGATTGACGAGCCGCCTCGGCATCTATGTGGATAGGATTATAATCGCCAGCCAATGCCGCGAACGTGTTGATCTGATCCTGCCCTATGGCCAACCGGAGTTTCACAAGTTTATTGGGCAACTGTGCTTCCATTCTCAAACCGCCCAACAGATTTCTAGAGTTGAAGCGGCATACAGTAGGCCCGATTCTGCATCGGAAATTTCTACGCCAAAATCGACTACTTTTCGATTTCCACGGATGTACTTGGCCGTACAAGAGACGCTCACTTTCGTCTCCCGCCCCAAAACAGGAACACTGTTGAGCCGGCACTTTTGAGTTGCATGAATATTTCCCGGCGGGCGCGGCTGAACAACCTCCGCGTAGGCCTTCATGATCAGAAGCTGAGCCGCGCCGTAGGGCAATGAACCATTTCGATCGATCACACCATAAATAGAACCCCAGGATTTGATGAATTCATCATCAACACGCTGCAGCGATGAACCAATGAGCGCCCCCACCTCGAATTTTTCAAACGTCCAAAGCTCTCCATTTGGCGCTGCGGCGCCAGTGTCGGGTCGAGTTACCGACACGGCAAGACCACCTCCGCGATGGCTGTTGCAGTGATGCGCCCTCTCTGATCCTCGCTGCGCATCTCCAGCGTTACTTCACCCTCTTTCGTTTTTTCAACCACAGTGGATTTGATCCATGTCGTGTCACCAACGAAATTTGGCGCTGTCAACTTCACCGACAGGCGCTTCATCCAGCCGTCGTCGCCGATCCAGTCGGCAACGCGATGATCAAACCAGGCGATTCGTTGCGGCCCATAATCGTAAGGACCGGGCATGCCAATGGAAGCTGCGAGTCCCTCGTCCCAATGCACCCGCTCCGGAACATCCCAAACACCGTATTCGTCTTTTACGCCAGCTCCCGGGTGACGACCACGAAATTCGTGCCACAGTCGATGAGCGCGTACGAATACGAGTCCGAATCCCACCAAAAACGCTATGTTGTCTGTGACGGACAGCGGGCCTTTGACCATGTCGGCTGGTTGCTGACCAACCTCAATGTCATCCCAGTACAGAGCCTTGTCGCCCTGCCTTTCCTGAACCTCCCTGTCGTAGGCGGCCTCGATCTCTGCGAGGTCCTCCGGCGTGTACGTTTTGCGTTCCAAGTCTTTGTACTTTTTGCTCTTTCCGGCTGCACCTCTTTCCATCCGGAAAGCGTGGGAATACAACGTACTTAAGACCTGCCCGCTACTATCTTTGTAATTCGTTATCGAAGTTTGTTGGATTTGCCGCCCTGCGAATTCACCCTGCCTTTCTTTCAACTCGTGTAGCGCCGTTGTAGCCACAATGTCGGTTCCAGATTTAATCGGTACGTGGCAATGTAGATCAATGCCAGTAAACAGGGCGTGAATTCCTGATAACCCTCTGGATCTCGGAAAACCACAACTTAGTACAAACGTATTGGGCGCGATCACTCCATCAAACCTACTTTTGCGTGCGTATTCTGGATCGCAATAGAGCGGATTATCATCGCCCCGCCCTTGAGCGAAATGACGAATCGCATCCAGCGTCGCTGCCGTATTGAATTGTGGCAGTGAACTTTCCTGTCCGATTTGCTGACTCAGTTCGGCAATACTTTCGTCCGTTAGCTTTTTGTGCAAAATTGATCCTCAAACCTTGGCAAACTGGGGCCTCCAAATCTCGGGCGGCCGGTACGAAAAGAGTATATAGTTACAATGATTCAATATCCAGAACAGACATTCTTTATAGAAAATGGCAGCGAAGAATCAATTTCCACATGCTGAGGTGGCTAAATGTCCATAAGTAAGCCGGCCGAGTACTGCAAACACTGTGCCCACCGCGTCGTTCAGTCTATTCCGGACGGCGATACCGTGACCCGTCGACACTGCAAAAACTGCGGCCACATTGAATACGACACACCCATCGCAACCGTTTCTACTCTGCTAATTGCGCAAAAAAAGATACTTTTCATTCGCCGCGACATCCCACCCTACGCTGGGAAGTGGGCGCCGCCAGGCGGTTACCCCGAGAAAGGCGAGTCGATGCGACAGGCCGCAATTCGAGAACTTCAAGAAGAGACGGGGCTCGAAATTGATCAAGATAAATTGATTCCGTTTTTCCTTTCGAGCATATCGCCGGTGAACCAGTACTACATCTCCTTTCGGGCGCATTTATCTGACCCAATGAAGCCAACCTGCGGCGCTGAAGTTCGCGATGCGGCGTGGTTCGATCGCGATGAATTCCCTGCTGATGAATATTGGCTGCCCGCGCTGACTTCAATACTCTCAGATGTTTACGATTGTATTGATTCAGATTACTACCCATTGCACGTTGCCGACGTTACTGAAGATCACTTCGAAAGTAACGCATTCGAAATAGGAATTCGCAAATGAAATCAGTCAAATCCAACATTGCCGTAATCGGCGGGACCGGCGCACTTGGTGGCGGCCTCGCGCTTCGATGGGCGGAAGCCGGCCACAAGATCGTGATCGGTTCTCGCGCTGCGGGAAGAGCCTGTGATGCGGCCGCTGAGATTCGACGCTCTACGCGCAATGAGAACGTGTCGGGCGAAAGCAATCAGGCAGCGGCAGCAGCCGCTGATATCGTTGTGCTAACGGTGCCCTTCGCGCACCACAAGGACACTCTTGCCGAAATCACAGATGCTGTACAGGGAAAACTGGTTGTGGATACAACCGTGCCACTCGTTCCTCCGAAAGTTGCCAGAGTTCAGCTATCCGAGGAATGGCCTATCGCGCGAACTACTCAGCAGACACTGGGAGAGAACGTAAGAGTAGTGTCTGCGTTCCATAATGTTGCGGCTGCGCACCTCAGAGACGGTATCGGCACCGATGAGGGGGACGTTCTGGTTTTCGGCAACGACAAAGACGCTCGTGAAATTGTCGTCAGCCTCGCGGATGATCTTGGGCTGAAAGCGTGGCACGCCGGTTCGATCGATAATTCAGTTGTTGGGGAGGCGCTGACTTCCGTGCTGATTTTTCTTAACAAGCGCTACAAGATTGATGGCGCTGGTATTCGCATCACTGGCGCAGCTGAATGACGGTAACGGCTTCCCCGGTTTGGGCGATTCTTCCGATTAAGTCACTTGACGGTGCCAAACAACGTCTCCGCAACATACTGAGTCCGAATGAACGCAAAGAGTTGATGCTCAACAGCGCGCGGGATGTATTGACCGCATTGACTCGAAGCTCTCGACTTTCGGGGATACTGCTCGTCAGCAAAGACAAGAATGCTGTCGCGTTGGGCAACGAGTTCGGTGTACGAATACTGAAGGTTGGTTCCGACAATGGTCAATCGGAAGCGATCGAGCAAGCCGCAACATTCTTGCGGGAGCATGGCGTGACCTCGACTTTGACGATTCCGGGCGATGCTCCGCTTCTGTTGGCGGAAGACGTTGACATCGTCTGCGATACTTTGAAAAAAGGGCCTGCAATAACGATCGTGTCCAATGTGGACGGTACAGGCTCTAACTGTATCGGCGCATCTCCATCGAATTCGATCCCGTATCAGTTCGGCACCAATTCTTTCACCAAACACGTCGCCTCGGCTTACGAACTAGGCATAGAGCCGAAGATACTTTCTCTGCCAAGGCTAGAACTTGATATTGATACGGTCAGCGATGTCTCTCGACTAATGAAATTAGCGTCACGAACAAGAACACAAAAGTTCATCGCTAAATCTGGAATAGTGGAAAGATATTTCGCTACGACACCCAAACCACTGCCAGGCAATAATCTGATCACCGGTAATGAGGTGATGAGCAGATGAGCAGATGAGCGTTGTTAGCTACTCGCGAAAGGTCTTTGCGCCGGTAACTGAGCTGTGCCGCGATGTTTGTCATTACTGTACGTTCGCCAAATCGCCAAGAGCTCTGAGCAAACCTTTCATGTCGCCCGAAGCCGTTCTGGAAACGGCTGAGTCCGGCAAGGCAAACGGTTGTAAAGAGATTCTTTTCACGTTGGGTGACAAACCGGAACTTCGGTACCGAGTGGTCCGCGAGGCGCTTGATGAACTCGAATTCGCGACGACGTTGGAATATGTGGAACATCTCTCAAGACTGGTATTTGACGAAACCGGGCTGCTACCGCACGTCAATGCGGGAGTCATGACACGGGACGAAATGCGGCGACTGAAATATGTATCTGTCTCACAAGGCCTTATGCTCGAAAGTTCATCTGAACGGCTTTGTGAACGTGGCGGACCCCACTTCGGTTCGCCTGATAAGGCGCCGTCCTTGCGCCTGCAAAACATTCGCTGGGCAGGCGAGCTGCAAATTCCGTTCACGACCGGGATTCTCATAGGAATCGGAGAGACTCGCAAAGAAAGAGTCGAGTCGCTCGAACAATTAGCTGAGCTGCATTCAGCGTTTGGGCACATTCAGGAAATCATAATCCAGAATTTCAGAGCAAAGCCCGGAACGAAAATGTCGACGGCCCCGGAACCGGATATTGAAGATTTGCTTTGGACCATTCAAACCGCAAGAGATGTGTTTGGACCCGATATGGCGATTCAAACTCCGCCGAACCTGAACAATGGTCAACTTCGCCGGATCCTCGACGCGGGCATAAATGATTGGGGCGGAATTTCACCGCTAACGCCAGATTTCGTGAACCCTGAAGCGCCATGGCCGCAGATTGAGAAACTTGCAGAGGAAACGAGCGCTGCCGGAAAAACGCTCGTCGAACGCCTGGCTATATATCCGAGGTATATTTTTCCAGAATCGCCATTTATCGAACCGCACTTTCTGAGCGAGGCGACAAAGCACATCAACAGCGACGGCTT
>JAACFM010000018.1 GCA_009937445.1 Gammaproteobacteria bacterium | reverse complement strand
AAACCTACGCGGATCGTTTGCGAGGCGCTGACAAGTGAATAACCAGAACGACCTGCTACTGGTGTTGCAGGTCGTTCTTCTTCAGTTGCGGGAGCTGACCGCCGAACAGGGTCGTCAGATACAGCGAATCGCGCGTCTCCAGCACTCCGGTTAAGGTCGGAAAGCGTGCGGCGGAATCGTGCAGGTTCATGAGAACGTCGCCTTCGCCGTTGATGGCGATAACGTGCGAGAAGGGAATGGCCTTGGGTCTGACGAACTCGGGCAGTCGTTGGATCATTTTGCGCAGCAAGGGTTTGGCCGACAATCGATCGACCAGTTGATTGCGCGGTGCTGCGAAACCGACCCAGAAACGGCCGTTCAAACCGTTCTTGATGTTGTCCGGAAAGCCCGGGAGATTGTCGATCAGGATCTCGGTTGAGCCCTTCGCCTCACCGGTCAACCAGTGTTTGAGAATGCGATAGTGGCCGGTCTCGGCCAGCAGCAGGTAACTGCCATCCTCACTCACAGCGACACCATTGGCGTAGTTGATGCCGGTCATCAGGCGACGCAGGGATCCCAGGGCCGGGTCAAATGCGTAGACATTGCCATGGCCGCCGTGCTCGAGAATATCCAGCAGGCTCGCCTGGTAGGAACCGCCGAAGCCAGCGGCCGTAAATTTGGTGCTTGACTGGCTGAAGTAGATGACGCCATCCGGGCCGATGCCGAGATTGTTCGCATTCTCGAGAGGCCGTTTGTCGATAGTATCCAGCACAACTGTCATCGAGCCGTCGCTCGCAATGCGCTGAATGCCGAAGCGGGTATTGGCGACCAGCAGTGAACCGTCGCGGTCCGTTTCGATGCCCAGCGGTCTGCCACCGATGTTCGCGAATTCGCTGACACTGCCATTCTGAACTCGAAGAACCACGCCATTGTCCGTCGTCACGTAGATGTGGCCATCGCGGCCAAGCGTCGCGTCTTCCGGACTCTCAAAGCTCCCCAGGTCAATGCCGGTAGCGGGCTTCAGCAAGTCATTGGGAGAAAAAGGGCCGACATAGCCACGGTCGACGGGAGCACTCCACGCGACGGGATCCACCGGAACTGGCCAGAGCAACAAGTAAGCGGCGATGAGGCCCAGCAAGGTTCCGACAGTTGCGAGAGTCTTTCGCACTACTCGACTTTAGCGATTGGCATCAATCATGCGCAGGAACTCGACTCGAGTGCGCGCATCTTTGCGGAAGGATCCGACCATTTGGCTGGTGACCATCGAGACATCCGACTTGTGGATACCACGAGTCGTCATGCACTGGTGTTTGGCCTCGATGACGACGCCCACGCCTTTCGGCTGCAGAACGTCCTGGATGCAATTGGCTATCTGTGCCGTCATCTTTTCCTGCACCTGAAAGCGACGGGCAAATGCCTCGACCACGCGCGCCAGTTTGCTGATGCCCACAACTTTGTTATTTGGAAGGTAGCCAACGTGTGCTTTGCCGATAATCGGGGCCATATGGTGTTCGCAATGCGATTCGAATGCGATGTCGCGAAGTACGATCATCTCGTCGTAACCTTCAACCTCTTCGAATGTACGCTCAAGGTAGGCAACCGGGTTTTGGTTGTAACCGCTGAACCAGTCTTCGTAGGCTTTTGCTACACGCATCGGCGTGTCTATAAGACCTTCGCGACGGGTATCTTCTCCAGCCCAAAGCAATAAGGTGCGTATCGCTTCCTCCGCTTGCTTGCGACTGGGCTTTCGAGGTTTTGCTTGTTTCTTGTTTTTGCTCGTCATCAGCGAATACTACACTACAGACGCACAGGACACGCCTGTTCCGCCAAGCCCACAATAGCCGCCCGGGTTCTTCGCCAGGTACTGCTGGTGATATTCCTCGGCGTAATACAACGTGCCCATCGGTGCGATCTGCGTCGTAATCTGTCCGTGCCCGGCTGCTGTCAGTTTGGACTGGTAGGCGGCCAGAGATTGTTCAGCCTGTTTTTCCTGTTCATCATCGAATGTGTAAATTGCTGATCGATACTGAGTACCAACGTCATTCCCCTGGCGCATGCCTTGTGTCGGAATATGACTTTCCCAGAAGGTTTTGAGCAGTTGTGCATAGCTCACTTTGGCCGGGTCATAAATGACCAGTACCACTTCGGCATGGTTTGTTTCGCCGCTACAAACCGATTGGTATGTCGGGTTCACAGTGTTGCCCCCGGCATAACCAACGGCCGTGGAATAAACGCCATCGATTTGCCAAAACAGGCGCTCAGCACCCCAAAAACAGCCAAGCGCGAACACCGCTTGTCGCAAATGGTCATCGAACGGACCCTGCAATGGATGACCATTTACAAAGTGGCTGTCCGGAATAGTCATTGGAGCATTTGTCATTGCCTGATTACCTTGGAGAACGTGAGAGAGTGGGCCGCGTCGTGGAATACTGATAATAACGTCTGCACTGTGAAATCGCACATCAATCAATCGCCGTCGGTTGCATCCTGTGTTTCGTCGACTTGCTGTTCGCTGGGCGGTGGAGCGTTGGCTTCTCGCAGAGCATCAAGGTCGCTCTGGAGGTAGGAAAAATTGTGTTCGAATATCAATCCAGCGGAATCGACCGGCACACCGTCGGCGAGTCTGGGGCGAAAAACGCGTTGGCGGATTTCCCGATGCACCATTTTTCCCATGTCAGTAAATTCGGGCGGAATAACTTTGGTTGCCAGCTCTGTTACCCGACCCCGGGTCGAGACCGCGTATTCAACGGTTACTCTGCCAGCGATGAGGTCATTGCGCGACGAATTCGCGTTCTGGACTTTGCCGGCATGCTCCGGAAGAGGCTGTGTTCGAATGGCCACAGGATCGGCAAACATTGTATTTCTAGTGACGAGTCTTTCCTCATCCGTGGAAAGTAACGACCAAACCTCACTGTAGACTTTTCTCGCCCGACTCTGTGATTCGGTGAAGATGTAGTAGTCGGCAAGCGCGACTTTGGTTTCGGTCAGGTCTTGCCAATCGAGGTCCGTATTCTTCTCGGCAATTCGTGCTGCGCGTTTAAAATATGCTTCCCCGTTAGCAACGAATCCCTGCTCTTGCAGCGTTGCCGTGTTGAGATCGACGTAATAGAAGGATTCACCAAGACGCCGAAGTGGCTCGATCAGTAAGGGATCGTTCTTGCCAGAACCGGATTCGATGATTCGAATGGCGCGACGATATGTCGATCTTTCCTCGGCATAATACCCACCACGACGCTGCCAGGCTGCTCTATTCATCAACGATGGCAAGAGACCCATGGGGTTTTTTTCGAATTGTTTGGTATTGATAACGTGGATGCGATCAAGGATAGACCTGGCTTCTTTTATATCGCCCATGCGCATAAATGTTTCGACTATCCGCTCCAGAATCTCAATCTGGTCCAAATTGTGAGGACCTTCATTGACGTGGGTGATGTGCGTTGCGCGATAGTATGTTTTCTGCGCCAGATCAGGCCGGCCGCTACCCAGTTGCGCTGCGCCCAGTCCCATTAATGGGTTGACCAGTGCGTCATTTAGCCGGTCCTCGACGGCCTCAATAATCTCGATCGACGAGGTGAAGTTTTGTATTGCTGCATCGTATTGACCAGAACCGTGTTGCACGATACCCAGGTTATTGAGTGCGCTAGCGGTTTCACGAGTTTGCGGTCCATATACCCGGATCGCCATTTCAACGATTCGTTTGGCTGCAGTGTCCGCCTCGTCTAGAGTTCCTTGCTGCATCAGACGCCTGTACCGGGCGAATTCCTCCAGAAGCTGTTCTTCCGGGTCAATGACCGGTTGCGCCTCCGGTGCTGCGACTTCTTCCGCTACCGGAACGGTCTGGTCTAACGGGCCGGCTATTTCGTTTGTATTGGCATTTTCGTCCTGAGCCAGGGCGGCAAGGGGCGCCAACATCATTGCGACGAGTACAAAATATCTGGTTTTAGTCATCATGCTTTTGATCGTCTTATCGGACATCGGGCTCACTTACCCCGGTTAGTTTCAGACCGGAGTTGGCCACTTTAGTTCTCAAGATTAGTATTCTGTTGGATAAATCCACTATACCCACTGCGGCATGTCGACGGTAGCTACATCGCTGCCGGGGTTGCTAGAACGCGAGCCCCAATTGGCGCTTGGCAGGATGCAAAAAGCTATTGCAATCAAGTTTTTGCTGATACGTGTCGGGCAGCAGAGAAAATTCCCGACAGGCCCTGGCGAAACGCGCCGCCAGCATATCCGCGTACGGGCCCTGACCTGACTGACGCTTGCCGAAACGGTGGTCGTAGGCCTTCCCTCCGCTTGCCTGTTTGACCAGGCTCATGACCCGGTCAGCGCGGTCCGGGAAATGTGCCTGCAGCCATTCTTCGAAAATTTCTTTTAATTCATGCGGTAGCCGCAGAAAAATGTAATCCGCCCGGGTCGCACCGGCATTTGATATCGCTTCGAGTATTGTCTCTATCTCGTCGTCATTGATGGCTGGGATGATCGGCGCAATCAAAACACTGACCGCGACGCCTGCGTCAGCCAGTTCCCTGATAGCTTTGAGTCTCGAAGCCGCGGCCGGTACCCGCGGTTCCATAATGCGTTTCAGGTCATCGTTCATTGTCGGCATGCTGATTGCGACAGAGCAAAGACCGTCGCTGGCCAGGTCGCTCAACAAGTCGATATCCCTGCAGATCAAATGGCTCTTGGTGATGATATTCACCGGGTGTCGATACTCTGAAAACAGCTGCAGCAACTGTCGAGTTATCTGCAGAGACTTTTCGGCTGGCTGGTAAGGGTCGGTGTTGGCACCGATGGTGATCGGCTCGCACTCGTATCCCGGTTTTTGCCATTCCGCCTGCAGGCGGGTTGCTGCATTGGGCTTGTAAAAAATCTGTGTTTCGAAGTCGAGTCCGGGAGAGAGGTCGAGATAGCTGTGACTTGGTCTCGCATAGCAGTAGACACATCCGTGTTCACAGCCTTGATACGGGTTTATCGAACGGTTAAAGGGTACGTCTGGAGAATTATTGCTGCTGACAATGCGGCCAGCCTGCATGGCCCTGAGGACGGTTTCAGGGGCACTGCCAGACTGTTTATCAGCCTCATCGGCATCCAGTTCAGTCGTCCGGGTGGAAAATCGGCCTGCAGGCGAGGAAACCGCGCCGCGACCTTTATGCGGAATTGCCGCCATGAGCTGCTCCAGTACTGTATATCGATACAGTACTTCTCCCTGTCCCGGCGGTCAATAGACCGGTTGAAACGTTTTCTCGTCTTGGTTGAAACCGAATCGATGTGTAGTATGCCTCTCGACTTAATCAATGGAATTTTTCATGAGACATTTCAGATACACATCTGCCCTGGCTTTCTTGTTGTTGGCAACCACTGTATGGGCCGCAGACGAAGTACCGATGGCGGAGAAGCCATCATTTTCAGCCAGCCAATCAATGACCGTTACGGCGCTGGTTGAGGCTATCGACCACGAAACGCGGGTGGTGACTGTTGTCAAGCCGGACGGTGAATCGATAACATTTACCGCCAGTGATGAAGTCCGGAATCTTGCCCAGGTGAATGTGGGTGACTACCTTGTCGCTGAATACGTTGAGACGGTGTCAATCGAAGTGATGGCGAATGACGGGATGCAGGCTGAAGCGGCGGCAGTGTCTGCCATGGCTCGTACTGAAAAAGGCGATATGCCGGGAGTTGCGGCGATGGATGCGATGGTCGTTACATCGACCGTTGAAGAAATAAATCTCGAAGCCAACACGTTCAAGTTAAAAGAGGCCGATGGCTCCATTAATGAGTACATGGCGCGGAATCCGGAAAACCTGAAACGTGCGGCGGTTGGCGATTTGGTCGTGACCACTGTCACTGCATCGGTAGCGATCGTTGTCGAGGAAAAGCCGGCAGAATAAGCGGCGTTAATTGAGGATTCGATCTTCTGAGCCTCGGCAAGGTAGCGAGTATTCGGTTTACAGATGGCAGCAAGTACTCATGACTCCACCGCCAGAGCGATACTTTATGCTTTTCTGGCGAATTTCGGCATCGCCATAGCGAAATCCTGGGCGGCTGTCGTAACGGGATCCGGCAGCATGCTGGCGGAGGCGATTCACTCCTATGCCGACACAGGAAACCAGGTGCTTCTGTACCTGGGCCTGAAGCAGTCGCAGCGCCCCGCAGACGATGAGCACCCGCTGGGCTATGGAAAACTGAGCTACTTCTGGAGCTTCGTTGTTGCCATTCTGTTGTTCAGTATGGGTGGCATATTTTCAATTTACGAGGGTCTGCACAAGCTGCAACATCCCGAACCGCTATCGCAGATCTGGATCGCAATCGTCGTGCTGATACTCGCGATTATTCTCGAGGGCTCTTCGCTTTTCGGCGCATTACGGGAAATCAAAAAGGTGCGGGGAGAGCGACCGTTCAGGGCGTGGCTAAAGCACACGCGTAATTCTGAACTGGTTGTTGTGCTGGGTGAAGATATCGGCGCTCAATTGGGTCTGATCCTGGCCCTGGGCTTTCTTATGCTGGCCATGATCACAGGCAACCCGATTTACGATGCGCTCGGGTCGATTTGCATCGGTGTGGTTTTGATCGTGATTTCGGTATTCGTTGGCTGGCGAGTTCGCGCGCTGCTGGTCGGTCGCTCCGCGGACCCCGATATTCAGGAAGCGATCAACGCCATCATTGCGGAACAAGACGCCATCGAGCATGTATTCAAAACGATCACGGTGCAATTTGGTCCGGATACCATGCTGGCGGCCAAAATAAAAATGCGTTCCGGACAATCAATCGATGAGGCAGTTCAAAACATCAACGCGCTTGAACGTGAGCTCAAAGCGCGCGTGCCGAAGCTAAAATGGTGTTTTATCGAACCTGACGTCGCCGACTAATCAGTTGGAGTTTTCGTTGTAAAGATGCACATCCTGCTGCGGAAACGGGAAGGAGATGCCTTCCTTGTCGAAGCGCTTCTTGATGGCCTCGGTCAAGTCGAACATGACGCCCCAATAGTCGGACGTTTTAACCCACGGGCGCACCACAAAATTGACGCTGCTATCGGCGAGTGCGGAGACGGCAATGGTCGGGGCGGGTTCCGGGAGAATCCGATCCTCAACGGCGAGGATGTCTTTGAGCGTTTTTCGAACTTGGTCGAGATCGTCGCCGTAACTGACGCCGACCACCATGTCGACGCGGCGTGTGTCGTTCGCTGAATAGTTGGTAATAATGCTGTCCATAATCTGGCTGTTCGGAACAATGATCTGTTTGTTGTCGCCCGTTTTCAGGATCGTTGTCAGAATCTGCACCTGCTCTACGCTGCCAGAGATGCCGGCGGCCTCAATCCAGTCGCCTACTCGATAGGGACGAAACAGGACAATCAGCACGCCAGAAGCGAAGTTCGATAGTGAGCCCTGTAAAGCCAGGCCGACAGCAAGGCCTGCTGCGCCGAATATCGCTATGAACGAGGTCGTCTGTATGCCGACAGCACCGATTGCTGCAATGACGACGACAATCATCAGGGCCGTTCTCACCAGGTTGCAGATGAAGGTTTCCAGTGTTTTGTCGACTTGCTGTTTTTGCATGACCTTGGCGATCGCGCTGACAACCAGTCGGACTGCGAATTTACCGACCAGGAAAATTCCTACGGCGGTGGCTACCTTGATGCCGAGGTCAACTCCCAGATCCACGCCTTTGTCCTGCAGTAGCGCAGGTAATGTCGACCAGTCGAAAGCTGCTAATTCATTTACTGTTTCTTCGTCCACTATCTCTTTCCTCGTTATTGACCTGGAACGCCGTCAAAGCCGGGCTGAAACCGAAAGATTCGGAATGGACCCTGCGCCTCGATGTGTTCTTTGGATTTCAAAATTACTGCTGGCAGCGCGCTGTCTGCCACATAAAGGTAACCGTCTGGACCGAATGATAAAGCATCCGGCCATCGAATATTCTGCGACTGAATGAGTGTCATCAATTTTTTATCGGGGCCGACTCTGAATATCGCACTGTGCTCGACGTCAGTCAGGTAGACGCCACCCGCGGTATCAATACTCAGTCCATCACTGAGTGGTTTATCGCTATAGCGTTCAACGAGCGTTGCGAGTTGCTGAGGTGGCAGACTTTTGTTTCGCAGGTCGCTTTGTCGAATTCGAAACAGACCTGAGCCATTAAGCGCGCCATAGTAAAGCCACTCCTCACCCAAAGCGATGCCGTCGACACCGCCACGCAGGGCGACCATACCGCCTATGAATTCCATGTCACGATCGTGGGTGCGAATCAGATAGTTTTCAGCAGCGACCGATTCGTGACCTTGAAGTACCCGGCGGGCATCACCGGTCTCGACGTCATAGACAATCAGGGCCGGCTGGACTCGCCAGAAACTGGCATCTGCGATGACGATAGTCCTGCCGTCGGCGCTGACCTGAAGATCCTGTAGAAAGGACCCGCTTGGTGCGATGGACGAATCGAAATTCTGTTCGCGCAATACCTCACCGGTGATCAGGTCGATTGCGACAATTCTGGCCGCCCGCATCCCGTGATTGCCGTGATCGATTATCCAGAGGCGGTCAAATCGATCGATCGCAATTCCGATCGGCGTATCGAAAAGCTTTGCTTGTTGGGCAAGAGAGGGAAATGGCACGGATGCGCCGTTGACGTATTCGAGTAACTTATTGCCCTGCGGCCTGGATTCCGGATGCACAGTAAAGAAGAGGCGACCACTGCGACTGACCGCAACGTTGCCGATTGGTTCTGAGTAGGCGAGTACCTCTTCGAGTGCGCTGGCTTTTAGCTGTGGCGCACCAGTGAGATTCGGATACGGCTCACCACCACCGTATCGAATCCAGACAATGGTGGCTGCAGTGACCAACAGCATAATCAGGAACAACAGTATTTTTTTCATCGTAGTTGCTGTAATCCACAAATATTCTTATAGGCAAAATTCTACATTATTGCGGGAGAGTTTCAGACACCAAGAGCGACGGCCCAGCTAACGAAGATGAGGCCGAAAGCGGTGGCTCCTGCAATAAGCTGTGTTCGCGTGTCTTGCGGTAATGTACCCAGACGAGTCAGGATCAGGCCGGCGCCGAACCCGGAAACAAAGCCCAGTAAATGCGCACCGATGTCTGTGTTCTCGCCACCGGTGCCGGTATACATCAGCAATGCCAAACCACCGACAATCGGTCCGAATCGATTCGACCAGCGTTCCTGAGGCATCAGCTTGCTAAACCAGACATATCCGGCGACCAGGCCAAGTGCTGCGAAAACTGCGGTCGACGCACCGATGGAGCGATGTGTCGCATCCAGTAGCATGGTATTCAGAGCGTTGCCCGTCGCAGCTGCCAGGACGATCGCCAGCCAGGCGATTCCCGACCCCAGCAGGCGTCCTGCGAACAGGCCGAAAAATACGCCGAAGACGATGTTGCTGAGCAGGTGTTTTACGCCAGAGTGCAACGTCAGTGCCGTAAACAGACGCCAAACTTCGCCATTTCGTATGAGCGCACCATCCACACGGCCAGCGACAAACCAGTTGGACTGGAAAAACGAGTAGCCGGCCATACCGGCGATCAGGCATACGACGAAAACGTAGCCAACCACACCTGGCGCGGCGTCCTGATACTCGATTTTGCGCTTGGGTCTTGGCTGAACCGGCGGATTCTCTTCTTCGTAGAGCTGCAGCTCTGTATACGCCTTCGCCGAGAATGCAGCGGGAACAATCAACGCACAGGAACCACCGTCATCGATCATCTGATACGGGATTTGCAGCGATGAGAGCACCAGTGCGCGATCGGCACAGCTCTGTCGGTTGCGACTTTCGAATACTACACGCAGGTCATCGTTCATGGTGCGGCCAACAATACAGGCATTTCGATATGTGGACAGTCTCTCGACAATTCAAATATGCGGTAAGCTAGACGGCAAATACGGGAACGCTCATGAAAAATCTGCTGCGCACGACATTGATATCACTCCTCGCCTGCAACGGCACGGCACTGGCCGAGGTTACCGATGCGGCGGCCGGTGGCTTTACCACGGTCAATGAGGCAACCATAGGCGCAAGCGGAGACGTGGTTTGGCAAGCAGCGATCAAGGATGTTGGATTGTGGTGGAGTTCGGACCATACGATATCGGGGGATGCGAGCCGTCTGCGTATTACAGCGCAGCCTCTCGGCTGTTTCTGTGAAAGTTTTGGTGAGGGAGCCGGTGTCGTACATATGAACGTCACGATGGTGAGCCCAGGCGTTGTCATTCGACTGACTGGGGGCTTGGGGCCGCTGGGACTGATGGGCGTCAACGGCAACATGACCTGGGAGTTGGAGGCCGTGGAGGAGGGCACCAAAGTGAAGTTCACGTATGCCGTGGGGGGCTATCAGCCTGAAGGTCTCGATACGGTCGCGGGCCCGGTCGATTACGTGCTTGGTGAGGCACTTCTGCGACTCAAGACTTATATCGAAACCGGCAACCCGGAGGTCGCTGACCTTGGTTGAAACCGACCTTATTCGACCCTCATCAACGGTTGTTCTTGCGAGAGCTGGCAGCAATGACCCTGAAATATTCATGGTGCGACGTCACGAGCAGTCGTCGTTTGGTGCAGCGCATGCGTTTCCGGGTGGCGTTATTGACCCTGAGGATTCGGCAGTACGCGCGTTTTGCGAGGGGATCACCAGTGATGTCGCAAATGCACGTCTTGGTATCAAAGCCGGTGGTTTGGAGTATTACTCGGGTGCTGTTCGTGAATTGTTCGAAGAGTCCGGTGTCCTGCTAGCCGATTTATCGAGCGTTGATGAAAATCTCGCGACGGTCAGGGATGCATTGAATGATGGTTCGATGAACTGGGCCGATTTCGTGAGACGCAACGAGCTGTCACTGAATTGCGGTGCGCTGCAGTACGTGAGTCATTGGATTACTCCGCCGGGCGAGCCGAAGCGCTATTCGACGCGTTTTTTCGTCGCGTCTTTGCCGCAGGGACAGAGTGCCATGCATTGCGGCGGCGAGCTGACCGAGTCTTGCTGGGCAACCGCCACAGATGTTCTGGCCGCTCAACGGCGTGGCGATGTGAAGCTGATCTTTCCAACGATAAAAACCCTGGAGAGCATCGCACGCCACAAAACACTGAACGACCTGATGGAATGGGCGAAATCCTGTGTCGAATGGGGTATCACCAGCATGGTCCCGCGAGCCATCGAGCGAGATGGAAAAATGGAGGTCGTGCTTCCAGGTGACAAGGACTACCCTGGCATGCCTGAATGAGCGCATTCGGACCGGACATGCCACTGGCTTCGGATCTCGCGCCGGGTGTGCGTCGATTGCTTGCGCCGAACCCTTCGATGATGACCGGACCGGGAACGAATACCTATTTGATCGGGCAGGACGAAGTGGCGGTACTCGATCCCGGCCCGACGATCGAAAGTCACCTGCAAAAGATTCAGGAAATTGCCGGTGCTCCGATTCGCTGGGTGATCGTGACGCACACACATCCGGATCATTCGCCGGCAGCGGCTGAACTGGCCAGGATGACAGGGGCTGAGTTGCTCGGACGCCCACCACCGGACGGACAACATCAGGACAGGACATTTGTACCTGATCGCATTCTCGACGACGGTGACCGAATCTCAATTGATGGCATAGAGGTCGAGGCAATCCACACGCCCGGTCATGCGTCGAATCACGTGTGCTATCTGCACTCAAAGCTCAACTGGGTATTCACAGGTGATCACGTCATTGACGGATCGACGGTGGTTATCGACCCGCCCGATGGCAACATGAAACACTACCTGGAGTCGCTGAAAAAAATCAGGCGGCTGCGGCCTGCCGCTCTCGCGCCAGGGCATGGGGAATTAATTCACGATCCGGATCGTGCCATTGACTGGATTGTCGATCACCGCTTGCAGCGCGAGGCCAAAGTTGCAGCGGCGCTGAAAGAGAATCCCGGATTAACCTCGATGGAACTGGTGCCACATGTGTATCAAGACGTGGACAAGCGACTCTATGGCTGGGCAGAAAGGTCGTTGTTGGCACATCTTTTGAAGCTGGAAGATGACGGTACGGCGTCGCGATCTGATGGGCGGTGGGTCGGAGTTTAGTCAGTGTCAAATACGTGAGGCAGAGATGCTGCTGGTACGCCAATGGATTCGACTGTGGGTCGTGGAGAAGCCATTGGCGTACCAGCAGCATCCTGACAATTCGTCATGTAATTTGGGTCACCAGCGCAGCATTGAACAGGTATTGCCTGCGGATAGCCGGCGCTGTTGACTGTGGGTCGTGGAGACGGCGTCGGCTATCCGCAGGCAATGCCGGACCAGGCACTTCACCGGTAAGGCCAGCAACGACTAGACTGCCGCCGCCAGCTGGCCGCAGTGAACGAGTCTGTTCTCTGCAAATAGCAAAATCACGACTTGATTAGCGGCCCAACTTCGCATAGCTTACGCGCTCCGGAATTCGAGGTATCCAGCATGACATTCGTAGTCACAGAAGCTTGTATCAAGTGCAAATTGACCGACTGCGTCGAGGTTTGCCCTGTGGATTGTTTCCATGAAGGGCCGAATTTTCTGGTGATCGATCCTGACGAGTGCATTGACTGCACCTTGTGCGAGCCCGAGTGTCCTGTTGAGGCCATTTTCTCGGAAGATGAGTTGCCGGCGGGGCAGGAACACTATATTCAGCTCAATGCAGAGCTGTCGCAGGAATGGCCTGTCATCACTGAGATGAAAGATCCTCCTGAAGACGCCGATGAATGGCGTGAGGTTAAGGACAAGCTGCAGTATCTCGAACGCTAGGAGCGGCTTTATGCCCTATGGGTGCCCAGGCCGCGAACCTCAAGCGACGGTCGCTGGTCGGCCTCCTACGATGCGCCGATAAACCGGATAAGTACTTCTGCCAGCTCCGGTCCTTTGTCTTCCTGCAGGAAGTGACCTGCATTTCTGATTTGTACGTGCTCGATATTCTGCGCGCCGGGAACCCGCTCTTGCCAGACCTTTTCGCCGCCGCGTGTGATCGGATCGCGATTGCTGAAAGTCGTTAGAAATGGCTTGTTCCAGCTCTCAAATACTTTCCAGGCGGCTCGATTCGCCTCGCTGGCAGGATCGACCGGCGTTGTCGGGACCAAGAGCGGAAACGCACGAGCGCCTGCTTTGTATTTCCCCGCTGGAAAAGGTGCGTCGTAGGCTGCAACCACATCGTCAGATAGCTCGGTGATCGTCGCCTTCTGGATAATCTTGCCAATCGGAAACCAGGGGCTAAAGCGTGCGAAATTCTGCCAGACCTTGAAAGCCTTCGGCATTTCCTGATCACCGGTCGGCATGCCTCCGTTGCCAAGGGCGATGCGCGCAAAACGGTGCTCGTTTTCGGCCGCGACTCGCAGGCCGATCAAAGATCCCCAGTCCTGGCAAAAGAGGGTGATATCGGTGAGGTCGAGTTGGCGAATAAATCGCGTCATCCAGTCGACATGACCCGCGTAGGAATAAGCGCTCTTTTGGGTCGGCTTGTCTGATTTCCCGAACCCGATCAGGTCGGGTGCGATCACTCGATACCCGGCGTCGGCAATGGGCGGAATCATGTGGCGGTAGACGTAAGACCAGCTGGGTTCGCCATGCAGCAGCAATACAATTGCGCCGTCCCTCGGACCTTCGTCGAGGTAGTGCATGCGCAAATCCGGGATATCCTCGTAGTTTGGCGTGAAATCGTAGCCCGGAAGGTTTCCAAAGCGGCTGTCAGGAGTGCGCAGTACTCGCATCAGTCGTGTACTCTTGTTTATCAATGACACTGACATCATAAACGCTAATGAGCAGCATTCGCGCCAAAATAATTCGGTCTTCGTCAAGTGCGTTTTTAAAGCGCTTTGATATATCGACAGCGGACTTCCCTAAAGTACGGCGCCAGATCAGCCGGCTCAGCAAAATACTGGTTCCGGCGTTTGGCGTGAGTGTCGAGACCGACAAGATTAATGGTCTGCATGCCGAGTGGCTAACGCCCAAAGATCGAGTGGACGACAAGCTGTTGCTGTACTTGCACGGCGGTGGATACGCTATCGGTGGCTGCGATATGCATCGGCAGATGGTCAGTCATATCGCGAGGGCAGGGCGTATTCGTGCTTTGCTCCCGGAGTACCGTCTGGCACCCGAACATAAGTTTCCGGCGGCGGTTGATGACGTGGTAGCCATCTACCGAACGCTTATTGGCATGGGAATGAGAGCAGAGGACATCATCTTTGCCGGGGACTCCGCGGGCGGCGGTCTAGCGATCGCGACGCTACTTGTTTTGCGCGATGCGGGCGACAATCTGCCGGCAGCCGCCGTGCTGTTATCGCCCTTCCTGGATGTCACCGGCAGCGGTGATTCCATGCGCACCCGTGCAGACCGGGATCCGTGGTTTTGTGCCGAGGATTTGCCGATTGTTGCGGGCCACTATTGCGAACCCCATCAGCAGCGTTTTCCGCTTGTGTCGCCAGTCTTTGCGGATGTCGAAGGACTGCCGCCTGTGTTTATTCAAGTCGGCGATGATGAAATCCTGCTGAGCGATTCAGAACGACTGGCGGATGCGTGTACTGCCGCCGGCGTCGATGTCGAACTTCAGGTATGGCCGGAGATGTGGCACGTATTTCAGATGTTTGCGGCCAAGATGCCGGAGTCGAGGCAAGCCATCGCGAAGATGGGCGCGTACATTCAGTCCCGATTCTAGGGGAGTGTCAGAACCCGGACTGTCGCTTTGAGTCGTCGTACATCTTGGTCATGAACGAGCGGATTGCCGGTTCCGCCTCTTCCCTGGTCATAAGCTTCTGTTTCTCAAGCACGACGGACATGTCTTTGATGGAGCGCTTACCATCAATAAGCGACATGATGAACGAGTAGATCTGTGTCGTCATAGCTTGTTGTCGAAACGACGGTGTCAGAGGCACCGGATCTTTGCCGGTGACAATCCAGTCCGGCAATGCATTGTGTCGTTCCGGCTTCTCCATCGAACGTTCCTTGTACGCGGAGAATGAGAATACACGCTCCTGCCGGCCATGCCGGCTTGCCGGCGAACTCATGTACGGAATGGTTGCCTGAGACACGTACGGATCGGAAAAACCGTTCTCGGCGACGATAGCTTTGGTTTCTTCCGGGCTATAGCACCGAGCCCGTTCGGGACTTGCGAAGGCAAGCGAACCGAAATTCACCCAGCGGCCATTGTCACTCAAGAGATTGTTGATCCGGGCAGCGAGGATCGGCAGGTCCTCACTGATGATGTCGATGAGCCAGGGAGTGACCACGGTATCAAACGATCCGTCCGGAAACGGGGCTCTTAGAGCATCACCGAAGACCAGGTGAAAATTTTCATCCACCGCTTCCGGCGCGCTCAGTTTTCTAAGGACTGCATCGTCTTCCAGCGAGAGCGGTGCGATCGGAAATTCGTACAGACTCAGTTTCTCGCCCGACGTCACCGCTTTAGCGACGAGCATCAGGAGAGGATTAAAATCCATAGCGACGGTCATTGAGCAGTTCAACCTGGAATGGATGTCGTAGGCGAGGCGTCCGGCGCCTGCTCCCAGTACAAGAACGTTGCCGAGCTCTGCGTGATCGTGCAGAACCGCGCGAATTTGTTTGAGCGATGCCTCGTTTTCTGCTTCGCCCCACACCCAGTCCCGGTGAACATTCGGATAGTAGGTATTGATGCCCTGATCAGACGGCAGGCGCGTTCGCAATGCCAGGTAGCTTGCATAATTGCCTTGCAGGGACTGCATTTCAACGGGTTGCAACAGTTTTTGCAGAGACCGCCGGTGGCTTTCTACAGCTTTCTTGTATCGTTCGACACGACGCTTCGACAGTGCTGGCAGGCCGTCGTTTTGCAACTCTTTCTCGAGACTCGCGACTTCGTGGCTGAATTGCTGCAAGGAAAATTGCAGCCGTCCTCGCCACTCTCCAAGCGTCGCCTGTGGATCAGCGAACATCCACGGCATCCCTTCCAGTATCGGAAAGTCGACCTTGCAGGCCTTGCAATGCAGAGCATCTTCGAGCGACTCCAATGGAGTCTTGTCGCAGCGCGGACAGGCGAGTAGTTGCAGAACGTCAGTCATGGCTTCGGATTATGCAACAAAAACGGCCAGTCGTAAGGGAGCGACTGGCCGGTATCTATATCGGACTGGCTATGGTCCCGCTGACGATCGGGGTAAATGCGGTATAGGCGTCGAGCTGACTACCTATGCCCAGGCCGTGGTTCCAGGGGGTGCCGTTTGAGCTCGTTAGCAGATTCGCGAACTGGCCTTGCTCGCCGTGCAGCGCCATGTAGTTCAGGATGACTGAGTTGACGAGCAAGTTGACGTTGTTGGCCATCGGCGATGCAGCCCGCATCACTGAACCGCCCGCATCCATTGCACCGATTTGCTGGTGCATCAGTTGCTCAGTCAGACTATTGCCCATTAACTCGGGTCGTCGGTCCGGGTTGTAGACGAGGAAAAACGACGCCGCTGTCGACGAATTATCACTGGTCCACATACCCTTGTTGCGACCTTCGTCGCTGCTGTCAATCGCGCCGTTTGACGACAGCGAGCCATCGCTGAACACGTACATCATGACTGGTTTCTGCAGTCGCGCCGCGTATTCGAGAACGGCACCCATACAACGACCCGCACGGTAGTCTTTGACTTCGCCTTCGGCTCGACCACCGCCGTGATAATCGTAGCCGCCCATTTCAACACAGCCGGCGCCGGCGAAACCGTTCATAACCAGCTTCATGACGGATGCTGTTTTTTGGAATTCGCGAGCATCGCGGCTGCCATCGGTGAACTCGGCGGTCGTGAAGATTGCTGAATCGTCATCGGCAACAATGTTCGTGTCGAGCAGCGGATCAATGGGTACACCACCGAATTCCTCTGCGATGTGCGCGGCCTTGACGTAGCCGCAATTCACTGCCTGCTTGATTGCCGCGTCTGCTGCGACCTGCGTGTCTACGCGTCCCATCTTGGCGTCGCTCAGGCGGTAAATCGATTCCATAACAGCCGTTGCGTCGGCTTTCGTAAGAATACCGACGAGGTCACCGGTATCGACCAGGTTTACCACGTCGCTCGGACGATCGACCTTGGTCGGGCGCAATTCAGGGTTATAGAGCATCGCTGGCAGCATTGAGTTGCCGCCCGAGTCGGAGTTCTCGGAGCCTGTCAGAGTGAGGATCGAGCCCTTGGCACCCGCAAGAGCAATGCCGTACATCGGGTTATGCGGGTTATTGCCGGTGTCATTGTCAGAACGAGCAGGAATCACGGCACCGTTAATATTTTGCTCGGTCCCGGGTGTCAAACTCGCCAGGATGCCGCGGCGAAAAGCGCTGTCCAGGTGAAAGCCCAACCCCAGGTCAAAGTTGTCGAACGCGTCGCCGTTGCCGTCGACCAGGCCCGGAACCATATCGCCCGGCAACCCCATTTTCTCGTAGCCGGCCGTGCTGAGGAAGTCACTTTGACCACCCGACTTACCGACCAAAACGTTGGAGCCGCAAATATTGGCGCCACCCGCGAGATCGAAACAGATGAATGGGATCTTTCCCGCGCCATCTGTAATTTTGCAGGTGTTTAAGCGCATGTCTTCAACATCGAGAGACAGGTCGCCCAGCGCACTGGCGGGGATCATGCTTAACGCACCTGCACCCATTGTGTAGGCAGCGCCGGTCATGAAACCCTGCGATACAAACTGACGTCGCGTGACAGGACGCGGATGATCACCGTGAAGCTGCGGCGCATCCCAGTGCCGTGCATTTCGTCTTTTTGTCATCTTCTTTTTTCCTTTGAGTCCTGTCTGTTACTGAACCAGCGTGGCCGCGCTGCCGAGAACGGAGGCACAGACACCCTTGGCGATCGCACGCGTGTCACTGGGACCTACGAGCAGTCTGTCGATGAGATTGTCCGGGCGCGGGCCACCCGCGTTCTGGAAAGCACCGACTTCGTCGTAAACAGTTAAGTAAGTCGGCTGCGAAATCAGCTGTGTGCCGATCGAAGTCTGGCCAACTGCACGTTCAATTAATGGATCAATAAAGTTATTGCGAGAGGCGACACTGAAAGCCGTGTCCGCATTCAGGTCGAAATCGAACGATGTCCAGATCACACCCTCTGCATTCGGGTTGGGATTCGCGTTGCTGCCGATAGCGGCATCACAATACTGGATCGCCAGCTGCGCGATCGCGACCTGATGTGAGGACAGGAAGGTATTGACGTCCTCGATGGCGGGCAACGACTGACGAAGTTCCTGGTAGGTCTCGTCAACATGTGCAGCGGTCACGCCGTTCGACGTATAGACCATCAGCCGATCAACCTCAAGAATCGTACCGTAGGTGGCCGCTATCTCGTCGAATGTGCGGATACCAATTTTGGCTGCGGCAGGCAGGTCGCCCGGAGTAATGACGAGCATCGGGTCTTCCGGACGATCGTACAAAGCACCGTTGATGTTATCGAAGGTCAGGAAGAACTGGTCGTCTTCCGGTCCTTTCTCAAGGGGGATGACGGCACCGAGTACCGACAAGGGTTGTCCCAGTAACTCCACATTCTGCGAGGAGTCAGTCGTCTGCATCATGTTGGCGTAGGACTGACCGACCTTAACTTCCTGGCCATTCATCGCAAGATGCATACCCTCAAGCGCAATGTTGTCACGCGCGACGCCATCCAGCGTCAAGAAGTGCGGTATGTCGAACAGGTAGGCATATGAGTCGAACTGCTGTGCCTCGAACAGGATAAAAGACGTGTCGACAGGCGCCCCAATGCGTGCCGAAACGTCGAACAGCATATAGAAGCGTTCGCCGACGCCAGCGTCGAAGTTCTGCGTGATCTGATCCTGAGTCAGCGCTCTCCGGTGCACAGCCGCCAGCCGGAAGGTTCCTTCCCAGAGGCCGTCGCTGGAGGCTTCGTTGCCGAGGATGACAGCGAAGTTATCTTGCCAGTCTATTAATGTACCGCCGGGGATCGGGTCGACGCCCGTTTCCAGCATGCCGTTGACGTAAATTCGCCGACCGTTAATCGGGTCATAGGTCGCAACGACGTGCTGCAAAGTCGCCTGCAGTACCTCGTCCATCGCCGGCGTTGAATGCATGGGTTGACCATTGAGGCCCATAAGTGGGGCCCCGTTGGCATCCACGGCGTTATGGCGCAAAAGGAAGTCGTAGTCATACAGAGTTTGCTGCAGGGCGAAGTTCCGCGTTCCCGGTCCTGCCGAATAGCTAAGGATTTGTGCCATCTCCTGGGCGACATTTGCAGGTACCACCCAAGCCTCAATCGAAAACTCACCGGACTCCTTCAGGACATCGTGCAATTTCTTGCTGGCTGTCGTCGAGCCCTGTGCCTTACCGGGCCCTTGTGCTGCGTCGGCGCCAATGCTGATACCCCAGCCGCCAAACCAGGTGACATCACCGGAGAAGTTAAGGTCAATGGCCGGGTCGACGCCGCTGCTGTCGTAGGCAACAAGGCCATTGCCCGTCTGGAATTCCCAGAGTGCTATCTGTGCGTCCTCGAAGCGATTTCCGCCGGATGCCAGCGTGCCGTCGATCAGACGAATAGCCTTACTCGTCAGGAAATCCGGATCGACTACCGTTGGCTGAATGCCGCCAGCAAAAGCGGTAATGGCGGCAATCATCTCCGTCTCCGCTGTCGGACAGTCATTATCCCAGCAGTTGTGAGACTCGCCGCCGAGCAATATGTCGGAACTCACCTTAATTACAAATCGAGAATCTTCCGGCGTGTCGAGGTTGATCTTTGATTTCGCTGCTTCATAGGCAACATCAACATCCGTATCAGCAAAATAGGGTTGCTGTGCCGTTGCCGACTCCGAGCTGTGACAATCCTGACAGTATTGCTCAAGGATCGGTGTGTAAATGAACTGTTCGAACTCCGCCGATGTAGCCGGGAAGTTTCTGCTGTTAGCCGGGTCTGCCGAAACCGGAGCTGCCAGAACGATTTCGCGCGCGCCATCCGCTGCTGCACCAACCCAGTTTTCGATCCAGGTCGTTAAAATGGTGCCGCAGACGCCGGGGTCATCGACCCAGCAATTGTGGCCAATGGGGGGTGCGCTGACTTTGCTGACAATGTCGGACAGCGAGGGCTGTGTCTGGTCTACGACCGTAATCGCCTCGGCATAGGCCAGGTTGATGTCGTCGTTCCTGACGAACATTGGCACCTGACCGACAGTCTCGTTGTGACAGTTACCGCAGCGGTTTGTGGATTTGGCATTTGACCAGAACTCCTGCTGAAACTTCAGAACCTCGGGTGACTCAGCTGCCGGACCGGCGTAGGCCAGGTCGTTGTTATTACCGGGCGCCTGCGCCGTCGGATTCTCTGTCGTTTGAGCACCACCGCCACACGCCGTGAGGACGACGGTTGTTAATAACGCGAGAGCACCCGTGCGCAAGGAACTGTGAAGCCGGGCCCGGGTAGCAATTCCAATTGCTTTTTTCATCATCCTGTCTCCCTACTGGCCCATGCAGTGGACGGCGGTATCGGCGAAAACCTGCTTCATCCGATATCCGGTGCTACGGAACGTAGCGATTATTTCATCCACCTTGCTTCGATCGGTCGCATCTTCCGGCGCTCTCAAGCAAACCGCGCGGAATACTTTCTTCACCTGGCACGCCGCAAACGCCTGGCTGTTACCCAGTTCTTGTCCCAGAGACTTCGCCCCGTCACCGGATCCCGGTAGCGAGCTATCGAAACCGAGGTAAGAGTTCTGGCCCTTGCGCCAATAGTTATCCCAATGGTCGTCCGGCGTTACGTATCCGGGAGGAAAATTCAGATCATTGTTGAAGTACTTTGCTTGCACGCTGCCCGCAGTGTATTCGAGTGACATGCTCGCCGCGTCGCCATCATCGGCATCGTCATCGTAGTGGTAGTAGGCGAATGCCTGCGCCATTGGATCCATGCCTGTGTGGCACCCGATACAGTTATTCAGGAACAGTCTGCTATCGCCACCCGGGCTGCGGCTCACGTCCTGGCGAATGCGATCAGGTGGCAGTGCTGGATCATGCAACTGTTCCATGTCGGTACAAAAATGGTTGAGCATCGTGAAGCGGAACATTGCCCGATTCGTGCCAGCGACGAAGAATGCTTCTGCCGCAGCGCGGGATGTCATGACGCCTGCCGTCGCGTTTGGCGGAATGTTATTTACATCCGACTGCAAACCGCTTTCAAGTTCGTCGCGCAGATTAATGTTGTTGGCTTCCAGCTGCACATAGTGGTCATTGTTATTTGCTGACGGCGCAGCCGAGACGACGCCGGGTCTGCCGACATAGGTGATATCACGGGAAAGCAGTTCATTGAACGGTGCGTCGTCGCGGATCATACCGATAACCGTTGCGATGTAGTCGTTCAACGGTACAAACACCGAGCGATCTCGGTTCGTCCACGGAGCAGCGAAGTTTTTTAATGTTACGTTGTAAAAACTCACGTTCTGCATGGCCAGGTATGCGGCACACTCAGCGGCCGGATCGACACCGGTGAGCGAGAAGCTTGAGCACTCCGGGTTGCTACCCGACATGGCTCCCTCCAGCTCAAGCATCTCGTCAGCCGTCGGTGGTACGCCAGCGAGACGGTCATGTATGCGCCTGGCTTTTTCGCTGTCGCCGGCGTTGGCGGATGTTGTAAGAATCACCGCAAGCAGTCCTGCAATAGCGCAGCGAGACACGTTTCCAAAAACGTCGTGCATGTGTTTTTTCCACATCCAGTTATTCATATAGTTGTTGCTCTCAGGTCAGTAGCTGACCGTCGTTGTTTGTTGAGCTTGGTCGTAAAATGTTGCCGTATCGCTGACTGATTCACCGTGAAAGCACTCACAGTCCTTGAATTACTTGTTTTTCGGGCCGCGCAGCATTCAGGTGATATGCCATCAATAAAGCAAGTGCTGTGCCAGTATCTGGAGTTGCTCGAAAAGGACTCAAAAATCCATTAAGAAACAATTGCTTGCGGTGGCCTTGTGGGCATGGAAGGAGATGGGGATATGTCAACCGACTGTCGGCAGTACCGCACAAGCAAATGGGCCGATACCGATAAGCTACTGATTATGAAGGACTGCGCGACTGTCTCAGAAGGGAGACAGGGCGGCGAGGTGTGACACATTCCGGCAACACTGCACGGTGGTGCGATAGGGATGACGGTATCCGCGTTGGCAGAAAATTTTGCCGACGTGTAACGGTCCGTGACGGAGTAGAGCCTGACAGACGAACTTATGTGTCGTGTATATGAGACATTACATCAGCGCAAATGCAGCCCTTATAATTCGACACTGTGAACGCGTTAACGGTACGTCGGCAGTAATGCATCGTACCCTGCCCCGAGACCCCAGGTGAGAGCAATGAACAGGCTAGCGCAAATACACAACAACGGATTTTCCGGAAAAACGACCAGGATGGTCGTGTTGCTAATGGCGAGCATTCTGCTCGTCGCGTGTAGCAAGGGTGATGGCGTGCAGATCGGAACGGGCCAGAGTCCCGACCCCGTTATTGTCGATTTTCCGATTGCCTATATAAAGTCTCCGCTTCCAACTGACGACAACGGTGTTTTTCAACAACAGGATTTGCGTGAGCAAATCACTTTTGATTTTGGTGGGGATCTTTATTACCGGGATCGTGCCGCAGTTGGCGCGTTGCCGGTCAATATCACCGCAGACGTATCAATGGGATTGGCAGCGATTCGCGATGTTGAAATGGACTATGACGGCAGCCGCCTGTTGTTCGCCATGCGAGTGCCATTCGAAGAAGGCGTCGATGTTGACGATCAGGTCGCAACCTGGAATATCTGGCAGTACACGTTCGAGACCGATGCGCTGGTGCGAGTAATTACGTCGCCGCTGACGGCGGAGATTGGTCACGATATCATGCCGAAGTACCTGCCGGACGGCCGCATTATTTTCTCGTCTACGCGCCAGAAGGAATCACAGGGATTGCTGCTCGACGAAGGCAAGAGTGGTTTTCCTGCGCAGGACGAAGATGACAATGAATTCGCCTTCAATCTCCACGTCATGGATGATGACGGCAATAATATCAGGCAGGTCACGTTCAACCAGAGTCATGATCTGTATCCTTCTGTCCTGAGTAACGGGCAAATTGTCTACAGCCGATGGGATCACAACCAGTCCAATAACGCGGTCAATCTGTATCGCATGAATCCGGATGGCTCGAATAACGAGTTGCTTTACGGACAGCAAAGCCACGACACAGGCACTAATGGAGAGACCATCCAGTTCGCACAGCCCCGACAGGTGGAAGACGGACGCATTATGGTTTTGGCGCGTCCGTTCACGAATACTGAAGGCGGTGGCGAACTGCTGTTTATTGATACGCAGCAGTACGTCGAAAACACGCAGCCGACGAAAGAGAACATTGACGTACTCAGCGGCCCGGCGCAGGAAGATGCAACCGTGAATGATGTTTCCACCGAGCCTGGCCAGCCATCGGTTGGTGGCCGGTATTATTCGGTTTATCCGATTCAGGATGGTACGGGTCGACTCATGGTCAGCTGGAGTCAATGCCGCCTGATAGAAATTCTGCCGGACGATGGCGATCCGGACACACTTGATGAACGCATCGTCGCCTGTACAGACGACAACCTGCTCAGTCTAGTGGTTATCGATCCAAATGCTGACAACCCTGCGCCGCCGGTCGCTGGCGATTTTCTGGTCGCACCGCCGCTCTACGGTATCTGGATCTATGATCCACGCGACGACACCCAGTTACCTATCGTTCCTGGCGAAGAAGGCTTCATGTTTACTGAGGTTGTTTCGGCTGACCCGCGTCCGACTCCGCCCGTGGTTCTCGACGGACTGAATAATTCGACCCTGGATCCCACGCTCTTTGATAACGGCGAAGCCATTCTGAATATTCGCAATGTTTATGATTTCGATGGTGTTTTGTTGCCGGGTATTGTTCCTGCTGTCCTCGCCGACCCGCTGCAAACTTTGGCCGCCGATCGACCGGCACGCTTCCTCAGAATTGAAAAAGCTGTTTCGCAACCGGACGACGACATTCGGGACATCGACAACACAGCGTTCGGAGTGACGGCCGCTTTTGGCATGAAGGAAATCGTTGGATACGCAATGATTGAACCGGATGGCTCCGTTATCACCAGGGTTCCCGCCAACGCGGCCCTGATGGTCAGTGTGGTGGACGAGAACGGCATGCGTATTACACAGCGTCACCAGAACTGGATTTCTGTTGCCGCGGGGCAGGAGCTGAAATGCAATGGCTGCCACGACGCCAACAGCGGTTTATCGCACGGCCGTATGGATGCATTCGACAGTGCTTACGCGGGTGCACCGGTCGCCGGTGTTGAGTTTCCAAACACGGATCCGAAATGGTTCGTGGGCGACGTTGGCGAAACCATGGCTGAGGTTCGCGCACGCATTACATGCGCGACGCCAGACCCTGTAACGCTGGAGCTTTGTACCTCCATCGAACCGTCAGTTAATGTCATCTATCGTGATGTCTGGAGTGCCGATCCTTTGGATATAAACGGACTCCCGATTAACCCGGATATCGATTACCTGTATACGGACCTGACGACGACGTCGCCTGCGTCACTGGCTTGCCAGTCGAACTGGCAATGGCGCTGTCGTTCTGTAATTAATTACGAGTCGATTATTCATCCGCTGTGGAGTCAGCCCCGGCTGGTTGTCGATGCCAATGGTGATCCAGTCTTTAATCCGGATGGTAGCCAGCAGAACAACAACTGCCTGAATTGCCACACGCCGTTCGATTCGGTTCTGAACGTAAACCGGGTCCCGGCCGGGCAACTCAATCTGGAGACGATCGCATCGGTCGAAGTACCAGAACACCAGAACGCCTATCGCGAGCTGTTAGTTGCTGATAATCTTCAGATATTGGACGCTGGCGGTATGGTGGTCGATGCGACGCGGGTCACGGGCGTGGATGTTGACGGAAACGATATCGTCGAGTTCATTCCGACTCCACCGCCGGCCTCAGTTGCAGGTGCAAGGGCTTCGAGCGATTTCTTTGACCGATTTAACGATCCAAACGATCTTATTCACTTCAATACTTTATCCAAAGCGGAGCAACGCGTCATCGCGGAATGGTTGGATGTCGGAGCCCAGTATTACAACAATCCCTTCGACGCCCCGGCTAATTAGCAGCCTTTGGTGCGGGTGCCTGGTTGCCGTCGTATTGCAGATATTTCTGCCGGCGCCGGCAGCGGCTGCCGATGAATATCGTACCGTCACCATTGCCGATCCCTATATTGAGATGCGCACTGGCCCGGGTCGTGGCTATCCAATCTTTCACGTGGTCGATCGCGGCGAAGTCGTAGATGTTATTAAACAGCGCACTGAGTGGTACCTCGTGCGCGCCGATAACGGTAAGCAAGGTTGGGTGGATCGTGCCCAAATGGAGCAAACACTGCAGCCCGATGGAAACCGGGTCAGTTTCGATCGGGCGGGGCTGGAGGACTTTACCAACGCCAAGTGGGAGTTGGGTCTGCTGGCTGGCGATTTTGGCGGTGCCAATATAATTTCACTGTATGGTGGCTATTCGCTGAATCCGAATGTGTCCGTCGAGCTTTGGGGTTCGCAGATTCTCGGCAATTTTTCGAATGGGTGGATGGGCAGCATCAACGTTGTTCATGAAGCGTTCCCGGAATGGCGTGTGTCACCGTTCTTTACTCTGGGTGCAGGTATGATTCACACCAGCCCCAAGTCAACTATTGTTCAGGGCGAAGACCGCACCGATCAGATCGGTCATGTCGGCGCCGGTGTCCGGGTTTATGCAACGCGACGATTCCTGTTGCGTGCTGAATACAAGAGCTACGTGGTTTTCACGAGCCGTGATGAAAATGAGGAAGTAGAAGAATGGAAAGTCGGTTTCGCGTTCTTTTTCTAATTGTTGCGATTGTCGGCCTTTCAGGCTGTGCAGCGACAAAAAATCTCTTTGGTTTCGGCCAGGAAGAGGCGCCGCCTACTTCTGCTGAACCACCGGGACAGGTTATTGATCCCCAGGTAGAACGCCGGGAAGTCAAAGAGCCTTCAATTGATCGTGAAGACTTCGAGATCGGCGCCTTCGTCGGCATTATGGGAATCGAAGACTTCGGGTCAAACGTGTCCTATGGCGTTCGCCTGGCTTATCACATGACCGAAGGATTCTTCCTTGAAGGAACCATAGGTCAGTCCGAAGGTGGTTTGACCAGTTTCGAGGTTTTGTCCGGCGGGGCAAGCCTTATCACCGACAGCGAACGTACGATGACGTACTACAACCTGAATCTCGGCTACAACATTCTTCCGGGCGAAGTGTTTATCGGAGAAGGGCGCGCGTATAACACGAACTTGTATTTGATCGCAGGACTGGGTTCGACGCGTTTCGCGGGCGATGATCGCTTTACAGTTAACTTTGGTGCGGGTTACCGGCTCTTGCTGACGGACGCTGTTGCATTGCATCTCGATTTCCGGGACCACTTGTTTGATATCGACTTGCTGGGTGAAGAGAAGACAGCTCACAATCTTGAAGCGCACCTTGGCTTTACGGTGTTCTTCTGAGGCAGGCGTCACAGTCGAGCACCGAATGCGCCGATAAAGTACAGGAATGATGATGAAACACCGATCAACAGGCCGCATATTGCTAGCGCTGCTCGTGCTCACGGGACTCTCGGCCTGTGGCCCCATCGAACCGTGGGTCAAGCCCTACGAGCGAGACAAGCTGGCTGATCCCATAATGGCGCTTGACGGCGATGCGGTATCGACCTCCTATATTCAACACGTATACGAATCCCGTGAGGGTGCGCGTGGCGGCGAAGGTGCGGCCGGCGGCGGCTGTGGTTGTAACTAGTTTTAGATGACCCGGCGATGACATTACGAAGACTTTCTCTCACCGTTCTGCTGCTGGCACTGTTCAGCAACGGTTTTGCTGGCGTGTTGCCTGAGGATCGTGCCGACGTCCTTTACCATCTCTACGATGGAGGCGGCGTTGAAATTGACGGACCCTCAATCCTGGTGAGAAAAAAAGTCGGTAAGAGTTTGTCGTTCGTCGGCAACTACTACGTTGACATGGTTAGCTCGGCATCGATCGACGTCGTCACGACAGCGAGCCCGTATACCGAAGAACGCACGCAATGGTCTCTGGGAATGGATTATCTGCATGGCAATACCACCATGCGGGTGAATTACGTGATTAGTGACGAGTCCGACTACGATGCACAAACCGTCAGTTTTTCCGTGAGTCAGGACATGTTCGGCGACCTGACAACATTAACGCTGGGTTACGCCCTGGGCGATGATCTCGTGCGACGGGCGGATGATCCGTCGTTCCAACGTGATCTGGATAAACAGACTTACAGCGTGGGCATCACGCAGATTCTGACCAAGAACCTGATATCCACATTGAATTTCGAGACGATCACCGACGAGGGTTTTCTAAACAATCCCTACCGGTCCGTTCGTTATTTCGATCTGACCAGTGATGTTGGTTACAGCTTCGAACCGGAGCTTTATCCCAATACCCGCACAAGTAACGCGCTCGGTATTCGTGCCCGCTATTTCCTGCCTTACCGCGCCGCCATAGAAGGTGAGTACCGGTTTTTTACTGACACCTGGGACATTGAAGGTCACACGGCGTCGTTGAGTTACATCCATCCGTGGGGCGACTGGACATTTACCGGAAAAGTCAGGTACCACGACCAGACCGGAGCGCATTTTTACAGCGATCTCTTTGCGCGCTCAGAGGCGACGAATTTCCGCGGTCGCGACAAAGAGCTAAGCCCGCTTCAAAGTTACACCTTCAAACTGCAGGCCGCGTACGAATTCCTGAGTGATGACGGTAATGACTGGGGTTTTCTAAAAAAGGGTAAGGTCACCGCATCGATTAACATGTTGCACGTCGACTACGACGAGTTTTCCGACCTGACCGCGTTGCAGCCGATCGGCAGCGAACCCCTGTATCAGCTCGACGCTAACGTCTTCCAGGTATTCTTTTCGTTCTTCTACTAGTACGAGCACCCTGGGCGCACAGGGCATAAACGTGCCCGGCGTTCTCCTGCGATGATACGATGTGCTCCGGGTCAAACGGAGGTGCTCGTTAATGACGACTATTGTCATCGTCGGACTGCTACTGATTCTGCTAGCTGGTGTCGCGCTCTATAACCGCCTCATACGTGGTCGCAACCGAGTGAGTACTGCCTGGAGCGATATCGATGTGCAATTGCAACGTCGCCATGACCTGATACCGAGGCTCGTCACTGCGGTTGATCAATACGCCAGCTATGAGAGGGCGACCCTGGAAGCGGTCACGGTATTACGGGTCGAGGCCATGCAGACGACTGACGTCCGCGCCAAAGGGCAGCTGGAAGAAAAAATCAGCGCCGGTCTGGATCGCATTCTTGCGCTGGCCGAAAGCTACCCGGACCTCAAAGCAAACGAGAACTTTCTGAATTTGCAGAATGAGCTCGTCGAAACCGAGAATTACCTGCAGTTTGCACGTCGCTACTACAACGGCTCGGTCCGTGACTACAACACCATGACCGAGACTGTGCCGAGCAATATTATTGCGGCCCGGTTTGGTTTCAAACAGAGAGACTTTTTTCAAAAATCATCTGATGAAGCTGCCAATGTTCCGCTGGTTGACCTGGGGACAGTCGAATGAGGCAGCTATTGGTTTTCCTGACCTTGCTATTGTCGACGACGGCCTGGTCCGACGAGCGCATCCTGAGTTTTCACAGCGACATTCGAGTATTCATCGACGGCATGATCGAAGTGACTGAGACCATTCAGGTCCGGGCTGAAGGCAAGCAGATTCGTCGTGGTATCTATCGCGACTTTCCGGTCGGGTACGAAGATCGACTCGGCAATAATTATGCAATAACAGTAGAGCCGTTGGGCGTACAGCGAAATGAATTACCGGAGTCGTTTCATACGGTTCGTAACGAGCGGGATGTCCGCACGTACTTCGGTCGCTCGGACAGATTAATCGAGCCCGGCGTTCACACTTACACCTTTCGTTATCGTGCCAATCGATTACTCGGTTTCTTTGAGGAACACGATGAGCTGTACTGGAATGTCACCGGCAACCGGTGGGCGTTTCCTATCGATGCGGCGAGCGCAACGGTCAAGTTGGAATTCGACGCTCCGCGAAATCAAATCTTGGTGGAGGGCTATACCGGTCGGCTTGGATCGAAAGCTCAGCAGTATGGGCGTTACATGGATGAGGCCGGCGCCATTCATTTTAGTGCCGATCACCCTTTGCCGGCGGCGCATGGCCTGACAATCGTTGTTGGCTGGCCAAAAGGGCTGGTCGAAGAGCCGACGACGTTGCAACGTCTTGTGTGGCTGTTGTCCGATAACAGTAATCTTCTAATCGCGTTGCTCGGGTGGGTATTGCTGCTTGCATACTACATTCCTGTCTGGAAGAACCATGGTAAAGACCCGGAAGAAGGCGTCATCGTTACTCGATACCAACCACCGAAAGGTTTTTCGCCAGCGTCGCTTCGTTATATCCGGCAAATGTATTACGACGATAAGGTAATGACAGCCGCCATTGTCAATCTGGCCGTAAAAGGTTACCTGCAAATACAGGATAAGGACGGTACACACTCCCTGCACAAAACGGGGTCCGAACTCAATCGGGAGTCGCTCGCCATTGGTGAACAGGAACTGTATACCGCATTGTTCAAAGAGGACGATGCGGTAACACTTGAGGACTCCAATCATGAGGTGTTGGGCAACGCACGGAGCGAACACAAGAAGTCGCTGGTAAATGACTACAAGAAAAAATACTTTCGAACCAATGGGTTCTTGAATATTCCGCCGATCGCACTCATTCTCATCGCGACGGTTCTGGCGCTGAAAGCGGGTAACGGTCCGACACCTGTGGTGATTGTGATAGTCATTCTGATGTTCGTGACAACGGTGTTTTTCGCAATCATTATGAAGCGGCCCACAATGCGCGGCAGGAAGTTGCTGGATGAAATGCTCGGCTTTAAAGACTATCTTGAGGTTGCGGAGGAAGAGGAGTTGAATCTCAGAAATCCTCCAGAGAAAACGCCGCAGTTATTCGAGTCACTATTGCCGTTTGCGTTGGCGCTGGGTGTTGACCAGCAGTGGTCTGAGCGCTTCGCAAGCCTGCTCGCGTCAATTCGGCAACCGGACGGCAGCCCCTATAATCCCGCGTGGTACACCGGAAACTGGAACTCGTCAAACCTGACAAAGACAACGAATAGTTTGTCTCATGGGCTCAATTCTGCTGTTAGTTCGTCTGTTCAAGCACCGGGATCATCTTCCGGCGGTGGCGGCGGGTTCTCCGGAGGGGGAGGTGGTGGCGGTGGTGGCGGCGGCTGGTGATAAGATTCGACCACGCCCCGACCAATCTCGGGAATTCAAGCTGCTGAAATCGGTCTGATTATCCACCATTGGGCCTGATCACCTACCAAAAAGAACCTTAATGAACCAACACATCTACAGCCGGAAACCGGCCAGTAACAGCGCTATACCCGACGTAATATTTATTCTGTTGATAGCGAACGGTCTGGTCTACGCGTTGCAGCAATTTGCTCCGGAAATCATGGGACGACTCTTCGCCTTGCAGCCACTGGTGAGTCCGCCCAGTTACCAGTTCCCGCCGTTCATGCCCTGGCAGCTGGTCACCTACGGCTTCATGCACGATACGCGGTCGCTGATGCATATCCTCTTCAACATGTTGATGCTGTGGATGTTCGGTCGCGATCTGGAGCGGATGATGGGCGTGCGCCGTTTTCTCATCTACTACATGGTGTGTGTGGTCGGCGCTGGCATCGTGCAATTACTGGTTGGGGTGATGCAGGGTTGGGGCGTGCCGACTGTCGGTGCATCGGGCGGCGTATTCGGGATATTGCTCGCGTACGGTATGGCATTTCCGAATCGCAGGATCATGTTGATGTTTCCCCCGATTCCCATGAAGGCCAAGTATTTCGTCATTATGCTCGGTTTGTTCGAACTCTCGATCGGATTTAGTGGTGTTAATAATGGCGTCGCCAACTTCGCCCATCTTGGTGGAATGTTGTTCGGTTTTCTGTTGATCCGCTATTGGGGTCGGAGACGGCGGCAATAAAGGAATAATCAAATTAATATCAAACGAAGAGACTTTCTCGGCGGCGTTGCTGCCGGGGGCACAGTCATTACGATGCCGGCATTTCTGCTGGGGTGTGGTGTGCAATCTGCGCTGACGATGGCACCGAAGACCCCGCCCAATCCGTTTATGGAATGGTTCAATATTGATCAGTCTGTCGTCAACCGCGTCATGTCGGCATTGACAACAAATGGTGCCGATATCGCCGACCTGTATTTTCAGCACAGCCGAAAAAACTCGATGACACTTGAGAATGGTGTGATCAGCGATGCCAAAACAGACATTCGTCAGGGCGTCGGATTGCGAGTGGTTACGGGCGACAATACCGGTTATGAGTTCACCGAAGACCTGACGCTTCCGTCGATGCAGAACGCAGCAACAAATGCTGCAGCGAAAGCCAAAGGGCCGCAAGTGGTTATGCCGGAAGTAAACAGCTTGGCATCGAGCGGCGAGTTGTATACGACGAATGTTCCGTGGTCTGACGTTGGCGCGGATCAAATTTTGCCGCTGCTGCAGTTTGTCGAACGCGAGGTAAAAGCGGGGGATCCGGCGATCGAAAAGGTGGCGGTGTACTGGGAAGACAGCGACGACAGAGTCATGATTGCGACCCTGAACGGTAGCCTCGTGACAGACCATCGCCCATTGGCTCGCTTGACCGTTGTGGCTACCGCGAAGAAAGGCGAAGAAATTCAAACGGGATACTCAAATATTTCGGCACGCGCAGAGTTGTCGTGGTTTTCAGAGGAACGTCTCGCTAAAACGATCGATGAGGCCGTTGAACGCACGATGATTCAGTTCGAGGCGCGGCGTGCTCCCACAGGTGACATGCCTGTGGTACTTGCATCTGGAACGAGCGGTGTGCTGCTGCATGAGGCGATCGGACATGGCCTGGAAGCGGATTTTAACCGGCAAGGCATCAGCGCTTACTCGAATATGATCGGAGAGAAGGTCGCTGAGGCTTTCGTCACCATTGTTGATCAAGCCGATGTTCCTCACGAACGCGGCGCGTTGAATTACGACGATGAGGGCAACAAGGCGGGTCGAACGGTGATGGTCGAGAACGGTATCCTGAAGTCCTACCTGCACGATGAAATCAGCGCGCAACAATATGACACCAACCCAACCGGGTCCGGACGACGTGAGTCGTATCAGCATGCACCGATGCCACGCATGAGTTGCACGTTCATGGAAGATGGACCGCATGAGAAAGATGAAATCATCGCAGCCGTCGACCACGGCATAGTTTGCGAAACCTACACCGATGGGCAGGTACAGCTCGGCGTTGGTACCTATAGCTTCGCGGTGAAGAACGCCTGGCTGATAGAGAAAGGAAAAATCACAGCGCCGCTCAAAGACGTAACCATAACCGGTGCCGGTCCCGAGACTCTAAGCCGAATAAAGATGGTCGCGAACGACGCCCGTCTGGATGCAGGTGGATGGACCTGCGGAAAGAACGGCCAAAGCGTGCCTGTATCGCAGGGCGTCCCTACGATTCTGGTTTCTGCAATGACCGTCGCTGCAGCGAACAACAGCTGACGCGTTCAAAAACTGATCGCGCTAAGCGGACGCACCGCCATCAATCGGAATGGCCGTGCCGGTGATATGCGTTGCTGCATCGCTGGCCAGAAAAAGGATCAGTGCTGCCACTTCCTCCGGCGTACCAACGAGATCGATGCCTTCATCCTCCGCTTCGCTCACCAGCATCGGCGTATCGATATCGCCGGGGCAAACGGCGTTGATTCGCAAACCGTCGCGCGCATGATCGATCGCCATGGCCTTCGTCAATTGAACAACCGCACCCTTGCTGGCGCAGTAGGCTGCTGCACGTTCGCCGCCCTTCAGCGCCCAGTCGGAAGCAACGTTGACGATACTGCCCGTTGTCTTCAGTAAGTACGGCAGTGCGGCCCTGCTCAAATAGAACACAGCATCGAGATTTATTCCCATCGTTAGCCGCCAGTCGTCGTCACTTGTATCCGCGACATTGGCCCGCACGATAACGCCTGCGCAGTTTACAAGGCAGTCAATGTTGCCAAATTCATCGATGGTATCGGCGACCAGCTCTTCGCAGTCCTCGGATTCAACCAGTTCACCCGTCCAGGTCGCGATGTGGTCTGAAACATCGGCAACCTCTTCGAGACGACCTTCGTCACGGCCTGCGGCCATAACGTCCCATCCGGCCTCTGCAAACGCTATTGCAGTTGCTGCGCCAATGCCGGAACTGGCGCCTGTAATGAGAGCAACGCTCATGTTCTTCCCCAAGGGCTCGTATCGTGTTATCCAGTGTATCTCATGAGCACTGAGGAAGCGTTAACAAGCTTGGGGTGGCGTCCACATTTCCAGGTTCAGGTTGATCCGGAGGAAAGCGGTTTGCCGGCGCGTGTGATGACTGTGCACCGCGGGCGAGTTGAGGTCGCGCTGCAGCATGGTCCCGCAAGCATTGAACTGCACGGGCGCAGTGCCTCAATGGGTCTGACTGTTGGAGACTGGGTGATGTTGGATGAGGACCGTTCGCAAGTGATGCAGCGGCTGCAACCTTTCGGGGTGTTTCAACGTCGCGCTGCTGGGACAGCTGGTGACATTCAGTCTATTGCCGCCAACGTCGACACGCTGTTTATCGTGACTTCAGCGAATCGCGATTTTAACATTGCTCGTCTGGAGCGCTACCTCGCGATCGCGCACGACGCGGGTGCTTTTCCGGTTATCGTCATAAGCAAAGCCGACCTCGCGGATTCAGTTGCAGAATTCACCGGGCCCGCATCAATGCTGTCACCCGGAATCCTGGTTGAATGCCTCGATGCGCGGGATACTAAGCAGGTCGCGGTACTCAGGGCCTGGTGCGGTGAGGGCCAGACGGTCGCGCTTCTGGGCTCGTCGGGTGTCGGAAAATCGACAATAATCAATACCTTATCGGGCTCGGAGCAACA
>JAACFM010000172.1 GCA_009937445.1 Gammaproteobacteria bacterium | reverse complement strand
CGCCGGTCATTCACTGGGTCATGACCTACGAGGGCAAAACTCAGGAAGCGCTGTTCTACCTGGCCAACGGCGGGTTGTCGATGATCAGTGACAACGTCTTCGTCGCTACCGTGTACATCGGTGAGGTCGAGCAGATGTTCAATGCTGGCGATATCACTCGCGACCAGTTCGACGCGTTGGCTGTGGCGATCAATACGGGCACGAACATCCCGTCTGTCGCGACACCGAACGGCCAGGCCGCGTTCCTGTTCTTGCTGACCTCGGCCCTGGCACCGCTGATTCGGCTGTCATACGGCCGCATGGTCATCATGGCAATACCGTATACGATCACGATGAGCATCACAGGTCTGCTGGCACTCTTGTACATGCCGAGCATTCTGTAGGACCTCGGTCCCGCTTGACGGGAGCGGCCCCTGGGTCACAGTTTTTATCGCACAGATATGTTATTTAAGTTCCTGATTTGTAACGAGACAAGCAATGTCCTTTGATATTAATAATCTGCGCATCGGCATCGTCGGTCTGGGCTACGTCGGCCTGCCGCTCGCTGTTGAATTTGGCAAGAAATACCCGACCGTCGGTTTCGACATCAAGGCCGATCGTGTTGCCGAGTTGGAAGGCGGAACGGACTCCACGCTGGAGTGTTCGAGCGAAGAGCTGGCCGAGGCCACGCACCTGTCCTTTGCGTCAGATTCAGCGGCCCTCGCGGACTGCAATTTCTATATTGTGACGGTGCCAACGCCGATTGGTGACGGCAATCGCCCGCTTTTGACGCCACTCAAAATGGCGAGCAGATTGCTCGGCAGTGTGATCTCCAAAGGCGACACTGTCGTCTACGAGTCAACGGTGTACCCCGGAGCCACTGAGGAATTCTGTGTGCCGTTCCTGGAGCAGGGGTCCGGCTTCACGATGAACGAAGAGTTCTTCGTCGGTTACAGTCCCGAAAGAATCAACCCCGGTGATAAAGAGCATCGCTTGCCGTCCATCCTGAAAGTGACCTCAGGTTCGAATGCCGAAGCCGCGGAGTTTGTTGATGCGGTGTACGCAACGATTATTACGGCTGGCACGCACAAGGCATCGAGCATCAAAGTCGCCGAAGCCGCAAAGGTTATCGAGAACACGCAGCGCGATGTCAACATCGCACTGGTCAACGAGCTGGCGATGATTTTCGACAGGGTTGGCATCGATACGGAAGAGGTTCTGGAAGCGGCGGGCACCAAATGGAACTTCCTGCCGTTCCGCCCCGGTCTGGTCGGCGGTCATTGCATTGGCATCGATCCGTATTACCTGACCTACAAAGCTCAGCAACTTGGCTATCACCCGCAGATGATTCTGGCCGGCCGCCGCATTAACGACAACATGTCGCTCTATGTTGCGTCACAGGTCGTGAAGCTGATGCTCAAGAAAAGCATTCAACCGTCCAGCGCGCGAGTGCTGATGCTGGGTCTGGCGTTCAAAGAAAACTGCCCGGACGTTCGCAACACGAAGGTGGTCGACATCGTTAACGAGTTGACGACTTACGGCGCAACAGTAGACGTTCACGATCCCTGGTGTGATGCGGATGAAGCAAAGCACGAGTATGGTCTGGACCTTGTCGCCGAGCCTCAGAATGGGGCGTATGATGTGGTCATTATTGCAGTGGCTCACGACGAGTTTCGAGCATTGGGTGCTGACGGAATCAGAGCGTTCGGAAAAGAAACCTCGGTGCTCTATGACATCAAGTACGTACTGCCACCAGAACTCGTAGACGACCGACTGTAGGACCGCGCCCTGCGCGCGACCAAAGGAAAAAATGAAAATACTAGTCACAGGCGCCGCCGGTTTCGTAGGTTTCCACACCTCCAAAAAGCTACTCGACCGCGGCGACACCGTCGTCGGACTCGATAACTTCAACGACTACTACGACGTCAACCTGAAAGAATCACGCGCAGCGATCCTGGCGGACTACGACAACTTCTCAATGCGCCGCTTAGACCTTGCGGACCGCAGCGGCATGGAAGCGCTGTTCGCCAACGAAAAGTTCGACAAAGTCATAAACCTTGCCGCGCAGGCTGGTGTTCGTTACTCCATCGAGAACCCGCATTCCTATATCGATAGCAACATCGTCGGTTTCGTCAATATTCTCGAAGGCTGCCGTCACAACGATGTGCAGCACCTGACGTATGCGTCATCGAGCTCGGTTTACGGCGCGAATACGACGATGCCGTTCTCGATTCACCAGAACGTGGATCACCCGCTGGCACTGTATGGCGCGACCAAAAAGGCGAATGAGCTGTTCGCGCACACATACTCCAATCTTTACAAGCTGCCCACCACGGGTTTGCGTTTCTTCACGGTATACGGCCCCTACGGCCGCCCGGATATGGCGTTATTCCTGTTCACGAAAGCGATCATCGAAGGCAAACCGATCGATGTTTTCAACTATGGCAAGCACAAGCGCGACTTCACCTACATTGATGACATCGTTGAAGGCGTTGTTCGGACCAGCGACAACACCGCGACAGCAAATGAAGACTGGGATCCGGCAACACCCGATCCGGGCACCAGCATGGCGCCCTACCGGCTTTACAATATTGGTAATCAGCAGCCAGTTGAGTTGATGGACTACATTGGCGCGGTGGAGAAAGCCCTGGGCAAGAAGGCTGAGATGAATCTGCTGCCACTGCAGCCCGGCGACGTTCCCGATACGTGGGCGGATACCGAAGATCTGGCCGTTGACGTGGGCTATCAGCCCAGCACGACCGTAGAAGTCGGTGTGAAGAACTTCGTCGAATGGTATCTTGAGTTCTACCAATAAGAAGACAAAGAAAGCACCTAGCCGTGGCCAACGCCTACACTGCCCGCCTGGAAAAAGCTGGCGGAGCATTATCGGGATGACATGCGTGAGCGCCAGTTACGAGACCTGTTCTCGCGCGACAAGAAGAGAGCGGAGAAATTCGCTCTGGAAGCGGGCGATCTCACGCTCGACTACTCCAGAAACCACCTGAATGCGTCGACGCGCAAGTTGCTGGACCAGCTCGCCAAACAAGCGGCTGTGCCGGCGGCTGTAAAAGCCATGTTCGCAGGCGAAGAAATCAACAAGACCGAGGGGCGGGCCGTATTGCACGGCGCACTTCGCGCCAAGATCGCCGATTCAGTGGCGCACGAGACGCCGGGCATTACTGAAGTCTGGGAAGTCCTCACGAAGATGGAGACTTTTGTCGACGGCGTACAAAGTGGCGTTATCAAAGGCAGCACCGGCAAAAAACTGACGGACATCGTCAACATCGGTATCGGTGGGTCGGATCTTGGTCCTGTGATGGCGAGCCGGGCGTTGCGGACGTACTGGAAGGACGGCATGCGCTTTCACAGCGTGTCGAATATCGATGGCACGCAGCTCGCGGATCTGACCAAAGAGCTTGATGTCGAAACGACCTTGTTCGTCATTTGCTCGAAGACATTCACCACGATCGAGACAATGACCAACGCGAAAGCGGCGCGTCAATGGGTGATTGATTCACTGGACGCGGTTGCCGTGCAATATCACTTCGTTGCGGCGTCGACGAATCATGAAGCTATGGATGACTTCGGTATTCGCACCGATTTCCGCTTTGGTTTCTGGGACTGGGTCGGCGGGCGATATTCGCTGTGGTCGGCGGTCGGTTTATCGCTGGCGCTGGTCGTCGGCATGGATGTCTTCAAGGCCGTTCTGTCGGGCGGTCGACG
>JAACFM010000099.1 GCA_009937445.1 Gammaproteobacteria bacterium | reverse complement strand
TTGCTCCGCTACTGTCGCTTTGACACCGAGGCGATGGTGGAGATCGTCAAGTTCTTTACCTAGTCGCTCGCCAGATTTTTGATGATGATGCTCCAGTGGTTCAGGGCGCCGTAAAATGCGTCGATGGGCACTCTCTCGTTCAGTCCGTGCGCATAGTTGTCATTGGGTTTCATGACAATACCGCCCATTGCCCATGTCGGTACCCCGGCCCTTCGAAAGTGCATCCCGTCGGTTCCGCCTGATGTCATGTAGCCAAGGATTCTGACGCCGGGGAAGCGGGCATGGACCGCCTCACTGACAGCACCGCGAATATCCTCGCGTAGGTCCGAGACCGGACTTTCTTCAGGTTCGTAGGTCACTTTGAACTCCAGGACCTCGTTGCCAATCGCCTGTTGCAGGGCACTCTTGACGTCGGCGGCGGGAACGCCCGGGAAAACGCGACAATTTACCGTGACCGTTGCAGACTGCGGCAGGGCATTTTCGGCGTGTCCGCCACGCAGCATGGTGGGGACACAGGTTGTTCGCGTGGTGCCGACGTAAGAGGATTCTATGGACAGGCGTTCTGCCGCTTCGGCGTCGTTCGGGTCCTCGGAAAACCGGATCATTGCGTCGCCCAGTTCACCACCGAGTTGTTTGCCGGTCTCCGCAAAATATTCCAGTGTTGTGTCGTTCCAGCGAACAGGGAACTTGTGGCCCCGAATTTTGCTAATGGCGTCGGCCAGATCGAAGATGGCATTGTCCGGTTTTGGCCGCGAGCTGTGGCCACCGGGATTGCGGGCCGTGATTTCCCAGGTGACGTAGGTCTTCTCAGAGGTTTGCACCAGGAAGTTGAGCACCTTGCCGTCTTCGCTCAGTTGGCCACCGCCGGAATCGGAGTTGAGTGCATACTCGGCTTCCACGAGATCCGGGCGTTCGTAAGCCAGTATTTTGGTACTTGTCATGGAGCTTTCTTCGTCACCGGAGAACACGATGATCAAATCCCGGTTCGGGACAAATCCTTCTTTCTTCAGGCGGATGAAGGTTGACGTGAGGTGGGCAACGCCGAACTTGTTGTCGATCGTGCCGCGCGCGAAAAAGTAGGTGTCGTCCTGCGTCAGTTTGAACGGCGGGCGCTCCCAGTCTTCGGGGAGCGCTTCGACGACGTCCATGTGGGCCAGCAGGAGAATCGGTTTCTTGCCTGACGAACCGTCGCCGCGGTATCTCGCTATCAGCGCGGCGGTCTCGCCGACCGGCAGGATTTCAACGTCTGCCTCCTGCAGTCCGGCGCCAATCAATTCATCAGCCAGGTATTGTGCCATAGCGGGGACATTGCCGAGGTTCTTGGATGTCTCCATCTCAATGATCGTTTTGTAGATCTCGAAGGTCTTCTTCGCGTGCTCGGAATTGCGGTCTTGTGCGGATACTGCACTGGCAAAAAGCAATGCGATTACGATACTCAGGCTGGCTCGTTTCATATTTGGATTCGCTCGTCTGGCATACTGTGTGTGTCTATCGTAGCTCAATAGGGCGCAACATATGAACAGGCGATTGTTATTGAAGCTATTGGCCGCCACGACCGTTGTCGGCTGCGGTCCGCGCGCAACGGCCGGTAAAAAGCTCCGCGTTGTGGTGGCCGGGGCGGGCATCGTTGGTGCTTCGATCGCCTACCACCTCGCGAAAGCCGGCGCGTCGGTTACCGTTATCGACAAACAGGGGCCCGCGTCGCACGCGACTGGCGGGACCTTCGCCTGGATCAATGCGACCTGGGCGAAGACGCCGCGCAGCTATCATTCCCTCAGTCAGGACAGTGTGGCGAGCTGGGGAAGCCTGCATCAGGAGCTGGATCTGCCGGTGCGCTGGGGCGGATCACTGGAGTGGTTCGACAACGAGCCACGGCAGGAAAAACTCGCCGCCCAGATCGCCGAGCAGTTCGAATGGGGTGAGCGTGCGCGGATGGTCGATGCTGCCGAATTGGCAGAACTCGAACCGAACGTCGATTTTGGTGGCGCAACGCGAGCTGGGTATTCCGAGAATGACGGCACCGTTGATCCGGTGTTGGCGACGCAGAAATTGTTGCTGGCGGCAGAAGCGCTGGGCGCCAGCATCCGCTACCCGTGCGAACTGGCAGACGTCTCTCTGCAAGACGGCAAGCTGGTTGCGGTCAAGACCAGCCTCGGCCCGATCAAGGCAGACAAACTGGTATTGGCGACGGGCGCTCAGCCGGACGCCGGATTGCGATTTGCCGAGACCGACATTCCGCAACGCTCAACGCCGGGTATTATCGTTACGTCAAAGCCCATGCCGCGTTGCCTCAATCGCATCATTTCCGCGCCGGGAATTCATTTACATCAGCGCGACGACGGTCGACTGGTCGTCGGTGAACAGGAAGGTGCTCCGCAAGACGAGGGGCATATGCTGCGTCTTGCTGCACGCCCGAATCATTACCCGAACCCGATTGTTGCGAAACAACATGCCGTGCGCATGTTTGATGTTGCAAAACAGTTTGCACCGTGCACAGCGGACGCTGTTGTTGAAAGTGTGCGCATCGGTTGGCGGCCGCTACCGGTTGATGGCCACCCGGTGTTGGGCGCGTCCCCCGCACGTCCCGATGTTTATCTCGCCATCATGCACAGTGGCGTGACGCTCGCCCCGATTGTTGGGCAACTGGCTGCAGAGGAGTTGATGGGAAACGTCAGCATTGAACGGCTGCAGGAATTTCGTCCGGGCCGGGACTTCGACCTTATCAAGCGGTATTAAACGCGACGGTCGGTGTCGATAATGACGCGATGCATCCGGCGGTACGCGGGAAGATAGTCTGCAACCGCGAAGTGCTGGGTCGAGCGGTTATCCCAGATTGCGACGGACCCCTTTTTCCAGCGAAAGCGAACCTGAAAATTGGGTGATTCCAGATGGCTGAACAAATACTGCAGCAATCGGTCGCTTTCAGCCTTTAGCATGCCGGTGACGTGTTGCGTGAAGGAGCGATTGACAAACAGCAGGCGCTTGTTCGTCACAGGATGCAGCGGCGCCATCGGGTGCACCGCTGAACCCATGCTCGCCATCCCCGCATTCAACGCGTCGACGTCGCCATTTTCACCGAGATAGCTATCTCGAAACGCGCCCATGTCGTGCACAGCAGATGATCTGGCGAGCAGTGTCTGTATTTCTTCGGGCAGGGTGTCGTAGGCGGCGTACATATTGGCCCACAAGGTATCGCCGCCGGTTTCGGGTACCTCAACAGCATGCAGCACGGACAGGAAGGGTGGCTGCGGCTGAAAGCTCAGGTCCGTGTGCCAGTCATCTGTGTCGGGTGGGCGATCACCGTCATTCTCCAGCAAAACGACCCGGTCGTATCCGGGCAGATGGGGGTAGACGGGGTGCGGCGCTACGGGAGTGCCAAAAGACCTTGCGAACGCAAATTGTGCCTGCGGCGATAAATCCTGGTCACGAAAAAACAGGACGAGATGTTTCATCAACGCATCGTAGATCCGGTTCTCGGTGGCAGCGTCCAGCGCTTGCGACAAATCGATACCGCTAATCTCGGCACCAATGCTTGGCGTCAGGCGATCAATATTCATTCTGTGGTGCGGATAAACGCGTCGACGGCGACCGCACCGTCGGGCAATACACACAGGGGATTAACGTCCAGCTCCAGCAGGGAGTCGTTGTGTGCGATCGCATAACGGGCGATACCTTCGACAGCATCGACCACACTGTCGAGGTCACCGGCTGACTGACCCCGGTAACCGTCGATGAGCTTGTGCACTTTTAAAGACTGAATCGCCGCGCGAATTTCCTCGCGCTGCACGGGCAGCAGCAGAGACGCGCTCTCATGAATTAATTCGACCAGCAAGCCGCCTGCGCCGACAGTCAGCGTTAGGCCGAAGGTGGGGTCGCGGTTGATTCCGACGATGAGCTCACACACGACGGACTGGACCATTGACTCAACGAGGAATTGATCGAAATCAGACGCCAATCGCTCCGTCGCGACTCGTACCGCATCGGCATCAGCGAGGTTGACAACGACCGCGCCCAATTCACTCTTGTGTGACAGCTCGCTCGACACGGCCTTAAGAACGACCGGAAATCCGATTGCGTTTGCCGCATCAACGGTTTCAGCGGCAGAGCAGGTTCGGCCTGCCGGAACCGATACACCAAATTCGGCGAGTGCCTTTTTACTGCTCGGCTCATCGATGGTTCTTGCCTCACCATCGGCGTCTTCCCGCGGCAGGATCGGCTGCAGTTTTTCCAGATTATTTTGAGCTGCTCCTACCGTTGCAGCGGCTCTAATGGCGAACAGGCAATCCTCTATGCCCTGCATCGGAGCGATACCGGCGGCTTTCAGTCGCTCCCGCACGTAACCGGGAAGCGTCTCGGGCAGAGACGAAACGACGACGGCGCGTTCACCGCTCGTGGCGACTGCATCAATGAGTGCACGTTCCGATATTTCCCAGTTCGCGGCTGCATTGCCGTCGCCCGGTGGGTAGTCGAGAATTAATAACGTGCAGCCAAACTGATTACTCAATACGCGTTCGAAACATCGATTAAGTTTTTCGTGGTTTCCCCAGATATAGAGGTGGTAGTCGAGCGGATTTGAGACATCAACGTTTGCGCCAAGAAGCGCTTTCAGGTCGGCAGCGGACTCGTCACTTAACTCCGGTGTCTCCATCTGCAATCGATCGGCGCAGTCGGCGACCAAAGACGCATCACCGCCGGAACAGCTCATTGACCCGAGCGTTGAGTTCGGCAGCGGCCCGACGATGGAAAGGAATTTTGTGGTCTCCAGAAATTGCGACAGCGTGTCGCAGCGCGCAACACCGACCCGCTCGAAGAGGGCGGAGTAGAGTTCGTCGGAACCGGCCAGCGAGGCCGTGTGGCTCATCGTGATTTCGGCACCACGTTTGGACCGTCCCGTTTTCAGAGCAACAATGGGCACACCCTTCTTCAATGCCCTGAGCGCTGACTCGGAAAAGGCGGCAGCATCAACGATGCCCTCAATGTGCAACGCGATAACGGCGACACGGGAGTCCTCGAGCAGGGCGTCGATGTATTGATGCAGGCGCAGCGCGCTGTTGTTTCCGACCGAGATGACGTAGCTGAAATCAACCTCGCGTTGTTGCATCGTCAGGTTGATCGCGATATTGCCACTCTGTGAAATAAGTGCAGCACCGCGCTCGACTCGTTTGCCACCGTGTTGATCGGGCCAAAGAGCGACGCCATCAAGGTAATTGATATAGCCATGACAGTTCGGCCCGATAATGGCCATGTCGCCGGCCGCTTCGCGCAATTGGTCTTGTAGTGCTGCGCCGGACTCGGCTCCGGTTTCAGCGAAGCCGGCGGCAAAGCATATTGCGCCGGGTGCCCCGAGCGCCGCAAGGTCACGCACGATTTCCAGTGTTGCAGATGGCGGTGCCGCGATGAAACTGGCGTCAGGCACACCGGGCAAGTCCGCAACGCGCGCAACGCAGGGGATGCCTTCGAGTTCAGTCCGACCGGGGTTGACTGGCCAGATATCGCCGCCGAATCCGACTGCCCGACATTGACGAATAACTTCAGCGGCACTTGCGCCGCCAAACACAGCAACGGATTTGGGCGCCAGAAGACGCTGGAGTGAACGAGTCCCTTTCATAGTTTTTTGCTCTGGGCAGTTATCGGCCCTTCCAGACCGGGTCACGTTTTTCAGCAAATGCGCGTGCGCCCTCGAGTTGGTCTTCGCTGGAGTACAGCGTAGCGACCGTTTCGAACTCGCTGTTGGTAATCTTCTTCAGTGCGTCCAGAAACTTCATGTTTTCGGCTTCCCTGACGACCTCCTTGATCGCGGCGTAAACCAGCGGCGGTCCGGATGCAATCAGGCGGGCTATGTCCCAGGCTCGATTCATGAGCTCATCGGCCGCCACGATTTCATTTACAAATCCCCAGCGATGCGCCTCCTCGGCGTCGAGCCATCGACCGGTCAACAACATCTCCATAGCAACGTGATACGGAATGCGTTTCGGTAATTTTATGGAAGCGGCGTCGGCAACCGTGCCCGAACGAATCTCCGGCAGTGCGAACGACGCGTGCTCAGCTGCAATGATAATGTCGGCGCACAGCGCCATTTCAAAACCGCCACCGCAGCAAATGCCGTTGACGGCACAGATCACCGGCTTGTTGAAGTCTTCGAGTTCCTGAATGCCGCCAAAACCGCCAATGCCATAATCACCGTCGACTTCTTCACCGCTGGCCGCTGCCTTCAGGTCCCAACCGGCCGAAAAAAACTTCGGTCCACTGGCCGTCAGAATGGCGCAACGAATATCCGCGTTGTCGCGGAAGTCGGAAAATATTTCACCCATCCTTATGCTGGTCGCCCGATCGATAGCATTGGCTTTGGGCCGGTCAATGACAACCTCGAGGATGCCGTCTTCAATGCGGGTCTTGATTGCTTCAGCACTCATTTCATTTCTCCAGAGGCCGCAACAATTCGCGACTGATGATGTGGCGTTGAATTTCGGACGTACCTTCCCAGATTCGTTCGACACGAGCGTCGCGCCACAGGCGTTCCAGTGGCAGGTCGCTCATTAGCCCCATGCCGCCGAATATCTGCAACGCCTCGTCGGTGACACGTGCCAGCATTTCGGTGGCGTACAGCTTGGCGCTGGCGATTTCTCGATTGGCTGGCATGCCGTTATCAACCCGCCAGGCTGCAGCCAACGTCAACCAGTCGGCGGCATCAATTTCGGTAACCATGTCGGCCAGCTTGAATGACACTCCCTGGAACTTGCCGATCGCTTTACCAAATTGCTTGCGCTCGACGGCATAGTTCAACGCCAGATCCATTGCGCGGCGTGCGCGGCCGACTGCCATCGTGGCGACGGTTAGACGGGTTGCGTATAACCAGGTATTGGCGAGCGCAAAACCCTGGTGCGGTTCACCCAGCATCTGTTCTTTGGGTACCCGGCAATTATCGAAGTCGAGAATGGAGTTGTGATAACCGCGATGCGACACCGAGTTGTATCCGCTACGAATCTCGAAGCCTGGCGTGCCGCGATCAACCAGGAAGCAGCTGATCTTCTTCTTCGGACCACGCGGCGTTTCTTCTTCTCCTGTTGCGACGAACAGGATGACAAAATCCGCAATGTCCGCATGGCTAATGAAGTGCTTGGTCCCGTTGATAACCCAGTCATCGCCATCGGCTACGGCCGTAGCACTCATACTGCGCACATCCGAGCCCGCGCCGGGTTCCGTCATAGCGAGTGCGTCAAATTTTTCGCCCGCAACGGCCGGCAGCAGATATTTCTCACGCTGATCGCCGGTGCATGCCTCAAGAATGCCGGATGGACGGCCGAAGAAAACACTCAAGGCCATCGACGCGCGGCCGAGCTCCCGTTCCAGCAGGGTGAAATCAAGGTAATTCAGGCCACCGCCACCGGCATCTGTTGAAATATTGGATGCGTAAAAGCCAATGTCCTTGCACTTCTGCGCAATCTCCTGCCCAAGCTCCTTGGGCACGACGCCGGTTCGTTCGACTTCCTCTTCGTGCGGGTACAGTTCGTTTTCGACGAATGCCCGGACAGTATCAACGATCATCTGTTGTTCGTTGCTTAGCTCGAAATTCATAGCGTTATTCCTGAGGTCAATATTGGGGCTGCCAACTCAAGTGGGCATTCTGGCAAGTCAGGGGGTTACAGTAAATAGCGCGGCGTACGGCAGGGATACCTGACGCACTGTTGCATTGCCGGTTGTTAATTGGCCATCCACACGGTCAACCGGCACGACCGCCAACAAATCATTTCCAGCAGCGTTCAAAACTTCCCCGATTTCACGGCCGTCGATAGACAATTTGTCTCCAGGGGATACGGGCCTATCGCTTTCAAATCGTAAAGTCCTGCGCTTGGTAGCCCCTTTGTAATGCGTACGTGCAACGATTTCCTGACCGGTATAACAGCCCTTGTCGAAGCTGATGGCGTCCAGTAGATCGAGATTAAGCATGTGCGGTGTGAACTGTTCGGATTGCTCGGGACCGATAAACGGGTAGCCGGCCTTGATCAGAGCAGAGGGATCGATGCTCGCGCTGTCATTGTCGATGCTGAATTCGACCTTCGAGCGGAAACGAAACATTGTGAGTCGCTTCACAATCGCAGCGGCCATCTCAGGTGGAGCCGACAACCCAAACCCGGAATCAATAGGCCAAACGGTGCCCAGCCAGATTACCCGGCCCTTGGGATTGCACCAGGCGGCGAGAATCTCGGCCTCCGAATCCAGCCGTTTGAGGTCGTTGGTCAGTTGCCCCTGAAGAAACGCGAAAGCATCCGGGCCGGTGATGTTAATGGTTGAAATATTGATTATATGTCTCTACGTGATTAGCGGTGATGCAGCTCTATATCGCCTCTGGCATACTCACGGCATGAGTGACGATAACCCAAAAAATAAGGCTGACGCCGAGGCAAGCAAGGCGGACCTGAAAATAGATGATACATCGGCGGCGAGTCCTGAGAAGCCAAAAGAGATCGGTGGCCGGGGAGGGCTGGATCCCACCCGTTACGGAGACTGGGAAAAAGCGGGACGCTGCATTGATTTTTAAGGATAATGCCGCTGTCCATTCGGCAAGCTACGTCAACAAGAAGAGAATTCATGAGCAATAACGGCAGGCCCCTGTCGCCGCACATCTCAATTTATCGCTGGCCCATCACCATGACAACGTCGATCCTGCACCGGGCGACCGGTTTGGCGATGAGTGTGGGTTTCATCGTGCTGGCCGGCTGGCTGCTGGATGCCGCCATTGGCGCCGAAACCTATGCCGCAATGATGGTGTATCTGGATTCGGCCATTGGCAAAATACTGTTTGTCGGTTGGAGCTTTGCCTTCTTCTTTCATTTGTCGAACGGTGTGCGTCATCTGGTCTGGGATACGGGCCGTGGTTTTGAGAAGCATCAGGCGAACGCCTCTGCCTGGTTTGTTCTGATTCTGTCTGTCGTTCTGACGGCGCTGTTTTGGTGGGTACGCGCATGAGCTTACGTTCACCATTGGGGCAGGTATTGGGCCGGGGTTCCGCCAAAGACGGAACGGCACATTTCTGGGGACAGAGAGTCAGCGGTGTGGGCCTGTTGTTGCTGGGACTCTGGTTTGCCTGCGCATTGGCGACGATGCCCGGATTTTCACACGCAGAGGCGCTGGCCTTTATCGGAGCGCCCCTGAACAGTGTGCTGCTTCTGTTGTTGGTGATCACGTTGGCTTATCACTCCTACCTCGGAGTACAGGTCGTTATCGAAGATTACGTGCACAGCCATGGATTGAAACTGGCGTCGCTCATTATTTCCCGCTTCGCGCACAGTTTCCTGGCCGTGGCGGCCCTCTTCGCAATTCTTAAGATCGGGCTGGGCGCATGAGCGACTACGAATTTATTGATCACACTTATGACGTCGTGGTTATCGGCGCCGGCGGCGCCGGGCTGCGCGCAACGTTCGGATTGGCCGAGGCAGGTTTCAAGACCGCCTGTGTCACCAAGGTTTTTCCGACACGCAGCCACACGGTGGCCGCGCAAGGCGGCATTAGCGCCGCTTTGGGCAATATGGGCGAGGATGACTGGCGCTGGCATATGTATGACACCGTCAAAGGTTCAGACTGGCTTGGCGACCAGGATGCTATCGAGTACATGTGTAAAGAAGCACCTGGCGCGGTTATCGAGCTGGAACATTATGGTGTTCCGTTCTCGCGCACTGCAGAGGGCAAGATTTACCAGCGTCCATTCGGTGGCATGACTACCCGATTTGGGGAAGGTACTGCGCAAAGAACCTGCGCGGCGGCTGACCGCACCGGTCATGCGATGTTGCACACCCTGTATCAGCAATCCCTGAAGCACGATGCCGAGTTCTTTGTCGAGTACTTCGCGGTCGATCTCATCATGGAAGACGGCGCGTGCCGTGGTGTCGTCGCCATCGATCTCGCGACGGGCCGATTGCATCGTTTCCGCTCGCATCAGGTCATTCTGGCGACCGGTGGTTATGGCCGGGCGTACTTCTCGTGCACGTCGGCGCATACCTGCACCGGCGACGGCAGTGCCATGGTGCTGCGCGCCGGACTGCCGGTTCAGGATATGGAGTTCGTGCAGTTTCATCCCACGGGGATTTACGGCGCTGGCTGCCTGATCACCGAAGGGGTGCGCGGCGAGGGCGGTTACCTCACCAATTCAGACGGCGAGCGATTCATGGAGCGCTACGCGCCCAACGCCAAGGACCTTGCGTCTCGGGATGTTGTCAGCCGTTCGATGACCATTGAGATCAACGAAGGTCGCGGTGTTGGCAGCGAGTCGGACCACATTCACTTGCACCTGGAACACCTGGGTCCGGAAGTCATCGAGGAACGCCTGCCAGGTATCGCAGAATCAGCGCGTATTTTCGCGGGTGTTGATGTCACCAAAGAACCGATTCCGGTCCTGCCGACCGTGCACTACAACATGGGCGGTATTCCCGCGAACTTCAACGGACAGGTGGTTACAAAGAAGGGCGACGATCCAGAGTCGGTTGTTCCGGGTTTGATGGCCGTTGGTGAGGCCGCCTGCGTATCGGTGCACGGCGCCAATCGTCTCGGTTCAAACTCACTGCTCGACCTTGTTGTGTTTGGGCGCGCAGCCGCACATTTCTGCGCTGAACAAATGACGCCGGGCGCGCGCCACAAAGCGCTGGCTGCCGATGCCGGGCAGGACAGTGTTGCCAGAATAGACAAACTCCGTAATGCCAATGGCAGTCGGCCGACGGCAGAAATTCGTCTGGAAATGCAAAAGGTCATGCAGGGGCATGCCGCTGTGTTCCGGACTGGCGAGTCCCTGAATGAAGGGGTTGGGTTATTGCGCGAGACATTTGCGAGCTTTGGTGACGTTGGCGTGACGGACCGGTCAATGGTCTGGAATACGGATCTGGTCGAGACAATGGAGCTTGAGAACCTGTTGCTCAATGCCGCAGCGACCATTGAATCCGCGGCGAACCGGTCGGAAAGTCGCGGCGCGCATGCACGAGAAGATTATCCGGACAGGGATGACGAAAACTGGATGAAGCACACGCTCTCCTGGATTGATGCCAGCGGCAAAGTCAGTTTTGACTACCGTCCGGTACACCAGGAAACACTGACTGACGAGGTTGAATACGTTCAACCAAAAGCACGCGTTTACTAGGAACATTGACAGTGGCTGAATTCAGACTTCCCAAGAACTCACGCATAAAGAAGGGCAAGCACTTCCCGGCGGCGGACGGTGCGAGCAATGTTCGCAAGTTCGCTGTGTATCGCTACGATCCGTCCAGCGATGAGAATCCGCGCATGGATACCTACGCTATTGATATGGATTCCTGCGGTCCGATGGTTCTGGACGCTCTGATCAAGATCAAGAATGAGATTGACCCGACCTTGACCTTCCGGCGTTCATGCAGAGAGGGTATCTGCGGTTCCTGTGCGATGAACATCGACGGCGGGAACACGCTGGCCTGTACGCGCGCGAACGATGAGGTCAAGGGTGACGTCAAGATCTATCCGTTGCCGCACATGCCGGTGGTCAAAGACCTGGTAACAGACCTCACCAATTTCTATGCTCAGTACGCATCGGTCAAGCCATGGTTGCAGTCTCGAACGCCGCCACCGCCGGATCAGGAACGCTTGCAGAGCAAGGAAGATCAGGAACTGATCAATGAACCGGCCGCCTGCATTTTGTGTGCCTGCTGTTCGACGAGTTGTCCCAGCTATTGGTGGAACAGTGATCGTTACCTGGGCCCGGCAGCATTGCTGGCGTCTTACCGGTGGTTGGTTGACAGTCGCGATGACGC
>JAACFM010000098.1 GCA_009937445.1 Gammaproteobacteria bacterium | reverse complement strand
GCTTCTTTAAGATCGTCCCAATACTCATCAAACTCGGGTGGATTCTCCCACCTCAGCACCTCAAACTGCTGGCGAATAACATCCTTCGACAAACTGCTGAACGCTGCCATGCAGCGCCCCAGAGCACCAATAAATATAGGCAATCGTTGACCAACGGTCATATGAATTCGGACGGCTGATTCTGCATCAGCTCGCTCGACAAGAATAACGCGATCGTCAGCAACCCGGCGCCAGAGAGTGGCTGTGATTCGATGCTCCAATGCCATTTTTGTCAGTCTGGGCTTCAAGTACTGAACGATTTGATCTCGTTCGATCATTCCCTTTGTCAATTCCAATAAACCGTAACTAATCGAGTAATTCTTGGTCACCGGGTCAAAGTAGACCAATTGTTCCTGCACAAGAGTTCTCAATAGATTGAAGCAAGTGCTCGGGCTGATCTTCACATCTCTAGCAACCTGACTCACGCCAACCGCAGTTGGCGCCCGAACCAGGTAGCGAATCACATTAAGGCCTGACACTAATGCGCCTACTTTCTTTTCCGATCCAACTTTTTTATCAGTCACAGTTTTTTATTCTTCGTCCAGTTTACGAGATGCTGCGTCAATGCCCGCCAGCGCGCAGGCGGTGTCCTGATTTTCTGTCGCCCCTGACACACCGACACCGCCCAGCAACTTACCTTCAAGTGAGAAGATCGGCTGTCCTCCCGCAACGGATGCTACACCAGGCACTGTCGAAATAGACGGTGTCTTCGCTGACGAACGGGCTTTCCAGATAGCGACTTCAACGGCTCCGGGAACCACATCATCCATTCTTAGCAACGCCGCGAGCAATTCGCCGGGACCCGCAACCGCAATCGCCACAGCAATGTCATTACTGGCAGCGTAATGCTCACAACCTTCGACGATGGCTTTCGCCGTCTCAGCGTCCAGCGTTGGTCGCTTTTCCTGGGCGGACGCGCCAACGACCGACAATAGAATTGTGATCAGAACAATACTTGGCGCAAAAATAGATCTAAATTTTAAACTATTGGCGGTAGTCATCGTGCAGAGAATACGTTTCACGATGCAATCATACAAATAACTATGCGTCGTTGCCTTGGCTCCAGCCCGCGGCGTGGTCGCCAGAACGCACAACGTCGGCCTTTATTCTACTAAACAGCCAACGGCCTTCGATCTTTTTGTATTCGTCCGTGTAGTCGCAGAACATCCAATGTGAGACACCTCCTTCCTCCGAATTCAATGTCACTGGAATAACCGTGCGCCACCTCGCAGTCGCCGTATCGCCATCAATATCAATCTCTTCGTTCGACAAAGCGTGTACTGAAAAACTAACGGCTTCAGGCATGCCTCGGAAAAACTCTGTTATCGCCTTCGGCCCTACGAAGTTGCCCCAGGGTTCTCCGGCTTCCCACACGCCATCCTCGGTAAACAGTGCCGCAATTTCATCTGCCTGGAATCCGGCATCGCAGTGTCCGCAATACTTGTGTTTCAGCCGCCGAATTGCCTCAAGATCCTCGAGCTTTTCCAGCCGCGCCATCAACTCATTTAGGTCTGCCATTTTTGTCCTCTTGTCTTTATGTCGAACTGCTATTTCTTTTCAGCCTCAGCCACTAGCCTTTGGGGATTATTCGAGCGATCACAGCTCTGACTTCAACTACTTCACCTTCTGCAGCAACAATGGTTTGCAGCACGCCATCGCAGGGCGCCGGAATCTCCACTATTGCTTTCGCAGCCTCAACTTCAACAATGATTTCACCCTCGGAAACCTCAGTGCCTTCACTCTTCAGCCATTGGACGATTTCCCCATCCAGCATGCCCATTCCGCTCTGCGGCAACAAGACATCAACTATATTCGCATTAACTTCGCTCAAAACAAATCCTTTCCGCTAGCTATCCATGACTTTACGCACCGCAGCAACGATTCGCTCTGGACTCGGGTAAAGTGGTTTCTCGATATGCGGACTGAATGGCAAATGCGTGTCCGGTGTCGTCACCCGAAGCACTGGAGCCTTCAGATCTGAAAATGCACTCTCAACAATGGTTGCCGAGATCTCGCTGGCGGCGCTACAGCTTTGATGCGCTGGGTCTACCGTAATTGCCCGACCCGTTTTGCGAACTGAATTTAGGATTGTTTTCGTGTCCAGCGGCACTAAGGTTCTTGGGTCAACAACTTCAACAGAGACACCCTCTTTAGCCATTGTCTCTGCCGCTGCCAGTGCATATTGAACTGAGCCACCAACGGCAATAACACTGACATCGGTGCCCTCGCGTTTTACGTCGGCGACTCCTATCGGTACCAGAAAATCATCGTCGTCGGGCACCGTAGATTTCGACGACCACAAGGTACCATCTTCGAACGACATAACCGGGTTGTCATCCCGGATCGCCGACTTAAGCAAACCTTTCATGTCCGCTGGGTTGGACGGGACGATTATCTTTAAGCCTGGCATGCCCATAAACATCGGGTATGGTCTGTCAGAATGCTGGGCGGCATTGGAATTACCGTAGAACATGCACATTCGCAGTACCAACGGCAGGCGGGCCTGACCGCCATACAAGTAACGTGACTTTGCGACGATACTGCATATCTGATCCATCGCCGGGTAAGCGAACGTTGCAATCGTAAGATCAACGATCGGTCGCATTCCCACCATGCTTGCGCCAGCGGCGGCACCGACAAAGCCTGCCTCCGAGATCGGCGTGTCACGTACGCGGTCCTTGCCGAACGCTTCCACAAATCCGGTCGTCGTTCCAAAAACATTGCAACGCACGTCCTCACCCATGAGAAAAACGTTATCGTCTCTCGACAACTCTTCGAACTGCGCTTGTCTTATTGCCTCAAGGAAGCTGACATTAGCCATCGCCGTTCTCCACAACGTTCAACCACGCCGGGGTCGGCACCGGTTCAGTAAAGACGTCCGTGAACGCTTCTGACTGTTCTGGATATGGGCTATTCCTCGCGAAATCGAGTGACGCGACAATTTCATCGTCAATTTCCGTCTCGATCGCGATTAGTTCATCGGCATCCGTACCGCCTGCGATGAGCTTTGATCGATACAATTCTATGGGATCTCGTTTTAGCCACTCTTCGAGTTCAAGTCCACGTTCCAGGAGTACGCGCCCCATGTTTGCGGCATGCTCCGCAAAACGATAGGTCTTTGCCTCAACGAGAGTTGGGCCCTCGCCCGCTCGAGCTCGACTAACGGCCGCACCGACTACGTCGAAAACAGCTTCGACATCCTGACCATCTACGATCTCTGAGCGCATCGTGTAAGCCGCGCCTCGTTCAGCGATATCCTTTACCGAAATCACTTCGGCCGCTGGCGTCGATACACCGTACAAATTATTTTCACACAAGAATATGACCGGCAATTTCCAAATCGCCGCAAGATTCATGCCCTCGTGGAATGCACCTTCGTTGGTTGCGCCATCACCGAAAAAGCAAAGCGAGACTCTGTCGCTACCCTGCAGGCTGGCACCGAGTGCTGCGCCAACGGCTACTGGAACTCCGGAACCTACGATGCTTGTTTCGCCGAGACTGCCAACGGAGAAATCGGAGAGATGCATTGAACCACCTTTGCCTCCGCAAACGCCGGTACTGCGCCCGAATAACTCCGCCATAAGGGGATTGATCGATGCGCCTTTAGCAATGGGATGTCCGTGGGAGCGGTGATTTCCGACCATGTAGTCATCCGGACGAAGCGCCATGCAGGAACCGACTATCTCCGCTTCCTGCCCGGTCGCGGTATGCAAGGATCCAGGTATTTCGCCCTTTGCATGACATGCCTCGGCGTGACTCTCGAACCGCCTTATCAGCACCATTCGGCGAAATAGTTCAAGCCGTTCTTTTTTCATATCGCCTACGGCACCATTTAGTTCGAGTTTTCTGCACCCGGCACGGAGGGGGGCTTTCGCGCCGGGTGCAGATATCGGTCATTCTTATCAACATAGCTAGCGCTGTGTGTCCAGCGCAAGTCTCAAATTCGTCCGCCTACCAAGTCTTTCGGATACTTACACCAAATATTCTTGGGAACCCGGCGCCCTGGTAACCACCATAGGCAGTTGTCTGGCTTTCGAACAGGTATTCCTCATCAGTGGCATTATCCACGTAAAGTCGCGCCGAGAGTCCCGACTCATTCGCTACTTCCAAAGATAGATTGACAATCGTATACGAGTCCTGAATGCTCAGACCTACTGGACCACCGCCACCGGGAATCATGTCATAGTCGTCCGTGTAGGATACCAAGGTAACAAATTTGCCGCTCCAGTTGCTAGAGACGTCAAAGTCAACCGTGAGGTCGGCCGCGATTGAGTTTTCCGGGGTCTGTGCGGTTCTGGTACCGGTATAATTCAAGCTTGACCTCACCATACCCCGCTCATCCCCTACCGCGCCGGGAGCTTGCGATGCCGGAATAAAACCCGATGCGTTGCTATAGTTAAGATACCGCCCGTTGAGATACGTGTAAGCCGTTCCCATCGACACCATTTCGTTAGCTGCCCATCGGAATCCGAACTCCATGCCTTGAATCTCTGCTGCGGCCGCATTTTCCTGCGAGATTCCGAGTGATGAGGTATCGATAACAGCGATCTGGAGATCTCTCCAATCATAACTAAACAGGGCTACATCTACTTGCACGTTGTCTTGTGGTGTGAACTTGGCACCAATCTCAAACGCATCTATTTGCTCCGGTTCGATTCTCGGGCTCGTGGCAAAACTAGGACTGTTAAAGCCTCCTGCTTTGAAGCCCTTGCTAAAGCTCGCGTAAGCAGAACCCCAGTCACCCCGGTAGTTAAGAGCGACTCGCGGCGTAAATGCATCGAAATTCTCGGTCTGTTCGTAAGTTCCAAACGGGCCTCCAATTACGGCATGGCTTACCTCGTCATCGGTATAGCGCCCACCGATAGTAAGGGTCAGGTCATCTGTAAGATCGTAATAGCCTTCCAGATACACAGCAAAGGACTCGACATCGTCAAAGTTCGGGGCTACGTATGTAAGCGGGTTATACAACGAACCGCCAAGACCGAAGGTGAATGCGTTGTCGTCATCCGAGAAGAAAAGACCCGCTGTAAAATCGAAGCGACCGTCTGACTCTGACGTAAGGCGTAATTCCTGAGTTAACGACTTGTAGACAATTCCGTCGGGTTCTCCAGGCGCAGTGGTTTTGGCACCAAACGCAGTTTGCCGATCTTCAAAGTTTGAGTCCTGATCTTGACCGCCATTCTGCATGACTTCTCTTTGCTGCGTGGCGCTCGTTAGCGTCAAGTTATCGCTGATCGCCCATTCCATGTTGAGCGCAAGAGTATCAACTTCCCGGTAACGACCGTGCGAATCGCCCCCCATTGGGTTGTATCCCCAAGTGTCAACAACATTCTGATCGACAGTGGCCTGTGGTGTTTGGTCAGTTTCGTACCAACCGAGAGCAGCACCGTCGTCACCACCCACACATAATCCACACAATTGGCCGACCGCATTTTGGCGCCTGAGAGGCTCGTCTCCTGAGCTTTCTCCGTATTCAACTTTCAAGATCGCTTTGAACCGATCGTTTGGTTGAAAAAGAGCTTGAGCTCGAATTCGCGTGTATTCGTTTTCACCCGTGATTTTGTCACCAGTGTTGATGTTGGTAACGTGACCTTCACCACGATCCCAGTACTTACCGGCAACGCGGACGGCAAATGTATCGCCCAGCGGCAGGTTTATCATGCCCTCAATCGTGGTCGTATCTAGTTCGGCGTAACCGACATCTGCATAGCCTGCAGTAGCGTCGAGATTCGGCTTATTAGTTATGAACTGGAGCGTGCCGCCCGTCGCGTTTCGACCGTACAGCGTGGGTTGCGGCCCTTTCAGTACCTCAACCCGTTCCATGTCATAGAAAACTTCAACCGCGCCCACCTGGTTCGATATGTAATGTTCGTCGGTATAAATGGCGACGCTATTGCCCAAAGCAGGACCCGCATAGCCTGTCCCGATGCCTCGCAACGTTACCTGGCTGGTTCCTGACACCTCGTGAAACGTTAGTCCCGGAACGGCAAGCTCAAGATCATGACTGGTGAATAGCTGCTGATCTCGAATTGAGTCGCCAGACAGAACCGAAAGTGCACTCGGAATATCCAATACCGATTGCTCGCGGCGTTGAGCTGTCACGGTGATTTCTGACAATGCAGTTTCTGATGCGTCATCTTGTGCCACCGCCGGCGCGCCTATCGCGACGATGACGGACACTAAGGCAATCGCGCTTCTCTTAATAATGGTAAACATCGTTTTGGACCCCCAAATGCGGCTCTCGCCGCTCATATGACAGTTTTCCTGCCTCACTGGACTAAATACAGCGGCTACCAGCTTTCGAATATAAACCCAAATACCGTAATGATTGGCGCTTTTATTCTGCATAGCGAATAGCTCTTCTCCATAATGAAACACAGACAAATGGAAAAATCAAGAAAATAGACGTTGATCTGCTGACTAAACGGCCCCCTTAGTAAGAACAAAGCCTGAGTAACCGCTCTGAGCAACCTCCGCGCATTTCTCACGATAAGGAGGCAATCCAAGGTAAGGCATAAATACCCGCGGTTTTCCGGGAATATTTGCGCCGAGATACCAGGAATTACAGGTGGGAAAGAGCGTGCTTTCGGCAATTGCATTTACCTCGGCAACCCAGTCAAGCTCCGCTGCTGGAGTTACCTCAATGGCGCTGAAAGAATTTGCCCGCAAGTACTCAATGCACTCGGCGACCCAACCAACATGGTGTTCGATAGTACAGACCATGTTGGTCAATACCGATGGGTTTCCCGGGCCTACAATAGTGAATAGGTTCGGGAAGCCGGCTGTTCCAACGCCCAAGTAATTGACCGGTCCATCCGCCCATTTATCGGTAAGACGGACCCCATCCTTGCCGCGGATATCGACATTCGATATGGCGCCCGTCATGGCGTCGAACCCGGTAGCAAAAACTATGCAGTCAAGATCGTAGGAATTCTCACCAACACGAAGTCCCGTTTCGGTGATTTCCTCAATAGGTGAGTTTTTGATATCAACAAGCGAAACATTCGGTCGGTTGTACGTCTCGTAGTAATTTGTATCTGTGCACAGACGCTTACAGCCAATCATGGTGGTCGGCGTCAATCGCTCCGCGACGTCCGGATCTATCACTGTTTCACGAATTTTTTGGCGAACAAATTCGGCCGCAGTCTGATTGGCCGCGGGATCAGTCAGCAAATCAGCGTAGGCGCCCAGGAACAGAAGCCCGCCGACGTTTTGCCAACGATGTTGGTATTGATCTTCACGCTCTTTCTCCGAAACCTCCATCGCCAACTCGTTGTTTATCGGATGGTCGGAACCAAATCCGCCCATTGTTGCCTCGTTGCGCTTTCTCAATCCAGAATAGTCATTCTTAAACTCGACTAGCCAGTCAGGATCAAGATCGTGATTTCCTGCCGGCACAGAATAGGCCGGTGATCGTTGAAAAACCGTCAGATGCTCAGCCTGCTCAGCGATGATAGGGATACATTGTATGCCCGATGACCCGGTCCCAATTACGCCAACACGTTTGTCTTGAAAATCGAGACCCTCGAGAGGCCATGCACCTGTATGTGCGGATTGGCCTTTGAATGTCTCTCGGCCGGGAATATCGGGATAGAATATGGTGGACAGGGCACCTGTCGCCATGATCAGAAACTGCGCGTCGGCAACTCGTCCGTCAGCAGATGTGACCTTCCATCGACTCGACTTCTCGTCGAATTCCGCGCTTTTGACTTTTGTGTTTAAAACTACGTCACGGCGCAAGTCAAATCGGTCTGCGACATGCTCAAGATAACTTAGAATCTCAGGCTGGCTTGCATAGCGTTCCGACCAATCCCAGTCCTGCTGGAGATCCTCGGAAAACTGGTACGAGTATTCAACGCTTTGGATGTCACAACGGGCGCCAGGATAGCTGTTCCAATACCAGGTCCCGCCGATTCCATCGCCTGCCTCGTAGACTTTTGCGGACAATCCCATGCCACGCAATTTGTGCAGCATGAACAAGCCTGAAAACCCTGCCCCCACGATCACAGCGTCGAGCGACTCTTGGGTGGTCGCGCCTGCGGTTTCGGAATTCGAATCGGATTTTGTGGACATTGATTTACCTTATGTAGAACAATGTTGAATATTAAGTCGATATTTATGCGCTTCCGAATCGCAGAATTGAACATGCCGAAGTTGGCTCGACGATCGTATTATTCGTGCTATGCCGATATATGAATTGTTAAATACTCATCGCCGCAACATTCCTGACGCTATTGCGGCGACGAATGGCACAGCAGCGCTCACATACAGCGACCTTGCCGGCCAAGTCGATACATTGGCCAAGAGTATGGTCGCCAGCGGAATCGCTAAGGGCGACCGGGTCGTTACTCTTGCCCCGCCCAGCATCGAATTCTGGATCAGTTTTCTGGCTACGACTTCGATAGGTGCGATTTGGTCAGGTCTGAATCCGCGATATCGACAACACGAGTGCCATATGAGGCTGCAGGAGTTGCAGCCAAAACTTGTGCTTGTTCTCGAAGATGGTATTGACGGCCGCGATCATTTTGAGGAGATTCAGCACATTCTGAATAATGGCGCGAATAGCGATTCGACCGAGATATTTTCATTTGGCGAACGAAACGATGAATTCTCCGTTGACCGCTATGAGTCCCGCAGTGAGAAAGTCAGTAAAGAGCAATACCGGACTGCATTGTCGGCGGTGCGTGACGCGGATATTGCGGCAATCGTCTATACGTCCGGCTCGACCGGTGACCCCAAGGGTGCGATGCTAAGTCATGGTGCCATGCTCCGGTGCGCCGCCGCTTCGGTGGAGTGGCTTGGCGATAGCCTTCAGAAGGCCATCATGTCCGTCCCTATAAACCACGTTGGCGGCCTCAACAACTTGTCTATGAACGTTTTTTACTACGGCGGCACGATCCGGTTCCTGGCGAAGTTCTCGATCGAAGACATTCTTGAAATCGGCGATCAGGAATCCGTCACTTATGTAGGCCATAATCAAACTACGTTCACGATGCTTTTGGGCTTACCTGACTTCACTCTGGAAAAAATGCATGCATGCATGGCGTTGGTTCATGGAGGATCGCGTACAAGTGAGAAAACACTTGCTGAATTCACGTCGCTCGATTCATCAATTTCGTCTGTCTACGCACAGACCGAGAGCTGTGGTTACATCCTTCGTTCACAGCAGGATGCAACGCTGGACGTGATGGCAAATACATTGGGCAAGCCGGTTGACGGAGTCACAATTCGAATTTCTGATCCGACCAGTAACAAAGAGTTGCCGATCGGCGAGGTCGGAGAAATGCAGGCAAAATTCGATTGGGCGTTTTCTGGATACTACAATAACTCGGAAGCGTCAGACGCCGCATTTACTGCCGATGGCTATTTAAAGACAGGCGACCTTTGTCTGCTCCGTTCCGACGGCAATGTAGAATTGGTTGAGCGCATGTCTCAAATGTATAAATCAGGTGGGCACAGCATCTTCCCAACTGAAATCGAACAAGTAATCTGCAGTCATCCCGACGTAGCTATGGCCGCTGTATTGGGTGTGGCGAACGATCTTTTCGGCGAAGTGGGCTACGCATTTGTAATGCCAATACAAGGCGCTGCACTGACCGAACATGAGGTTGACGACTTCCTTCGCCAGCAAATCGCGAATTTCAAAGTACCCAAGACAATCCGCCTGCTGAAATCTATGCCACTCCTTCCGAACACGAAAATTGACAAACAAGCCTTAAAGGACCAGCTAAATGACAATCCCTGAGAATACTCCCGTAGTCGACCTTTGCCTGAACATTCCAGGGGACGATGACAGCCATTGGTATGAATTCATCAAACCAATGCTCATGGATGCCGAAAGTCGTGAGGCTTTCAAAATGCCGGCGCAGTATATGTTCAAGAACATTCCAGAAGCGGTCGGCCATGATGATTACATCGCCTTCACTATTGAGGAGATGGATAAATACAACATTCGGCAGGCGATGCTGGATGTGGACGAGAATAACACCGTAAGCATCGAAGCGTTGCAACGTTATCCCGATCGATTTTTTGCTTCGCTCGCCGTCGATCCAAATCGAGGTATGGACGAGGTTCGGAAGATCGTGCGACTTCACGAACAATTTGATTTGAAAGCGGTTACCGGATTTCCATCGGGCACCTGTCCGCAGGCACCAATCAATGACAAAAAATGGTACCCAATATATGCAAAGCTCGTAGAGCTGGATTTACCATTTTGCGTCTGTGTTGGCGTACCTGGTCCACGTCTACCGTTCGAGTGCCAGAAGGTTGAGCTACTTGATGAGGTATGTTGGTTCTTTCCCGAGTTGAAAGTCGTAATGAGACACGGGGCCGAACCATGGACCGCAATGGCCTGCAAACTAATGCTCAAGTACCCGAACCTCTATTATTCGACCAGTGCGTTTGCCCCGAAACACTATCCAGAGGACATCATAAAATTCGCTAATTCCAGAGGTGCAGACAAGATAATGTACGCTGGATACTTCCCGATGGGACTGTCGCTCGAAAGAATTTTCCGTGAGTTGCAAGACGTTCCATTCAAGGAGGACGTTTGGCCGAAGTTCTTGGGCGAGAATGCGCGTCGTGTATTCAAGCTGGACACCTAACTGGAATGCTCAGTCGCGGTAGAATGGTCAGGTCACGTCTTTGGTTTGTAGGTATGTGTTTCGCGGTTGCGGCTTGCAGTCAGGAAAATAGTCGAGACATTTCTGCAGAAACCACTTTCGTAGATTGGAGCCTGCACGGCAATGATCACGGGGAGCAAAGATTTTCACAGTTGGATTCCATTGACGTCGACAATGTCTCTGAGCTCGGATTGGCCTGGAGCTACGAAATGGGTACCTATCGCGGTCTTGAAGCAACGCCAATCGTTGCCAACGGAAAAATCTTTGTTACAGGGAACTGGGGCGTCGTTCACGCGATAGATGCCAGCAACGGCAAACGCCTCTGGACATTTGACCCAAGGGTTCCAGGAAAGTGGGGGCGCTATGGGTGTTGCGATGTCGTGAATCGAGGTGTTGCAATTTCCGACGGAAAAATATTTGTCGCCAGTTTCGACGGGCGCCTGTTTTCACTGGACGCCAACAATGGGGAATTGAATTGGGAGGTCGACACGATTGACGGCCAGCCACCTTACACAAGCACAGGAGCACCCAGAGTAGTCAAAGGCAAAGTGATGATTGGTAATGGCGGTGCAGAATATGGCGTGCGTGGGTATATCAGCGCATACGACACCAGCACCGGTGAACTCGTTTGGCGTTTTTATACTATTCCTGGTGACCCATCAGAGCCTTTTGAGCAGCCAGAACTGGAGAAAGCCGCTGAGACATGGTCCGGCGACCGGTGGTGGATCAGCGGCGGGGGCGGCACTGTTTGGGATTCAATGGCCTATGATTCTGAAAATGACCTTTTCTATTTCGGCGTCGGCAATGGCTCGCCGTGGCCGCGCGACGTCCGATCACCGGGTGGTGGTGACAATCTATTCTTGTCGTCAATTGTCGCGGTCCGCCCGGATACGGGTGAGTATGTTTGGCATTATCAAACGACACCTGGCGATAGTTGGGACTTTACAGCGACACAGCACATGATTTTGGCCGCAATCGAAGTCAACGGTGAACGCCGTGATGTTCTTATGCAGGCTCCGAAAAACGGTTTCTTTTACGTCCTGGATCGCATTACCGGAGAGTTGCTTTCTGCGGATAGCTACGTTGCAACGACTTGGGCCACTCATGTCGACATGGCGACCGGACGGCCGGTGGCAATGGATCACTACGGCACCGATCCTGCCGTCGTCCTGCCGTCGCCAGCTGGCGGCCACAACTGGCAACCCATGGCGTTCAACCCTGAAAAAAATCTTGTATTTATTCCAACGCGCGATCTCGCCGGCTTGTACGCCGTAACAAGGGAGTGGGCGGAGACCGGCGATGTAACCCGCTTGCCGAATTGGTGGAACATCGGTATGGATTGGCAATCGTATACCGACATCGTGGCCAGCCTTGATCCTGACGATATCCCGATCAGCCATGGATACCTTAAGGCATGGAACCCCAGTACCGGGGAAGTCGCGTGGTCGTACAAACACAGTAACGTCTGGAATGGCGGCGTTTTGGCGACCGCTGGTAATCTGGTATTCCAAGGTGCGGGTGATGGTGTACTGCGCGCGCACCAATCTGACAGCGGAGAGGTTCTCTGGTCAGCGAACGTCATGACCGGGATGATCGCCCCTCCGGTCACGTACTCCATCAATGGAGAACAGTTCCTCTTGGTCCTTGCCGGCTGGGGCGGGACAGCGATTGCGGGTGGAGACGCACGCACCTCTGCTGCGGCAAAATATGGCAATCGTGGACGCTTATTGTCTTTCAAACTCGGTGGAGCTGAAACGCTGCCAATTTTACCCTTGCGAGACCAGTCTTTCGCAAACGTCAGCGACGAAAACCTGGATGAAGTTGACGTGCAGTCCGGCGCCAGGGTCTACATGCAGTACTGCAGTTT
>JAACFM010000097.1 GCA_009937445.1 Gammaproteobacteria bacterium | reverse complement strand
TGAATCTCGTGATTGCCGAAGTCGCCGACGAATCGATCACGGTCGATGCCAACCACCCTCTCGCTGGCCAGGCCCTGACATTTGCTATTGAGCTTGTCGAGATAGCCTGAACCGGAACTTAAGCTCCATGACACCTATTCTCGTCATCGGCAGTTCGAACACCGACATGGTGGTCAGGGTCCGGGAGTTACCGCTGCCCGGGCAAACTGTGATGGGCAGTGAATTTCGAACTTTCGCTGGCGGGAAAGGTGCCAACCAGGCCGTAGCAGCACAACGAGCCGGTGGTTCAGTCTGCTTCCTGGCGGCCATTGGCAACGACGACTTTGGACGGGCCGCGCTCGCGACGTATGAGTCAGAGGGAATTGATACGTCTCTGATACAGGTTGTCGATGACTCCCCGTCGGGAGTCGCAATGATCTGTGTCAATGAGGCGGGACAGAACAGTATCAGTGTTGCCCCCGGTGCCAATGGCAAACTAACGGCTGATATCATCAGGCAAAACGAAAGTACTATTGCGGGCGCGGGCATACTCCTCCTGCAGCTCGAAATTCCTGTAGACGCTGTCGTTGCAGCGATCGATAGCGCCTCTCGGCACGGAACGCGCTGCGTTCTCAACCCAGCTCCAGCTATGCATATACCCGACGAGGTTCTGGCTCACCTGTATTGCATTACGCCCAATGAAACCGAAGCAGAAATTCTGACAGGAATAGCCGTTAGCGACGTACAAAGTGCCACCCGTGCTGCGAGGCAGCTGTTGCAAAGCGGTGTAGAGAACGTCGTCATTACATTGGGCAGCAACGGCGCGTTGTGGTGCAACTCGGACGGCGCGCATCATCAGGAAGCACCATCGGTCACTGTAGTCGACTCAACCGCCGCGGGAGACACGTTCAACGGCGTACTGGTTACGTTGCTTGCCGAGGGCCAGTCACCTAAAGAAGCCATGCGTTTGGCTGTGACGGCTGCAAGTCTTGCAGTGCAAAAGTCCGGTGCGATCGCAAGCATCCCCCGACGTCAGGAATTCATGGCTACGGTGTAAATTGCAACTGCACTCAGACCAACAATGCGATCAAATCAGCACCGAAAAGCGAAATCAGAGCAAAGCTGACGCCGCCGATCAGGACAGCGGCAAACAAACCCAGCGCGAAGGGCCGCATTCCAATTTTTACAATGCCTGCCAGCATGGAAGTCAGTCCAACCGCCGCCATCGCGACCAGCAAACATCGTTCCGCCGATTCTTTCAGGAACGCGACGATTTCTTTCCACTGCCCAGGCTCCAGCACGCCAAAGGGTTTGTCGCCAATATCGCCAATCGTGCGAATCGCGGACATCAGCGCAAAACCAACAATGAACCAGGGAATCATGGCCAGGAAATTGATCTTCGTTGAGTCATCCTTGCTGCGTTCCGGGCCATACAAGATGCCAACCAGCGGTATCACAGCAATCATGCAAAGATTGCGAACGAGTTTGGTAACGGTCGCAATATCGAGAGCGACCGGCGCATTGTATTGCGCTTCGTACATCATGCCGGCGCCGGCAACCTGCGCCGTTTCGTGTATGGACGTACCCAGGAAAAGACCGGCAAGTTCCGGCTGAGTCGCGAACACCTGATGAGCGAGGAACGGGTAGAAGAACATCGCCGCAAGACCAAAGACGGTAATGCAGGCAATCGCGTAACTGACCTCGGACTCATTCGCCTTGATCAACGGAGCAGTAGCGACGATGGCCGTGCAACCACAAATACTGGTGCCAACGGCAATAAGCCCACTGAGCTGTCGCGATAATCCCATGTAACGGCCCAGCAAACCGACAGTGAACAGGCCTATGGCAATTGCCGCTATGACAAATGGCAGCGCAACCAATGTGAACTGACCGGCACCGGCAAGACTCAATCGAATACCCAGCAGCATGATGCCGATGCGGAGAATAAACGACGTGCAAAATTTGAGCCCGGGCTGAATGCTCGGAGGGAGTTTGACGATATTCGCGATGAGCATACCCAGCACGATCGCCATCATGATCGCACTCACAGGGCTTTTCGCGAATCCAAGCACCGTTACGCCGAACCAGTTCGCCACGTAGCCAGCCGCTACCGAGACGAATATGGCGAGCCCAACGCCCATCCACCAGCCGAGTGATTTCACGTTATCAGTCACGTTGATAGTTCCATCTACAGGTATGGCGCGGGATCATAACGCAAATTGCTCCCCTGTGGCCCTTCCCAGCGAGGGTGTTGGTAGGCAATATCGGTCCTTCTGCAATAATTTGAGTATGACATGGTCGAAAGCAACGATATTGCTGCAAACCCCGACTTCACCGGGCTTCTTTCGGATCTGACAGCGACATTCAACAGCGGAAAGACCCGAGAGCTGGCGTGGCGACGCAAGCAGCTAAAGGCCGTCAGCCGGATGATGGACGAATGTGAAGACGACCTGTTCGGCGCTCTGAAGTCAGATCTCGGCAAATGCGCCATGGAGTCGTTCACAACAGAAACGGCGTACGTAAGCGGTGATGCCGCCTACAGTTGCAAGAAATTGGGCAAATGGACGCGCAAAAAGCGGGTGTCGACGCCAGTAGTCGCGCAACCCGGAAAAAGCTGGATTCAAGCCGAACCACTCGGTGTCGTGTTGGTTATCGGTGCCTGGAATTACCCCGTGCAACTTACTCTTGCTGGCATGTCGGCCGCGATTGCGGCGGGCAATTGCGTGGTCATCAAACCATCCGAACTGGCGCCGGCCACGTCGGCCTTGTTGGCCCGAATCGTGCCCGAGTACCTGGATTCCGACTGCGTCAAGGTGATTGAAGGTGCTGTGCCAGAGACGACCGCCCTGCTCGATCTGCCGTTCGACCATATTCTCTATACCGGTGGCGGCAATGTTGGCCGCATCGTAATGGCTGCGGCCGCAAAACACCTGACCCCGGTCACCCTGGAATTGGGCGGCAAATCCCCCTGCGTCGTATTGCCGGACGCTAACCTCGCTGCAACCGCGAAACGGATCGCCTGGGGAAAGTTTACGAACGCCGGCCAAACCTGTATCGCACCGGACTACATACTCACTGATGCGGACACTGAGGCTTTGTTGCTGCCACTGATCGAGAAAAGCATCCAGGAGATGTTCGGTCATGATCCACAGAAGTCCGACTCCTATGGCCGTATGGTGAATGACCGGCATTTCGAGCGAGTGAGCGGTCTTATCGCATCAGGCCACACTGCCATTGGCGGGCTGGTCGACGCCACGGACAAGTACATCGCGCCTACCGTGCTAACGGACGTTGCGGCCGATAGCGACATCATGCGGGAAGAAATTTTCGGCCCCGTCCTGCCCGTTTTTCGTGCTGAAAATCTTGAGGAGGCTATCGCTTACATTCGTGCCAGCGACAAACCGCTGGCAGCCTATATTTTCACCAATGACAAAGGTGCAGAGAAAAAATTTCTGGAACAGGTCAGCTGCGGGAGTGCCTGTGTTAATGACGTCATGATGTTCATGGCCGTCCATGACTTGCCGTTTGGCGGCGTCGGACCGAGCGGCATGGGCGCCTACAGCGGTCATCGCGGTTTTGAGACTTTCAGCCATATGAAGGCCGTAATGAAGCGTGGCTGGTGGCCGGATCTCGACGTCCGCTACGCGCCTTACACTGAGAAGAAGTTCAAATTTCTGAGAAAAGTCAGGTAATCAAAAAAGGATCACTGCATGACAATTATTTGCAGACACATTGCCGTTTTTCTCCTGCTCTCCCTCAGTATCTCTTCTGCCGCTGAAACAACATTGATCCACGCCGGACAATTGCTGGCGATTCCTGGCGAGTCTCCCACCAGCCGACAAACAATCGTTGTGGAGAATAATCAGATCAGGGAAATTGTCGATGGCTTCGCCGACGCGACAGACTTTGACGGGAACGTGTCAGTTATCGATCTCAGCGATCATTTTGTTCTGCCCGGCCTGATGGACATGCACGTTCATCTGCAATTTGAGCTCGGACCACAGAATGAAAGAGACGCTTTGAAGATGTCGGATCAGCTCAAACAGATGCGCAGCATTCACTATGCCATGGAGACCCTGCTCGCAGGCTTCACCACGGTTCGCGATGTCGGCTCATCGCCGCAGGAAATGTACGCGATGCGCGATGCGATCGAAAAAGGCTGGATAGACGGGCCAAGAATCATTGCGGCGGGCGGTGTTGGAATTACAGGCGGTCATGCTGACATTAGTGGTGTGAATCCTGGGCTGATGGAATTATTCACGTCACCCAACGTCTGTGACGGCCCGTACGACTGCCGACGCGCCGCTCGTAACGTCATTAAGTACGGAGCGGACTGGATCAAGATCACGTCGACCGGCGGTGTCATGACCGACCGCGATACCGGCACGGACCAGCAGATGGAAATGGACGAGTTGAAGGAAATCGTCCTGGCCGCCGCTCGAATGGGACGCAAGGTTGCATCACACGCGCACGGCGAAGAAGGGATTATCGCAGCACTCGAAGCAGGCGTTGCCAGTATTGAACACGGCTCCTACACCGGCCCGCGCGCAATCAAATTATTCAAAGAAACCGGTGCTTACCTGGTACCGACCTTGCTCGCCGGAAAGACGGTCGTGGCCATGGCTGTCGAATCAGACTTTATGAGTGATACGGTTGAAAAGAAGGCTATTCGCGTCGGCAACGACATTGCCGACTCCTTCGAAAAAGCTCACAAGGCAGGTGTCAACATCGCCTATGGCACCGACAGCGGTATATCCCGTCACGGCACCAATGCCGAAGAAGCCGTACTCATGGTTGAGAACGGCATGTCGGAAATGGATGTTCTCATTACTGCAACCGTCAACGCTGCCGACCTCCTCGACATGAGTGACACGCTCGGTACGATCGAAGCCGGCAAGTCCGCGGATATCATTGCTGTTGGCACTTCGCCCCTGGAGAATATCGACGCGTTACTCGACGTCGATTTCGTCATGAAGAGCGGCAAGGTCTACAAGAACTAGCGAAACTAGTTGCCGCGAACAGTCGTGTCGTACCAGTCGAGGTAACGTTGATACCGATCACGTTGAAAACTGGGCCGTGAGATACCGTGGCCCTGGTCAGGGTAGACGACCAATTGCGTCTTGATCCCGCGACGCTTTAACGCCTGGTATAACTGCTCTGAATTCTGGATGGGCACATTCCAGTCTTCTTTGCCGCCCATGACCAGCGTCGGTGTAACGATCTTGTCAACATCGTTCCACGGCGAGATCCGTTCCCAGCCCTCACGGTTTTCCCACGGCAAACCGAGTTCCGCTTCCCAGTCCTTTTGGTAATGGTCGTGGCCGTAATTGGCAATGTAATTGACTTCACTTGCGCCGCTTATAGCGCCTTCAAATCGATCAGATTTGGTAATGACGTAGTTGGTCAGAATGCCGCCGTAGGACCAGCCACCAACACCCAGCCGCTCTGGATCTGAATAGCCTTCGGCGATCGTGTAATCGACGGCTGCCATGACATCCTCAAAATCCCGGACGCCCCACTCCGCGAAAAGATCAGCTGAAAAAGCCTGGCCATAGCCACTCGAGCCGCGCGGGTTGGAAATGACTACGACGTAGCCGTTTGCCGCGAGAAGCTGCGCATCTTCATTGAACGAAAAGTCATATTGACTCACCGGTCCACCGTGAATACGCAGGATTGTGGGGTAACGTTTGCCCTTCTTGTAACCGGGTGGCGTGAAAACGAAACCTTCTATTTCAGTTCCATCTGCACTGTCGAAGGTGACATTTCTGACATCGGCAAGTTCGATCCCCGACAATACGTCTGCATTGGTATGCGTTACCTGGCGCAATTCATCATCACCAAGATAGAACAACTCCAACGGCAACTCCGGCGTTGATAATCCAACGGCGTAGGAACCCGCGTGCACGGAAAAACCGCGAACGCTAACGGTGCCTCGAATCGGTCGATCGATGTTGCCTGTAGCCAGGTCGTATACCGCGAGGTGTGACTCAGCACTGTCTTCGAGTTGGAAGACAATCGACTGATCATCTTCTGAGAACACCGGGCGGCTCACGTTGCGGTCGAGCTTTGCCGTCAACACCCGCTCGTCGCCACCGGTTGCGGATACGATCGCCAGATGATTCGTTGCGTACCACATCAGATCCACGTCCGTAGCACTAACATAGGCGATCTGTTTTCCGTCATTACTGAATGCCGGTGCGTAGTCAGTACCAGGATTGTTCGTTATTTTTCGCGGCTGTCGATCCGCAGCATCACCAATAGCTGAGACGATCCAGATATCCGAGTTATTGTTGCTGTCGGGTTCTTCTGTTCTGTTACTCGTAAAAGCGACCCAATTGCCGTCCGGACTCCAGACCGCATCCGCATCATCGAAAGCACCGAAAGTAAGTTGGGTGGACTCACCCAGCCGCTCTTCGATGACATACAAATGTGTACGACTCGCATCAAGATAGGGGACGCCATCCTGTTTGAATTGCAGACGATCGATAACATAGGGAAGTGGTTTGGCTTCTTCACCCGCCTCTTCCGCTTTCTCTGCCGCAATATCAGCGTCGCTTTTATCGACAATGCTGAGCAACATCCTTTTGCCGTCCGGTGACCAGGCGAAACTCTCAACCCCCTGATCAATATCCGTATAGTTTTGCGCCTCTCCACCACGAAGATCCAATGTCCAAACCTGTGTTTTCGCCTCGTCATCGCCTTTGGCTGCCAGGAATGCGAGGTAACGACCATCCGGGCTCCAGCGTGGCATCGACGCCGAATCGTCGTCACTCGTCAGTTGCACCACGTCACTGCCGTCAATTGACGCCATAAAAATCTGTCGTGATGAGGTGTCAGCATCGACATCGATGGTCTCAACGGTGTAAGCGATCCAGGCGCCATCAGAGCTGATCTGTGGGTCTGAAACGGAATTCAGCGCCAACAGATCATCGATCGTCAGGAGTTCTTCATCAGCAACGGCACAAACGCTGATGGCGAGTGCCATGAATGCCATGGATAAGGTTTTGCAGGCGAATCGGAAGGTCATCAATTGCTCCTGGTGTCTCTTTGCGTGGCGTCAGGATAGAATACTTCGACTATGCCCAAAATGACACCAAGCACACTGCGCATCGGTCAACGGTACCGACCAAACCGCCTTGCCGGGAATTACGATGCCATCGTGATTGGCTCGGGCATGGGTGGACTATCTACTGCCGCAATGCTGAGTGACCTTGGCTGGAAAGTGTGTGTCCTTGAACAGCACTACACAGCTGGTGGCTATACGCATTCGTATGAGCGTAACGGCTACGAATGGGACGTTGGCGTGCATTACATCGGAGACGTTGGCGCAAAAACGCGTACCCGCAAGATGTTCGATTATTTGTCCGACGGTAAGCTGAAATGGGCTCCGATGGACGAGGAATATGACCGCTTCTACATTGGTGAAAAGGTATTTTGTGCCAAAGCCGGTAAGCAGCAATTCCGCGATAATCTCGTGCAACAGTTCCCTGACGAAGCGAAGGCCATCGATGCCTACATGGACCTGCTCGACAAGGCCGGCAGCGCAATGTCGTCAGTTGGCATGGCGAGGATAGTGGAGCCCTGGCAACAGACCTTAATGACGCCCTACCTGAAATGGAAGACACCGGACTTTCTGTATCGCAACACATACGACGTCCTGTCGGGTCTGACCAACGATGATGACCTGATCGCAGTGATATGCGGCCAGTGGGGTGACATGGGCTTACCGCCCAAGCAATCCACGTTCATGGTGCACGCGATGATCGCGCGCCACTATCTCTACGGTGGGTTCTATCCTGTCGGGGGTTCATGGCGGATTGCCGACAGTATCATTCCGAAAATCCAGGCATCTGGCGGCGAGGTGTTTACCTATGCGCGCGTGCAGCAGGTCATTGTCGAGAATGGCAAGGTCACCGGCGTCGAAATGAGCGATGGGCACCGCATTGAGTGTGGGTGTGTGATCTCTTCGGCCGGCGTCGGCAATACATTCAACGAACTGCTGCCCGCAGACATCGCTGAGACCTCGGGCTATAAACAGAAACTGGACACTGTCGAACCCAGCTTTGCACATCTCGGAGTCTACATTGGCCTCAAGGGCACGGCAGAAGAACTCGGTCTTCCAAAAACCAACTTCTGGATCTATCCGGACAGCGACTACGACGCTGCGGTCGAGCGTTTTATGAGCGACAAAAACGAGTCCTTCCCCGTTGTCTATATCTCCTTTCCATCCGCGAAGGATCCGGACTATCTCAATCGGCACCCTGGCACTGCAACGATCGAAATCGTGGCGCCAGCACCCTATGAATGGTTCGAAAAATGGCGCGATGAGACCTGGGGAAAACGCGGTGAAGATTACGATTCGTTCAAGGAAAAACTCGGCGATCGACTGATGGAGCATCTCTATGAACGCTTGCCCGATTTGCGCGGCAAAGTGGATTACTTCGAGGTCTCAACACCGTTATCAACCAACTGGTTTGGTGGCTATCAGAAAGGCGAGCTGTACGGCCTGGCACACACACCGGAACGCATGCAACAGAAGTGGTTGCGCCCGAAGACCTCGATTCCGGGTCTGTGGCTAACCGGTCAGGACATTCTGACCTGCGGTGTAACGGGCGCAATGATGGCCGGCATGCTTACGACAGCCAGCATCGTAGGTATGCGCAAGATGTCGCCGCTAATGAAGCGAATCTACTCGTAACAGATCAGAAAGACTCTTCAGGTAATCCCATTACGCTGTCGGCGCCAGCCATCGCGGCATCGGCCAGACCGCTAGCCCTCGGCATAATGTGCTGTGCGTAAAAACGCACGGTTCGTATCTTCGCCTCCGCAAAGGCCGCATCATCGGATGCTGCGCCGTTAACTATCGCCAGTGCCGCACGCGCCATCTGCCATCCGCCGAATACGATTCCGGCAAGCATGACCATATTCACCGACGCCGAGCCCGCCGTGTTCGGATCGAGAGGACCTTGTTCGAGCAACCATGATGTCGCTGCTTGCAGTTGATCAACGCCGACTTTCATCGCCGCGCCTATTTCGGCTGTCCGCTCGTCGGAGGCGAGAGCGTCGTCCAGTAAACGAATATCGGCGATGAGTTCCCGCATCGCTTTGCCTTCATCGGCCAATATTTTTCGACCAACAAAATCCAGTGCCTGAATGCCTGTGGTTCCTTCGTAAATCGGGAGAATACGTGCGTCACGCATGTGCTGCGAGGCACCGGTTTCCTCAACAAATCCCATTCCGCCGTGTATCTGCACGCCCAAAGACGTAATTTCCTGAGCGAGTTCGGTCGGCCAGGTTTTGATGACAGGCGTCAATAAAGCGACCCGACTCGCGGCCGCGACCCGTTCTTCTTCATTTTCCGAGTGATGCGCCAGATCCTGTTGGCCGGCCGTGTAATAGGCGGCAGCCCGCATTGCTTCGATCTGTGACTTCATGACCAGCAACATGCGCCGAATATCAGGATGATGAATAATCGTCACGCTCCCCTTCTCACCTGGAGCACTGCCCTGTTTTCTATCCCGTGCATATGAAAGTGCAAGCTGGTAGGCCCGGTCGCTGATCGCCACACCTTGCAAACCGACGCCGAGGCGAGCGTGATTCATCATCGTGAACATGCAGGCGAGGCCTTTATTTTCCTCACCCATTAAATAACCGACGGCACCGTCGTTTTCACCGAAAGCCATGACGCACGTCGGACTGCCGTGAATACCCATCTTGTGCTCAATACTCGGCACGTAGACGTCGTTTCGATCACCAATGCTGCCGTCGTCATTAACAAGAAACTTCGGAACGATAAAGAGTGAAATTCCGCGTACACCTTCCGGTGCATCCGGCAGGCGTGCGAGCACCAGATGAATAACATTTTCGCTGAAATCCTGGTCGCCCCAGGTGATATAGATCTTGGAGCCCGATATTCGGTAGTGATCACCTTCCGGGACAGCGCGGGTTGTAACCACCGAAAGGTCAGATCCTGCTTGCGGCTCGGTCAGCACCATCGTGCCGGTCCAGGCTCCATTGGCCATCTTCGGAATATAGGTATTGCATATGTCTTCCGACCCGTGAGCCTCGATCGCGTAAATCGCACCGCTGGTCAGCATGGGTGCCAACGAGAATGACATATTGGCTGCCTGCCACGATTCGCCCGCGGCAGCGCCCACGACGCCGGGCATTCCCATGCCGTCGAACTCGGGAGAAACCTCCAGGTTCTGCCAGCCATTCTCAACGAACCGGGTGTAGGCATTGCCGAATCCGGGTGGTGCAATCACGCCGTTGTCGACGACCTGACATCCGCTTTCATCACCAGGAATATTAAGTGGACTCAGTACTTCAGCTGCAAACTTGCCCGCCTCTTCAACAACCTGATCAACCACGTCACTATCGTAATCAGCAAATCGTTCAAGCTGCAAAACACGTTCCAAACCAGACAGCTGGTGGATATTGAAAAGCATGTCTTTCAGGGGCGGATTGTAATCGGTCATCGGAGTCTCGGTGGCAGAGTTTATTAGTCACTTTAAATTATACTGGTCCAACCGGGATCGTCGCGTACCCGAAATAGGGTAGCGAGAAGGTTTCGGAAATTACCTTTCGGAGTTCAGGCAGGTATTGCAGCTTCGAAGCTCAAGTAGTCGACTGCGACCGTAATCTGGGGTATATCAACTCAAGCGTATCCGGGGAACTGACGCTTGTAGAAGAACAAAACTAGCCACGAAAGGGAAGTATCCATGTACTTACAAACTCTGGATCTCGCCGTTGTCGCCATTTACGCAATCGTACTTTTGGTGCTTGCGCAATGGGTATCACGCGAGAAAGCCGGCCATGAAAAAGATTCAAGCGACTATTTTCTCGCCGGGCGTAATCTGCCCTGGTGGGCAATTGGCGCATCACTGATCGCTGCGAATATTTCGGCCGAACAAATTATCGGTATGTCAGGCTCTGCCTACGTCATGGGTATCGCCATCGGCGCTTATGAATGGATGGCCGCCATCACGCTGGTCATTGTAGGCAAGTGGTTACTGCCGGTTTTCCTGAAGCACAAGATTTACACGATGCCGCAGTTCCTGGAACAACGCTTCGACCATCGGGTCAGGAATGTCATGGCAACGTTCTGGTTAGGTATCTATGTGTTCGTCAATCTGACATCGATACTTTGGCTCGGCGCGTTAGCCGTGAATACGGTAACCGGTGTTGATATTACTTACGGCATGATCGCCCTGGCTGGTTTTGCCGTGGCGTATTCTTTGTACGGCGGCCTCAAGGCCGTCGCTCTGACCGACATCATCCAGGTAACGCTTCTCGTTCTGGGTGGTATTTTGATCGCCATTATTTCCCTCAACGAAGTATCGGGTGGACAAGGCACCCTGGCCGGCTTCAGCATTTTGATGGAGAAATTACCGGGCCACTTCGACCTGATCTTCACGAAAGACTCACCACACTACGTGGATCTGCCCGGTATCTCGGTTCTCGTCGGCGGAATGTGGATCATGAACCTGTCGTACTGGGGCTTTAACCAATACATCATTCAACGAGCTTTGGCTGCGAAGAGCACTCAGGAAGCGCAAAAAGGCATCATGTTCGCCGCCTTTTTGAAGATGCTGATGCCTCTGATCATCGTATTGCCCGGTGTGGCCGCAGTTATTCTGGCACCGGATCTGAATCCATCCGATAAAGCCTATCCGACGGTGATGAACCTGTTGCCTGCTGGAATCCTGGGACTCGTATTTGCAGCATTGATCGCCGCAATCGTCTCGTCACTGGCGTCGATGATGAACTCGATTTCGACCATATTCACTATGGACCTGTACCGTCACTTTGCGGGTAGCGAAAAGACGGAAAAACAACTGGTTACGGTGGGTCGACTGGTAAGCCTGAGCGCCATGCTTATCGCGTTGATCATTGCGAGACCCTTGCTCGGCCAGTTCGAACAGGCGTTCCAGTACATTCAGGAATTCACTGGCCTCTTCACGCCGGGCGTGTGTGCGCTGTTCCTGTTGGGTTTCTTCTGGAAGAAGACCACCGCAAATGGCGCTCTCGCGACCGCAATTGGCTCGG
>JAACFM010000171.1 GCA_009937445.1 Gammaproteobacteria bacterium | reverse complement strand
CCTTTGTCATTTGGCGCGCCCGGAGAGATTCGAACTCCCGACCGCTCGGTTCGTAGCCGAGTACTCTATCCAGCTGAGCTACGGGCGCATTGTTCATTTCGCGGCTCTATACCCTTTGGGTGCTCGGCCGCTTTTACAAGTCGCGGCCTGGGGCCGCTCCTACGGGGGGCTGTCCCCGAGGGCCGCACATGGTACTCATAGTGACCCTGCAGGTAAAGCTATTCCTCGCCCTCATTTATGCCCAATCGCTTGTGCATTACAGGGCTTGTGGTGGTGTATTGGACATGAACTTTCTTGTCTGGCTCGATGCGTTGCTTGATCGCGAAAGCGGCCAGTGCGGCCTCGTGGAAACCGCACAGAATCAGCTTCTTCTTACCCGGATAGTGGTTAATGTCCCCTATCGCGTAGATACCGGGTGTTGAGGTCTCAAAGCGCTCGGTATCGACGTTGATTGTTTTGCGATTGATATCGAGACCCCATTCCGCGATCGGGCCAAGCTTCGGTGCCAGGCCGAAGAAGACCAGCATTTGCTCTACGTCGACTTGAAAAGTCTCTTTGGACTTGTTGCCTACGGTCATGCCGGTCAGTACGCCGTCGTCATGCTGCAACTCGCTAACCTTGGCGTTCTCAATCGTGGTGACCTTGCCAGCAGCTTCGAGGTCTCGCATAGCCGCAACGGTCGCGTCGACAGCGCGGTATTCGTCACGGCGATGCACCAGTGTGATGTGCTTGGCGATGGGACCTAGCTCAACAACCCAGTCCAGCGCCGAATCGCCGCCGCCCAGAATTGCAAGATTCTTGCCTGCGTATTGCTGGGGATCACGGACGCGGTACTGAACGCAGTCCTCATCAACCTCGTCGAGGCCCTTGGCGCGCAGTGCTCGAGGCTGAAACGAGCCAACGCCAGCAGCGATGACAACCGCCTTCGCCGAGAACTGTTTGCCGCTATCGGTTTCGACGTAAAAACCGTCGTCTTGTGCACGCACGACAGAAACCTCGTCGCCCAGGTGCATTCCGGCCCCAAAAGGCTCGATCTGCTTCATGAGGTTCGCGGTGAGTTCCTCACCGGTGCAAACCGGAATTCCCGGAATGTCATAGATCGGCTTGTCCGGATAAAGCTCGGTGCACTGACCGCCGGGTTGGCGAATCGAATCGACGACTTCCGCGGACAGGCCGAGCAAGCCAAGCTCAAAAACCTGGAACAGCCCGCAAGGTCCGGCGCCGACGATGACGACATCTGTTTTGATCACTGATTCTGTCCTTCAATAGGGTATGGGCGCACTACAGCCCCTTCTAGGATAACGGGATCGGACTGTATAGTCAGTCCGGGATGTACTTCAAGTAGTGGCAAACCGTGATAATCCCAACTAAAGTAATAAGAAAACACCATTAGGGGAGTTATTCATGGATCGACGCAATTTCATTCGTTCGTCTATTTCCGCGGCCGTGGCGGCCTCTTTGCCGGGTACACAAGCCCTCGCTGCCTCACTACTGCATACACCGACCACCGTTCCCTCCAATATTGACGCGATAACCGGCGACGGCGCTGAAGTTACTTTGCAACAGGCCGCTGTTCAAGAACTCAGCGACAGCCTGAAGGGCAAATTATTGTTGCCCGGCAGCTCGGCTTATGACGACGCCCGTTGGTTGCTGCGGCCGCAATACGACAGGCATCCAGCATTGATTGTGCAGCCAACAGGTTCCGCGGACGTACAAAACGCCGTTGATTTTGCTCGTGATAATTCACTACTGCTTGCTGTGAAGTGTGGTGGTCACAGCGCAACAGGCAAGTCGAGCTGTGACAAAGGCATGCAGATAGACTTGTCGCAGTTAAGAAACGCGCGCGTCGACCGCGCCGCAAAAACAGCTCGCATTGCCGGCGGCAGTCTCCTCGGTGAACTCGACCACGAGGCGATGTCACACGGATTGGTAACAACGGCAGGATCCGTATCGCACACCGGTGTCGGTGGCCTGACGCTCGGCGGCGGCTTCGGTCGGCTCGGCCGGCGCTTTGGCATGAGCATCGACAACGTTCTTGAAATGGACGTTGTGACCCCGGACGGCAAGCTGCGCAGGGTCAACGCGGACAACGATCCGGACCTCTACTGGGCGCTGCGCGGCGGTGGCGGCAACTTCGGCGTGGTGACCTCTTTCCTGTTCCAGTTACATGAAATGCAGCGCGATGTCGTTACCGGCTTCATCGGTTATCCGTTATCCGAAGCCAAACAGATTCTCGAATTCTATGCGGAGTACGCTGAGAAGATTCCCGACGAAATGGGCTTGGGAGCGGGCGTCGGCGGCCGCCTGGGCCAGGAACCCGGTGTCGGCATTTATTTCGTGTGGAGTGGCGATCCCGCCAAGGCTGACAAATACATTGAGCCGCTACGCAAAGCCGGCACCGTCGTGGCTGATCGAGTAACGACGATGGACTACGTTGCCGTACAGCGATCCGGCGACATCGACGACACTCGCGCGTTCACTGGCTATATGAAATCAAGTTTCCTCAACTCCATGACGAGCGAACTCATAGACACCTTGGTAGACAATTTTGAACCACATCCGGATCGCGGCACTCGATTTGGCTTCGGTGTATCGGGCGGCGCCATCGGCCGGGTCGCCAACGCCGACACTGCGTTTGCGCACCGCGATGCGAAGTTCAGTCTGATGTCATTTGTTAGCTGGAAGTCGGACACAGACAAAGAAGAACACGTCAAATACATCAAGTCGCACTGGTCCAATGTAGAGCCCTTCTCGACGGGCTTCTATGTCAACGACCACTTCGATCAGCCTCAAGAATCGGTTAATGCGACCTATCGCGAGAACTTCCCGCGGTTGTTGAATATCAAACAGAAATACGATCCGACGAATCTTTTCAGGTTGAACGCGAATATAAGATCGGTTTAGGCGAGGGATGGGCGCTGCGCCTGTCGATGCAACAAAAAAAGGGGCTCCCGATGGGAGCCCCGTTCTTTTGTTCTGGCGGAGAGAGAGGGATTCGAACCCTCGAAGGGGTATTAGCCCTTACTCCCTTAGCAGGGGAGCGCTTTCGACCACTCAGCCATCTC
>JAACFM010000017.1 GCA_009937445.1 Gammaproteobacteria bacterium | reverse complement strand
AATACCGAGTTGCGCCAAACTGAGACCGGCTACTCGGCCCAGCACATTGTTCAGCCAACCGGCCTGGTCAGAATCATTGCCCGTGGAAAAATGGACGTCATGTCAGAGTTCGACATTACCCCAACGGGTGTAAAACCGGTTCGGTTTCATGAGGTCGATACCATTCGGGACGAACCGGAGGTCGATCTTGAGTTTAACTGGACGAGCAACGAGGCGTTTGGCACCGTTGGCGAAGACGAGGTTCGACTGCAGCTGGACGGCATCGCTCATGACAACGTTTCGATTCAATACGCGTTAATGCACGACCTGCTGACGGATAAGCGCAGCGACCAATACACCCTGTTCGATATCGACAAGATGCGGGTCGCCAACGTCTCAAATGTCGGCGAGGAAGAAGTCAAAACGAAGGCCGGAACATTTTTGGCGGTCGGTATTCAGCACCAGAAAGAAGGTTCATCACGAACAACGACGCTGTGGTGCGCCAAGGAGCTCGACTATTTGCCGGTCGTTATCGAGCAACACCGCAAAGGCAAATTGACTTTTCGTGCCAGCCTGGTGAGCTATTTGCCTACCCCGAAATAATTGACAAGCGCATAGTCCGCTGTCCTGCTAGGTACGATCGAAAAGTTGTCGCAAGCTGAAACTCTCCTCATCACCCTTGCTCAGTCGAATATCCCGAATCAGCACTGAGTCGTCGGAGTCGAGGTGCCAGGATTCGAACAGCGTTGTACCCGAATCGTCCAGCGTCTCAACGACAAAGGACTTGCCCTCCCAACCGGATACCCGCCTCGCTTCAATTGGACCCACCGTAACGAGCCTGTTCTCACCGAACGTAAACTCCTCGACGACCGACCTGTCATAACTGATGAATATGCCGAAATCCGTTTGCGAGATCTTCAGCGACTCGCCGTATTCAATAAAAACCTGGGCCGAACCATCCGACGAGCCTTTCTGCCGACGCGATCGCTGCGATCTGCTGGTGACGACCAATTTCTCCTGCAAACCGTCCATTTGAGAGCGTCCCGCTCTGGAATCTGCGCGCACAACCCACCGACCACTCAGGTCGACACCCTCTGGCACCGTCGGGCTTTTCGAAATAAGCTGTGGCGCTGAAGAAGCACAGCCGACAAGGATTAACGCGCTAAAGACCGCCGCGCGAGCTCCGAAACGAACAAATAATGCCAACATAGGTCAACCAACTGTAGAAATACGCGTTGCACTAGTATCGCGGTATTAATGGAGATAGTCACATGCATACGCTACAAAAAATATTGCTGGCTTCCAGCCTGAGCATCCTGCTTCCTTTCGCAGCCTACGGACAGTCGATCAACGATTTGTACGGGATGAGCCCTGAAGACCGTCGCACCTACATGGAAAGCATGTCAGACGACGAACGAACAGCAATGCGTGAGAAGTGGCGCGAAGAGTACGAAAATCTGCCGGAAGAAGAAAAAAGGGCGATTCGGGAACAACGCGCAGCCAGTCAGGACGGTAGGGGCCGAGATCGTGAGGCCATGCGGCAACGCTGGGACTCCATGTCGGAAGAAGAGCGCGCTGCGACCAAAGACCGCTATCAGGAACAGAAGGAAAGGCGTCGTGAGCAGTGGGAGTCCATGAGCGATGAAGAACGTGCTGCTGCACGTGCAAGCCGTGGTGAAAGAAAAGGACAAAAGCCTCATCACAAGGACAAGGGCAAAAAGGGAAAAGCCAAACCGAGCGAGAGCCCGGAAAGCTAAGGCAACTAGCCGCAGAATTTAGCCAGCGTCCGCTCAAAGGCGCTGGCTTTTTCTATGCTGACGCAATCAAGATTCAGCCAGTCGGCGAGTGACCGCAACTCGTCTGCGAGAGCCGTTGCTGTGCTTCGCGGGTCTCTGCCGGCTTCAATATGTGCATTCTGGACCCGCAATACGGATGCCGTACGGTCGGCTTTGAGATCTACCCGCGCGGTGATTCGATCGCCCTGACGAAATGGAAGGACGTAGTAACCCCAGCGGCGTTTTTCGGCGGGGACATAGATCTCTATTCGATATTCGAACCCGTATAAACGCTCCGCTCTTGGCCGATACCAGACAACCGGATCAAACGGCGACAATAGCGACACCCCCGGAATACTGCGCGGCGATCTGGCGCTGGACGCGAGAAACGCGGGTTCTGACCAGTGCTCAACGGCAACCTCCGCGAGCACGCCCTCCTCGACCAATTCATGCAGTCTGGGTGTCGCATCTCGAAGTTTCATCCGGTAGTAATCTGCCAGGTCCCGTGCGGTCGCTATCCCCAGGGCGTCAGATGCTTTTCGCAATAGCTCGCGCTCCGCATCAACCTGATGAATCGAGTCACATCGGTACTGCTCGCCGATAACCCTCTCCGGAAGATCGTACACACGCTGAAAGTTCTTTAATCGCCGTCGAACGGCGAGATTACCCCTCCCGAAATGATGTTCGAGTGCCCAACGCGGAACGGACCGATGCCAATCGCCCGGTTGACGTTTCGGGCCTGCAACTGGAGGCAAATCCTGGGATGAGATCTCCCCGCTTGCTCTTACCTTTTCAAGGACTCCGTCCAGGTAGGTTCGGCGATTCGGCATGCGCTTGATTGGACTGTTCTTCCATTGTTCATGGTCACGCCGCCGATGCGCCAGTAACGGCCAGTCACTGCTGGCGACGATAGATGCCTCGTGAGCCCATTGCTCAATGTACTCACCAGAGTCGTACAGATAGCGTTCGAATCGATCACGATCATAGGGTCCGAGACGCGACCAGATCATAAGAAAGTGGGCTGGAATAAGAACATTGACATAGTCGAGTTGCAGAACGGCGATCGACGACATCGTTCGACGAAAATGTCTGATGTCGGACGGGTTCCCGGGTCTCGCGCGGTCGAACCCTTGAGCCGCCAGCGCAATCCTGCGCGCTTCTGCTTGAGTGACACGCATCCGTCGGGTCATTCGATGCAAACGTCAGCCGACACCGTAGCTCGTGCTCCGGGATAGACTAGTTTTTTCTCAGCCATAGCGCAGACCCCAAAACATAGAAGGCAACGAATACCCATAACAACGGCGTCATCGTCAGAAACGATTCATCCATTGCAAACAGGCCAATGGGAACGATTATCGCCAGTCTGACCAACTCGAAACGCGCTGCGTATAAACGATCTTCATTCAATAATCCCAGCGTGTATAACTGCGTCCACAACAGCAGGCAGGGAACGAAGATGGCCGCTGCACCCTGCGTGGCGAAGCTCGCCGAAATCAGCAGCGCACTGATTATGACCACAGCAAACTGCATCATCACGTACGCGCGTCTGGTACTCGATATTTGTGGATCGAATTTCTGGAAAGTATCGAGATCCACTGGGCTCTTTGGATAGGCCTCGGCCACATCTGCCGGCCGCCACCCGGTGCGGCGAAACCAGACTCCGATTTTGTCCTGCCATCGCCGCGTATGCTGCGCGTCAAATAGAAGATAATCGTAAACTTGAAAGTTCGCCCAGATCGGATTCCAGTTCGCCAGCGGTTTGCGAACACCGAAAATTACGGGTTCATCATCCGCTTCCTCGGCAAACGTACCGAACAGGCGATCCCACAGTATAAATATCCCGCCATAGTTCTTGTCGATATAGGCTTGGTTCTGAGCGTGATGGACACGGTGGTTTGAGGGTGTAACCAAAATTCGGTCAAGGACTCCTAAACGGCGAATATGCTGCGTGTGAACCCAAAACTGATAAATCAGGTTCAAAGCCCCAACAGTAATCAGCACATCGGTTGGAAAACCGATTAAAAACAACGGCACATAGAATATCCAGCTAAAAATGAAGCTGCTGCTCGTTTGCCGCAACGCGGTCGACAGATTGTATTCCTCGCTCTGGTGATGAACGGCGTGAGCTGCCCAGAGAATCGATACCTCGTGACCCAGGCGATGACTCCAGTAGTAGCAGAAATCCCAGAGCACAGCCGCCAGTACCCAAAGAGCAATGCCGCTGACCGATGCGTCAAACCAGCTGCGCTGTATATCGAACAAAGCAAAGTTGCTCAGTACCAGGCCCCAGATCGTGTATTGCACGACTTTCGTGAAATACCCTGTACTTTCACTGAGTATGCCGGCACTGAGACTGTTGATCGCATCATTGCTACGGTAGTATCCAGTCCGCCGAAAGCGATCGATTGCGAGCTCTGCTATAAGCGCTAGCAAGAAAAACGGGACGGCCAAGGCGATCAAAGTCATGCACGTAGTTTAACCTGAACCTGGACCGGTGATGATCAATAAGAATGAGTTAAAGCTGCTCGAAGACGGGCTCGATACGCTGGCAACCGGATTCGCTGATCTGCCGGAATTCACGCCGGGCTTTGATACGAATGCCATCGCGGCGGTCATCACCGAAGTCGCCGAGCGTATGCAGAACAATTACCCGTACTTTCATCCGCAATACGCCGGGCAAATGCTAAAACCACCGCATCCCGTGGCACGAATTGCTTACGCGATGTCACTTTGGGTGAACCCCAATAACCACGCACTGGACGGCGGTCGCGCCAGTTCGGCGATGGAAAAGGAGTGCATCGTCGAATTGGGCGCCATGTTCGACTGGCAGGACCCGCTTGGTCACCTGACCGGCGGCGGGACGATGGCAAATCTTGAGGCCTTGTGGGTTGCCGGCCGACTGCATCCTGACAAGCGCATTATCGGATCGGAACAGGCCCATTACACACACAGTCGTATCAGTGAAGTCCTCCGCATCCCGTATTCTGCGGTTCCCGTCAGGGTTGACGGGCGTATGGATGTCGACGCCGTAGAGCGACAATTACAACAGGGCGATGTGGGCACCGTCGTGGTAACGATGGGCAGTACCGGCCTTGGCGCCGTCGATCCGTTAGCGGAGATATTGGCGCTTCGCAGCAAGTACGATTTTCGAATTCATGCCGACGCCGCCTACGGTGGTTATTTCCGATTAGCCGGAAAATTAAGCAACGAAACGCGCCAGGCTTTCGTCGATATGAACGCTGTCGACTCGATCGTCATCGACCCGCATAAACACGGCTTGCAGCCTTACGGCTGTGGCTGCGTAATGTTCAAAGACGCCGCAGTCGGCAAATTCTATAAACACGACTCGCCATACACTTACTTCAGTTCCGGCGATCTGCATCTCGGTGAGATCACTCTGGAGTGCTCACGACCGGGCGCATCAGCGGTTGCGCTTTGGGCAACGCAGCGCTTGCTGCCACTGCATGAGGGCGGCGAATTTGCAGCCAATCTCGACAGCTCTCTATCCGCCGCCCGGGACTTGCACGCAAAGCTTGTCGCCAGCGATCACTTTGTCCCGTTAATGGCGCCGCAACTTGATATCGTCGTTTATGCGGTGAAAGCACCGACCACAACTCAATCCAGCGAACGCGCGAGCAAGCTCTTCGAGAACGCCTTCAAGCACGGACTGCATCTGGCACTGATGGAATTACCCATGTCATTGGCCGGACATTGGCTGCCGGACATAGACAGGGATGCGGAAACAATTACGTGCCTGCGATCGGTTCTGATGAAACCGGAGCACGAGCAATGGACGGACAGGATTATTGAATTGCTTGAGGATTGTGTTGCGTGATCAGCTGCTCTGCATTTGCATCAGCATCCGAACGCAAATGACACCGATATAAAAACAGGCAAAACCGCCAATCAGTGTCCCAACCAGGTACGAAAACGAATAGAAGATCTCATTCTTCTGCAGCATGGTATTCAGCTCGAGCACCATTGACGAGAGCGTTGTAAAACTGCCGCAAAAGCCCACAGCGAAGAGCAGTCGATACTGGTCAGGTAAAAAACCGGCATCATTAAACCAGGCGGACCCTGAAATTAGCTGAGCGATAACGCCCATCACCAGACAACCAAGCAGATTGGCTGACAATGTTCCCCAGGGAAATTCAACGTCGCGCTGCAGGAATACATTGAGACCGAATCGGGCCATTGCGCCGAGGGCCCCACCGACAGCAACGAACAAATACGAATAAAGAACTACCCGCACTAAGACGCTACCAGTTTGGCCAATGCGTCGTTGTATTCTCGCTCCATTCTCAACACAACTTCACGTGCAGGAAGTATGTCGTTGATATTTCCAACGCCCTGTCCTGCACCCCAGATATCCTTCCAGGCTTTGGCATCAGACTTGCTGGCCTTGGCGAAATCCATATCCGTCTTGGATCCATCTGGAAGATCGTCCGGATCCATTCCGGCGTTTGCGATACTGCCTTTGAGATAACTGCCATGGATTCCGGTGAACAGCGATGAATAGACAATATCCGTCGAACCGCTGTCCACAATCATCTCTTTGTACTCAGGTACTGCATTCGCTTCTGCGGTCGCGATAAAGCGCGTGCCGCTGTAGGCGAGATCAGCGCCCATCGCCCTTGCCGCGAGAACATCATCGCCGTTCGTAATGCAGCCGGACAAAATGATCGCGCCATCAAATTCTTTACGAATCTCTTTAACCAGGGCGAACGGACTGAGCGGCCCTGCATGACCACCCGCGCCAGCACACACCGCGATGATCCCATCGACGCCCTGGGATGCTGCTTTCTGCGCATGCCGCAAGCTGATGACGTCGTGAAACACGAGGCCTCCGTAGGAATGCACGGCACTAACGACATCCTCGGGTGGGCGCAAGCTGGTGATAATGATGGGTACCTGGTGTTCAACACAGGTTTCCATGTCCTCGTACAGTCGGGTGTTGCTGGCATGCACGATCTGATTGACGGCAAACGGCGCAACCGGCTCGCCAGGATGCTCCTCCGCGTACTGTCCCAGTTCATCCTTGATCCGCTTGAGCCACTCCGAGAGCATTGACTGAGGTCTTGCGTTCAGTGCCGGAAATGAGCCGACGATACCCGCCTGACATTGAGCGATTACAAGCTCCGGGCCGGACACAATGAACATAGGTGCGCCGATTAGCGGAATTCTAAGTTTGCCCTCAAGGGCTTTAGGCAGTGCCATCGATGTTCCTATCTGGAATCCATAAAGCTGGCTTCACAATCCGCCACGACCACGTCATCGGACACACGGCGTGCTTCGCCCTTCAGTACGATAAGTCGGCCTTTCTCCTTCACGATCCAGCCTTTCAATGCGACCGTCTCACCGATGAAAAGAGGCTTCCGGTAGCGTATTTCGCATTTTGCTGTGTGCGCTTTTCGACCCTGCCAATAAAGAACATTGGCTGTCACATCATCCAAAGCCGAATAGATGATTCCGCCATGAACGGTTTTGTCCCAACCGACGTGATTTTCGTTGCCGGTGAACTCACCCGTGCAGGTGTCACCGTCAACTGTGAAGTCAATTTTGAGGCCAATCGGATTCTCTTTTCCGCAGGCGAAACACATGTTCGCCAACTCTACAGGCTCCGACATATTGAGCTCCGTTGTCAGGGTACTTTTTGGTCTATTACAAGATCGATAATCTGCCCGCTATTGGCGGTGGCTATCAATGACCCGAACCAGTCACCCGGCTGTGCGGCAGGAGAACCCGACAGCGAAACACGCACGACGACCTCGAATTCGGAGAACAAGGATAATGGTCGTCCCGCAACCATCGCATTCACGTCGCTGAGCTCAACAATAGTGGGCAATTGGCTCAATCGTCTCGGCGCGACAGCGATTGGCGGCGAAGGCATTGCCTGGTCACGTGCTATCACATAAACCGTTGCGTCCGCTGGCAATGCGGCCTTAGCATCCTCTGAAAGCGACACGCTCAGTGTGACAATCGCATCACCACCCGCTTGCGTCGGCTGAGCTACTTGTGCCTGCCCCATACCCGCTGGCGCCGGCTGAGCTGCCGGTGCCTCTGCCATACCCGATGGAATCGGCGGATGACCGCGCCACTCTGATATTTTGCGCGTCAACATTTCCTGAATATCGGGTGGCGGGTTCAATCCAAGGAGAGTTTCCCAGCGATCAGCCGCCAGAATCAGGTCGCCTCGCCGTTCGGCCGCGCTTCCTGCGTAAAATAGTGCATTCTGATTATTGGGCTCCAGCGCCAACGCGTTCTCAAAAAGACTCGAACTGCGATCAGACATTTGCCCACCCTGATTCTCCATCAGAGTGACGCCGAGGACGACCATTGTCTGCGCGTTCTGGCCCTGCTCAAGCTGCAGCGCTTTTTCGAACGCAGCGATTGCATCGCCAAACTGTCCCATTGAGCGATACGAGCGGCCCAACATGAGCCAGCCATTCACGTCATCGGGATTAGCTTCGAGGCGTTTTGCCAGCGATGAGATAATCTCGTTAAATTCTGGCGAGGAACCTGCACCAGAGGGCACGTTCGGCGACCCAATTTTGTTATACAGGAGAGTCGAAGACCCGACGACCAGCACGATCACTGTGGCTAACAGTGGCGTTAGCCGAGCTGAACTTCGGTATAAGGGCCAAACGACAAATGCCAAAGCCAGAAGGCACAGAAGTACAAATATGATCCACAGCGTCATTGAGCGCCTCCATTACCGTTCGATTCACCATCCAACGGCATTGTCATGCGATGACGCACCACTCTTACCATCGCGATTCCGCCAAACAAAACCAGCAGGAATGGAGCGATCCATAACACCAGTGTTTTTCCCTCAAAACGCGGTCGATAGAGTACAAAGTCACCGTAACGCGTCACCAAAAAATCCTTAATTTCTTCATTACTTTTTCCCTCGCCAATCATGCGTCGAATCTCCCGACGCAGATCTGAGGCGATGAAGGCATTTGAGTCTTTTATGTTCTGGTTCTGACACGTGACACAACGAACCTCTGCGACCAGCTTGTCATAGCGCGCCTGCAGCGCCGGGTCGTCGAAGGCCTTTTCAGAGTCGATTGCGAAAGCGGACATCGTCAACAGGCAAAAAGAAAGAACAACTGCGATTCGTTTCATCATTCTTGCAGCTCCGCTATACGCGGCACAAACTCCTGCTCCCACAGAGCACGATTCAGAGGGCCTGTAAAACGATAGACAACAATGCCGTCAGCATCGATCAGAAAGGTTTCCGGCGCTCCGTATGCACCCCAGTCGATTCCGACCCGCCCGTCCTCATCGAAACCTGACGCAACGTAGGGATTGCCTAACTGGTTCATAAAGTTAAGCGCCTCCGGACGTTTGTCGCGCCAATCTATCGCGTAGATCGGGATGGTATTGGTGCGGGCCAACTCCATCAGGAAGCCATGCTCTGTGCGACACCCACCGCACCAGGTTGCCCAAATATTGACGAGCGAAATCTGGCCCTTCAAATCAGCTGTGCTGAATGTTTTCGATGGATCCATTAGCGTCGGCAAACTGAATTCGGGAGCGGGCTTACCGATGTATTGGGATGGCAATTTCGATGGATCACTTTGCAAACCCAAAATCATAATAGGGATCATAATGACCACTGCCACCAGCGGTAGTAAGAACCTGTTCATTTTTTAGATTTCCTGTAACGACGGTCCGAGACTGAAACCATGCCACCCAGTGCCATAACAAACGCGCCAATCCAGAGAAATCGAATCATCGGCTTGTATTGAATACGCACACTCCATGAGCCGTCACCCAGTTGATCACCGAGTGCGATGAATAGGTCCTTATTCCAGGTGGGGTGAATGCCAGCTTCAGTCATCCAGTTTTTCTGCACGAGGTATTGGCGTTTCTGTGGCCGCACAGTGGCGATAAATTCCGCACCATCACGAACCTCAACCACTGCTTCTATTGCTGTGTAATTGGGGCCTTGGACCTCTCGCAATTCGCGCAGCTGAAATTGCAGATCTGCAACCTCCAGCGTCTCGCCGATCCTCATCGCCCGGTCCGACTCGATACCAAATGCCGATACAATGGTTGCGCCGAGAACAAACAGGCCCATACCAAGGTGAGCGATCGACATACCAAGTGCCGAACGGGTGATTCCCGCCGCGCCGTCCTTGCGGCGCCAAGACCTGTATGGCTGTACCAATGCAGTAGCGACGACCCAGACAGCAGCAGTACATCCGACAACCAACATCAAACTGACGCGGCCGTAAAAAAGCAACGGCAATACGACGCCGATGACAATCGCTGCTATAGCGGGAATCTTCAGTACTTTAAACCAGACCCCTTCGTTTTGTTTTCGCCAGGCAGTGTGCATGCCAAAGCCCATCAAGAACACCAAAGGAATCATCGGGATGAGAAATGCCACTTCGAACCATGGCGGGCCGATTGAAATCTTTCCGCCGTTGAGCATTTCAACGATCAACGGTGCGAGTGTGCCCAGCAAGACCAGGGTCGTCGCAACCACGAGCAGTACATTATTCAGAAGCAGGAACGTTTCTCTCGATGCCGCATTGAATCCGGCTGTCGAATCGAGTGCGGGTGCTCGCCAGGCGTACAGTGCCAATGCACCGATCACCACAACGGCCAGAAACGCCAGTATGAAAAATCCGCGGGTCGGATCAGTAGCAAATGCATGCACCGAAACGATGATGCCGGACCGCACCAGGAACGTGCCAAGAAGACTTAAGGAAAACGTCGAAATCGCGAGAAGCAAAGTCCAACTCTTAAATAAGCCCCTGCGTTCTGTCACCGCCAAAGAGTGAATCAAGGCGGTGCCCATTAACCATGGCATGAACGAGGCGTTCTCAACCGGATCCCAGAACCACCAGCCACCCCAACCCAATTCGTAGTAAGCCCACCAGCTACCGAGTGCAATACCCATCGTGAGAAACAACCACGCGACAACGGTCCAGGGCCGAGTCCACCTGGCCCAGTTCTCGTCGAGGTCGCCACTGAGCATTGCGGCAATCGCGAACGCAAAGGCGACCGAGAAACCCACGTAGCCGACGTAAAGTAACGGCGGGTGAATGGCGAGTCCCGGATCTTGCAGCAAGGGATTCAGGTCACCACCATCCATTGCTGCCGGTATCAGGCGGTCGAATGGATTCGATGTCAGCAGGGCGAACAGCAGGAAGCCAATCGAAAGAAGTCCGAGTACGCCTATCACGCGCGCAACCAGTTTATCCGGCATATCTGATCTGAACTGGGCGACGGCGGCTGTCCAGCCGGCCAGCAGCAATATCCACATCAGCAATGACCCTTCGTGGGCACTCCAGACGGCGGATATTTTATACTGTGTTGGCAAGGCCAGCTGCGAATGATTAGCAACGTACAAGACTGAGAAATCATCGCTTAAAAATGCGATCGTCAGACACACAAAGGATATTGCGACGAACAGGAAGTGCCCAAACGTCGCATAGCGAGCGACCGACATGAGGGCCGCATCGTCTCGATGCGCCCCCAGCAGCGGCAATACAGCCTGGCATGCGGCCAGCGCCAGCGCGAGAATCAACGCGAAGTGGCCAATCTCTGGAATCATCCTGTTTCACACTCCGATGAGCGACCGCCTAAAGAAGCAGTCTGGTCCTGGACATGCTTACCCAAGGATTCTGCGACTTCGGGCGCCATGTAATTTTCGTCATGTTTCGCGAGAATCTTGTCGGCGATGAAAAGGTCGTTATCAGCCATGCGTCCGTGCGCCACGACACCCTGTCCTTCCCGGAACAAATCGGGTAATACACCGGTATAGCTGACGTCAAGTTCACAGCGTGTGTCCGTCACACTGAAACGCAAATCCAGAGAGCCTTCCTCGCGTTGGATACTGTCAGCAACGACCAGACCACCGATTCGGAAGTTCCTTTCACTCGGGTATTCACCGGCGATGACATCGGAAATTTCTACGAAAAACATCATGTTTTCCTCGAACGCCCGTAGCGTCAGGCCTGCTGCGACGGCTACGCCGACCACGGCCAGTCCCACGGCGAGCATGCGTTGTTGTCTTGGCTTCATTCACGTTCCTCTAGTGCTTTAATGCGTACTTCAATATCACGGTAAATTTCATTGTGGCGAACCCTTCCCCGCCATTCAATCACCACGGTGACGATAAATGCGAGGCCGAAGCAACTCCATACGTAAGCGCCGTAGCCGCCCATCGCTAATGCCTCCATTACTTGCCTCCTTCTGGGGAAAGTACTAACTCACGAACCCAACGGGTGCGTCTTTCGCGAAACAGCACCTCGGTTCTGAGGCGTCTTAACAACATCGCACCAAAAACGAAGCTGAATCCTATGAGCATTGCAAACAGCGGAATTCTCATATCCGCATCCATCGTGCCTTTCTTGAAGACCGTCTGACCCTGATGCAACGAACTCCACCACTCGACTGAGAAGTGGACGATAACCACATTGACAACGCCAACCAGCGCCAGAACCGCACTCGCCTTGTCCGCTTTTGCGGTGTCATCAATAGAAGAACGTAGCGCCATATAGCCGAAATACAGAAACAGCAAAATGAGTTCGGACGTCAGACGCGGGTCACCCCACTCCCACCACGTGCCCCACATCGGGCGCCCCCAAATGGATCCGGTGACGAGGGCAAGAAATGTAAAGGCTGCACCGAGCGGCGCGGCAGCAGCGCCCACCGCATGCGCCAGCTTCAAACGCCAGATGAGGCCAATGCCGCCACCGACGGCCATCATCATATAGGCCATCATCGACAAATAGGCCGATGGTACATGCACGTAAATGATTCTGAAGGCGTCACCCTGCTGGTAATCCATCGATACGAGAAACAACCCGGCATAGGCGCCGTAAGCGATGAGTATTAGGCCAGGAATAGCGAACCAGGGAATAAGCGTCGCGGCAAGGCGGTAAAAATATGGCGGAGATGCCATCTGATGAAAAAATTTCCACATAAGGTAATTCTACTCGTTACTAATTCGTAGGGCGGCAGCCGTTGCATACGGCGCCAGTGAAATGGATGCTATTGCATAGGCGCCCAGCGCCCAAATACCGGTGCCATAAACATCATTGGCCGCAGCAAGTGAAACGGTGTTCGCGCCCAGCAGCAGTATCGGCATCGCGAGCGGCAAGATCAGGAGGCTAAGTAAAGCGGTGCCGCGGTGCAAGCCCACGGTAAGCGCCGCGCCGATGGAACCGAGCAAACTCAAGGAGATTGTACCCAGCAACAATGTCAGCATCAGGATACCCATCACCGCTGACGGCATTCTGTAGGTCATCGCCAGTAGCGGTGAAATCAGCACCAGAGGGAATCCACTGATCAACCAGTGAGCGATCGTCTTGCCCAGGGCCAGCACGGGCAATGGCTGCGGACTGACCAGCATTTGATCAAGACTGCCGTCCTCGTAGTCCGACATAAACAGTGAGTTAAGCGACAACAATGTAGATAGCAGAGCCGCGACCCACAGCACGCCAGGCCCGCTGAAGGTCAACTGCTCTGCGCTGGGGCCGACGGCCAGCGGAAATAGCGTGCAGACCATCGCGAAAAAGAACAAGGGATTGAGCACGTCGCCTGGCCTTTTCCACGCGAGCAGCAGGTCGCGGCGGATAATCGCCAGCAATCCGGCGAAAATACCCGGTTGTTGCAAGTTTGAAGAGTCCATTACAGGCGCACCCTTACAATCGGCGATGCTATTTTGATGTCCTGATGGGCAGCCATGACACACATTCCGCCGCGTTCGAGATGCTCCTGGGTCAAATCCATAACCAACTGCCGCCCTTCGCGGTCCAGATTCGTAAACGGCTCATCCATCAGCCACAAAGGAACGGCGGCCATTAGCATCCTGGCCAGAGCCACCCGCCGCTGCTGCCCGGCCGATAGAGAGCGCAAAGCCAATCGCTTCAATCGGGTAATGCCGAGCCGCTCGTAAATAACTTCCGGATCAGTTTTCGCCTGGCGACGCAGCGAGCCCTCGAAACGCAGATTTTCGACAAGCGTCAAATCGCCCTTGAGGCCGGTTCGATGCGCAAGCCAGACCAGCGCACCATGAAACTCCTGCCGCTGACCGCTGACCGGCATGTCGTTCCAGAATATCTCGCCCGACTCAAGGCTCAACATGCCTGCGATCGCCCGCATCAGGCTGGTCTTGCCACTGCCGTTTTGCCCTTCGAGCAACAGCAACTCGCCAGGATTTAGCGCGAACTCCAGGCCTTGAAATAGACAGCTCTCACCGCGAATCAAAGTGAGGTTGTTGGCTGATAGCTTTGCAGTCAATACCTTACACCCTGTCGCGGTTAGCAGACGGTTGAAAAATCATGAGGATTTATCCCTATTAATCAGATGGTTATGTATCTAATGCGATGTTAATTCTAGTAATATGTTGTGTGCTTTTGACAAATAAGGATTTACAGATTTGCAGTTTACAACAGCCAAAGCGGACTCGTAGACTGGTTGACCGGGTCAATATTTCACAAAAGAAATCACCGAGACCGGACAATAACATTTTAACGCAAACCAACTGTCTGCGGGTTACTACGTATGGAACTAGGTGCAGTCGGCCTTTCAGAACAGCCCTTCCCTACACACGGGAAGCCGCCGGCGATTATAGCGTACGCGTCCAAAATAGCAGCAATAGAATCGCTAAATAATGTCAAAACCCACCTAAACGGCGCAGCACTGCTGCAAGGCCCGTCTTTATCGGGCAAGTCGACGCTAATCCGTTCTTTTGTAGAAGCGCTACCTGAGGATTTTGCGGTCGCTGTGATTGACGGTAAGGGCCTGAATACAACCAACCTGCTGGCTTCGGTGCTCCGACAATTCGGTTACGACATCGGGCAGAGCTCGGCCAACGAACTATTGGGCCTTGTGCGAATGTTCGTGCTGCAGCAGGCAACGTCTAACGCAGCACCAATGCTTATCATAGAAAATACGCATGAGCTCAACCCGAGCGCCTTACGTGCACTGTGTGAGCTGGCGGAATTGAAGGTTCGCCACACCTCTAGCGCCATGAAATTGGTCCTGGTCAGTGACCGCTCGTTGCAGTCGATCATCGCAACCAAGGCGATGACGCCCATCGCGAAACGAATTATCCACGACTTACATCTGCGTCCGATGAACGCGGAAGAAACGCGTCACTACCTCTACAGCAAACTGCAGGCCGCGGGCAGCGACGACCCGGAGTTGATCTTCCCGCAAGAAGTATGTCAAGAAATCTGGCGAGCATCGGGGGGTTGGCCGGGCATCGCTGACAGAGTCGCCTTGCTGGCGCTGGCCCAGACGAACGCCCTGCCCGTTGCGGTCACCAACATTGAGCACCCTGCATTACCGGCTGGAACCTGGGCAGACTGTAGCGATTCTGAAATCAAGCCGGAGAACATTGTCCCGCCAGCTCCACCACGACTGGTCTTATCCAACAGCGGCAGCGTCATAAGCGACCTGACAATGGAAAAGACCCAGGCGCTGATCGGACGATCAGTACACAATGACATCTCTATCCCCAATCGTTTTGTTAGCCGCCATCATGTATTGCTGGTTCGGGATGGCACCTCGACGCTGCTAATGGATCTCAACAGCACCAACGGAACGTTCGTGAACTCAAATAGAGTGTCCAATCATGTCCTGATTCATGATGACGTCATAACGCTGGGTGATCATCGAATTAAGTTCTATGATCCCTGCGCTACAGCGCATATCCAGCCTGATGGCGAGGACTTCGCCGACACGGCAATCATGAAGACCCTGGAAGATATGCGTAACTTGCTCGCGCGGGAAAATGCAGAACTGTTGCCAACGGCTAGCGAAAACCTGCCGACCATTTGAACCTGATGGCCGAGGCTACCTGTCGAAGAACTGATCTTTGAAGTGCTTGCGACACATCGAAATGTAGCGGTCGTTGCCACCGATTTCGACCTGCGAACCCACCGTCACAGCGTTGCCGTCACCATCCAGCCTCAACACCATTGTCGCCTTACTCCCGCAATGACAAATTGCTTTGAGTTCCTTCAGGTTATCCGACCAGGCCAGGAGGTACTTGCTGCCTTCAAAGGGTTCGCCCTGAAAATCTGTGCGCAACCCGTAAGCCAGCACTGGAATATTCAATTTGTCCGTTACATCACTTAACTGAAACACCTGGTCACGCGTTAGAAACTGCGCCTCGTCGATCAGGACGCAGTGCAGCGGTTCTTTGCGACAGTGCTCATCCACCACCGCGAATAAGTCGTCTTCTCTTACGAACACGATTGCGTCCGTCTCAATGCCAATGCGCGAGGTCACCTTCCCGGCACCGTAGCGATCATCGAGCTTGGGAGCCATTACGAGCGTATTCATCCCGCGCTCTTTGTAGTTGTAGCTGGATTGCAATAACGCGGTGGATTTACCGGCGTTCATCGAAGAATAGTAGAAATAGAGTTTGGCCATCAGCGTATTGTGGCATCGCTTTCACCGCGATGCACCACTGAAAGTGAGTTGCTACCGGCCGAGTGTCAGGAGCTTCCCAAGGGTTCCGCGATAGCCTGCTCGGCCAGCACTTTCCCGGCGGCAGTCGGTGCACTCATTCGCCAGCAAGTGCCTGCCTGAAATCACCTGCGGCACCGGTGTGACCTTGCCGTTACGAAGGCAGCTGCTGCAGATCACAAGATCGCTCAGGCGATTCAGCAAGCGGTAGTCAACATTATCTTTCGCGTTCGAGGCCATGACAGCTCTCCCAATAAGAAAGTCTTTTTTGGCACTCGAGAACGCCTTTGGCCAGCAATTACAAAGGTTTTCATTGAAAATGTTAACCAGTCGTGGTTTTCACTGTGATCTGCGCCCTGTCCTGCCCGACAGCTAACGCTTATTGGCTATAGCTAATACAGCAGCTGCAGTGCAAAATAACTCTATGAAAACCGTATTTGACGCATCCAACAACATCGAAGCCCACCTGGCCATGCATCAACTGCAACAGGCTGGAATAGACGCACGAATTGAGGGCGAATTTTTGCAGGGCGGAATCGGCCAGTTACCAGTTGCCGGAAACGTCCGTGTCGTTGTTCATCCAAACGATGAAGCTGAAGCTCGTACGGTAATCGCCGACTGGGAATCTGCAGGCGATTAGACCCGCTTCTCACCGGTGGAGTTCTTGGTCCGGCATTGCCTACGGATAGTCGGCGCCGTCTCCACGACCCACAGTCGAATCCATTGGCGTACCAGCAGCATCTCTGCGACAAACATCTGACACTGTCTTACGATCAGGTTACTAACGTCACTCGTTAATTACCGTAGCGCACATCCATAGATCTCAAAGACAGTCCGAGCCTTAATCGCAGATCGCTTTCGCTAAACCGGACTTCATCACTGCTTATCGGGTTGTACATCTCCCGCATCACAGTTTGGGCTACAACTGCCCACCTTTTGTGAATCAGGGTCGCATCGGTGCCCGCAGCGATACTCGATAACGGCTCTCGCTCGGGATAACACTGTGACAAGAATCCGCTCAAGCAATAATCACCCGGTTCAGAAACACCATCATCACGGCCGCGACGCCAGTTCACATCAAGTCCGGTGGTCATCATCGCTGACGTAAAGGCTTGCGAAACCGTTTTTGCCGCGTGCTTGCAGATGGAAATATCACCCGGTAACTGCTCAATAAGCCATGGACCGGATCTCCCGGGGCCATAAACGGCAGCCGAGGATACCTCTGAGTAGACAATACGCGCCAGCTGCGCACATCCGTCGACTGCAACAGGTATCACCTGTGCGTTTACCTGCCCCGCAGGCAGAGTAGCCAGCAGCAAAACGGCCCGTGTGGCAAATGTCCTTTTCGCCATCGTTCTTCCCCTTCATGCGTGTGAAACAAGAGGATCGAACGAAAGACGAGATTTGGCGAGGGCCAAATCTCGTCAATTTATCGATGATCTGTTACAGGTAGGACATGACCGCAACAACCAGCACCCAAGCCAGCATTACCGCGCCCGGCAGAAAGGTCAGCATAAAGCCAAGGGTACGGGTCGCCGGGTCCTTCTTGTACGCCGCGCTATAGAGAAAGCGACCGATGAGGTATACAACGCCCAGTCCGGCGCCCCAGAGAGGATTGACGTACTGCGCGTACAGCCACAGCGCGGGTAGCAGCAGGACGAGCTGTTCCAGCGTATTCTGGTGTACCCGATTGACACGTTCGAACTCTGGATCGCCGCCCATTGCCGGTGCACTGACCCCGCTTTTCTGCCTGGTACTGCCGACTTGAACGCCGAAATACAGGTACTGCAGCAAAGCCAGGACTGTAACGATTACAACTGCTTCCATGATTTTTCCACCCTTTCGTTGTTTTCTGTTTAATATCGCTCTCACGATGGCCAACAACCCTACCGCAAAACTGCAGGCTTTTCTGCTCAACAGAACACTCGGCATTGAGCGTCATGAATACGTGGCCGTGGCCTGGTCCTTTGCCTATTTTTTCTGCGTTTTGTCGTCTTATTACATTCTCAGGCCGGTACGCGAGGCAATGGCTGTTGGCAGCGGCGCGGATACCATTCCGTACCTGTTTCTCGGTACGTTCACAGCGATGCTGCTTGCCACGCCAATTTTTGGGTGGGTGACCTCTCGGTACCCGAGGCGCACATTCTTGCCCTGGGTCTACCTGTTTTTCATCTCGAACATCCTGGTCTTCTGGTTTGTCTTTTCACAGTTCATTAATGACGGCACTGATCATGTCTGGCTTGGACGTGCCTTCTTCGTCTGGCTGAGCGTATTCAACCTGTTTGTTGTATCGGTGTTCTGGAGCTTCATGGCCGACATTTACACACGCGATCAGGGCCGACGGCTTTTCGGCTTCATAACAGCCGGTGGAAGTATCGGTGCCCTGATTGGTGGTGCGGTGACCAGCACTTATGTGGTCCAGATTGGTTTCGAGAATCTCTTTCCAATAGCTGCCGGACTCCTGTGTCTGGCAGTCGTTTGTATTCGTCACTTAAGGGAGTGGGATGCTCACGAGCACGAAGATGAAATCGACCGGGCGATAGAGTCTGACAAGCCGCTAGGCGGCAATCCGTTTAGCGGTGTCACTCACGTTTTCGGGTCCAAGTACTTTCTCGCGATTATCGCCTGTTCGGTCATTGCCAGTTTGCTCGGTACCGCCCTTTACATGTTCGCCGCGCAGCTTGTGGAAACGTCTATTTCTGGCGCGAACGCACGAACTGAATTCTTTTCGAAAATAAATTTCTGGACCAACCTGTTTGCGCTGCTTGGCCAAATGTTTCTTGTTCGACATGTCGTCGTCCACTTCGGAATCGGGCGTTCTTTAGCGTTGCTGCCACTGGTTTCCATCGCTGGATTTGCGCTACTTGCGTTCGACCCGACGCTCGCTGTCGTGGCCTTTCTGACGATTGCACGAAGAGCGCTGGGATTCAGCTTTAGCAAGCCGACAACGGACATGTTGTACTCGGTCGTTACGCTGGAAGAAAAATACAAGACCAAGAACTTTATCGACACGGCCGTATATCGGTTTGGCGATATCGTCGGCACCTGGTCGGTCACACTGATGATGGGACTGACGATTGGCGGAATTTCCTTTGTTGGTCTGACTGTCGCTGGCGTATCGCTTGTGATGATGCCGTTTGCCGTTATCTGGAGCGTCATTTCACTGTGGCTGGGTCGCGAGTACAAACGCAAAGCAATTGCCCTCAAGGAGAAAGGTGTCGAGTGATCGAGACCGTATACAAATGCAAAATACCCATCTGATTCGACGCATTGCGGCGATGTTATACGACGGCCTGCTGATTCTCGCATTGCTGTTCCTCGCCACATTACCGTTCATCGCCCTGCGCGGTGGTGAGCCCGTGGAAGGCAACGGGAACCTCTTGTATCAAGTGGTCCTGGTGCTGGTGATATACGCTTTTTTTGTGGGATTCTGGATGCGTTCAGGCCGCACATTGGGAATGCAGTCCTGGCGCCTGCAACTCGAAACGACTGCAGGCGGCGCCATAAACTTTACTAGCGCGAATATTCGATTTTTTGCGGCGATGGTTTCATGGCTTCCCGCCGGCCTGGGGTTCTTATGGTCGCTGTGGGACAAGGATCGATTGACCTGGCACGACCGTCTTAGCCGCACACACATTGTGTATTACCCAAAAGAAGATACCTAACGGATCCTCAATAAGGCAATCAAAGTGATAATGGTCAGCGTCAACGACGGAACCCACGTCACGATGATCGGATTCAAATTAAACACCTGGCCGGAGTTCGCCAGCGTCTCGCTGGCGAGGTAATAAGCGAGACCGATCACAACACCAATCATCAATCGCCCGCCGGCACCGCCCGTGCGCAATGAACCGAATACGAATGCCAACGACAGGATCGGCATGATCAGCACCGTGAATGTCCGGGAAATCCGATACCAGAACTCCGTTTCATACCTGGTTGCGTCAAGGCCGTTGCGATCCAGATAGTCGATGTAGCTCAACAATTCTCGTGCTGACAAACTTAGCGGTTTTGCAAGCGAACTACCCAACAGCCCGGAGTCCACTTCGAAAGACTCAATTGACCGTGACGATTGTGTGACCTGTACTCCGTCACGCTGAAACTGCGTCTCACGCAAATTCTCCAGAATCCAGTCGTCGTTCTGGTCGATTCCCGCATTTTCTGCAACTGCAATCGATTCCAGACGATCGCCTTCAAACCGGTACATATACAGGCTGCCGAATTCAAACTCGGGATTCACTTTTTCAAGGTGCAGGTAGACAGACCCGTCCTTTACCCATGCCTCGTTGCCGAGACGATCATCGCCCTGCTGATACAGGGCTTCTACACGCATGTTGCGGGCGTAGTAGTCGAGTGGTGGTCCGATGAATTCCCCCAGCAGTGCCGTGAATATCAGCATCACCAAACCGGAGAGCGCCACCATGCCGGACATGACGGCTACCGAAATACCGGCCGACCTCATGACGATGATCTCGCTATTACCGGCCAGTGCACCAAGACCCAATAAGGAACCAATTAGTGCCGCTATCGGCAGCATCTCGAATGCAAGATTGGGGAGTCTCAGCGCCGTGTACAAAATCGCCTGTGCCGTCCCGTAATTGCCGGTCGTATCATCGAGTTCGGCGATGAATTCAAACAATCCGGCGAGCGCAAGAAGCACAACCAGCACCATAGCGGTACTCGTGAGAATCGTCCGCATCATGTATTGGCTGAGGAGTCCGGTCATCTGAACATCCGTCTGTGATAGCCATTCTGGACAGCCAGCAGTCCCAGTGCGAATAGCAACACCGCGGCATGTACCCACCAAATACCCAAAGCCGGCGAAATAGCAGACTGTTCAACCCAGGCCTTCGCCGCGCTCATCATGTTGAGGTAGATAATGAACACCAACAAACCGATCGCCAGGCGACCGTAACGCCCTGCCCTTGGTTGGCTGCGACTCAACGGCACAGCGAGAATGGCGAGAATAATCGTCGATAATGGCACACCAAGGCGCCACTGAAATTCCGCAATATGCTCCGGATCGCGCGACCCCACAAGATCCACGAATGCCATTGCCCGCGGTTTCGGATCAGCGGTCAGCAAGCTGGGTAGCCTGTATGGCACGCCATGCTCCGCGAATTCGATCACACGAAATTCCGTCGTTCCCGGTTCACCTTCATAACGACGGCCATCGTGCAAGACCAGCAAGCGGACGTTCGGATCCTCCGACTCAACCATCTCACCGCGATCCGATATCACGACTTCAATGACACCGTCTTCCACCTGCCGTTGCATGAAGACATGCTCCAGAAACCCCTCGGGGGTCACACTTCGCCCGTACACGACCGCGCTATCTGGTCCAAGAACCGTAAACTGACCGGGTTCGATACTGGACAGATCCGCCTCCCGGCGCGCCTCCGCGCCTATCCGCTCAACGCTCGTCAGTGCCCACGGCCCACCGATAATCGAAACCCAGGCCACGCAGAGTACCAGCGGCGTCATGAGCCAGATCAGTGGTCGGTAGATTCCGAACGGCCCCACCCGGCATGCCATCATTGCGGGCAACTCACTGTCGCGGTACAGCCGGCCGAGTGCCAGCATGGTCGCCAGGAACAGCCCTATGGGTATAAGAATGGTCAGATATTGCACCGCCGACAGTCCAATCACGTCGAACGCGGCATTTTTGGGTAATCTGCCCTTGGCAACATCACCCAGAACACGGGCAAACTGATTCGTCATCAAAATCAGCAAAAGCACCATTGTGACCCCGAGCCAGGTCGTGGCGATTTCACGAAAAATATAACGATCAAGGATGCGGGTCATTGGAGTCCGGGAATGGCGTAGCTGTAGGGTGCTTAAACGGTTAGACTAACGCTTTTATTTTGTCCGTGACAGCCCCGGAACATTTACTGCAACAATAAGCAAGGCAAGCTGAGAATTTATGAAATATTTCACAACTACGAGCAAGGCATCTCGCCGCGCCGTTGATTGCGTCATCGTCGGCGTATACAACCGCGGCAAATTGGGCATTGGTGCCACCGACATCGATGGCGCGAGCAAGGGCTACATCCAAAACCTGATCAAATCCGGAGATATTTCCGGGGATGAAGGGCGCGTTGCGGTTTTGACCGCTGTGCCTGGCGTAAAAGCGCACCGTGTCGCTGTTGTGGGCCTCGGCAAACCCGGGAATCTTAACGCAGTGTCATTCCGCAAAGCCGTCAGTGCCGCTACAAAAGCGATTTCAACCACGAAGGCGAAGCAAGTTCTGAATTGCCTGACCTTGGAGCCTGTCAGCGACTGCGACCCTTACTATCTGGCTCGTCACACGGTTGAGAGCATTGGCGACGCACTGTATCGCTTTGACCAGATGAAGAGCGGACGCAAAAAGCCCGCCATGCCCCTGAAAACTATCGGTCTGGCCATCGGCAAACGCGGTGACGCGGCAAAGGCGACTCGTGGCGCCGAGCACGGTGATAGCATCGCCGCCGGTGTGTCGCTGGCGAAGGATCTCGGTAATCTCCCGGCAAACGTTTGTACGCCGTCGTACCTCGCTCGCGTTGCGAAGAAGCTTGCCAGCGGCAATGGCAAACTGACGACCCGGGTTCTCAATGAATCCGAAATGAAAAAGCTCGGTATGGGTTCGTTGTTGTCAGTGACAGCAGGCGCAGTAGAACCGGCAAAACTCATAGTCATGCAGTACAAAGGCGCAGGCAGTGACCAACCGGTTGTTCTGGTCGGCAAGGGCGTGACCTTCGATACGGGTGGCATTTCTCTGAAGCCCGGCGCTGGAATGGATGAAATGAAGTTCGACATGTGCGGCGCCGCGAGCGTCCTCGGCACAATGGCGGCGGTCAGCAAGATGAAGCTGCCGATCAATATGACAGTAGTCGTACCCGCTGTGGAAAACATGCCGAGCGGCACAGCGACTCGCCCAGGTGACATCGTCACGAGTATGTCCGGACAGACTATTGAAGTACTGAACACGGACGCGGAAGGCCGCCTGATTCTCTGCGATGCACTGACCTACTCGCGCCGCTTCAAACCGGCTGCCATCATTGATGTTGCTACCTTGACGGGCGCCTGCGTGGTCGCTCTCGGTCATCATCGTTGTGCAATTTATGCGAACAACGACAGTCTGCAGGATGAGTTGTTCGGTGCTGGCAAAAGCTCGGAGGACACTGGCTGGCCAATGCCGATGGGCGACCAGTACGAAGCTCAGCTGAAAAGTAATTTCGCCGACATGGCAAACATTGGCGGTCCTGGCGGCGGATCCGTTACAGCTGCATGCTTCCTCGGCAAGTTCACCGACGGCATGAATTGGGCGCATCTGGATATCGCGGGCGTTGCCTGGAAGTCCGGCGTGAAAAAAGGTGCCTCCGGGCGCCCGGTCTCTTTGCTGTCGGAATTCGTACTATCTCGCGCCGGCAGCCTGCCCTGACACCTACTGTGGCCCAAGTCGATTTTTACGTTCTCGAGCGTGTGGACGAACACGCACGGGATATGCTGGCCTGCAAGTTAGCCGAGAAAGCCTGGCGCCTGGAGAATACGATCCACATTCACGCAATGACTCGCGCAGACGCGGAGCGACTCGACAAACTCCTCTGGACATTTCGCGACGGCAGTTTTGTACCGCACGAGATGGCGGGAGGCGATACCGGAGCACCTGTGACCATCGGTTACGGTTCCGCCGCCGTCGAATCTCGCGACCTCCTGATCACGCTCTGTGACGATATTCCACCGTTCGCCGAGTCTTTTCCTCGGGTAGCCGAGCTTGTAACGTCCGACGAAACCTGTCGCGCCAAGAGTCGGCATCGATACGCAGCCTACCGTGACCAGGGTCACACGATGAACACACATAAAATCTGATGGATAAGAGCTACCAACCACAAGAGATTGAACAGCGCATCTACGATCGCTGGGAAGAACAGGGTTACTTCTCCCCTCAGGGCGAAGGCAAACCCTATTGCATCGTCATCCCCCCGCCCAACGTGACCGGAACGCTGCATATGGGGCATGCATTCCAGGACACCATCATGGATGTGCTCACTCGTTACCACCGGATGAAAGGCGATCGCACCTTGTGGCAGCCCGGTATGGATCATGCCGGCATTGCGACGCAAATGGTGGTCGAGCGACTACTGAATACGGAAGGAAAATCAAAACACGATCTCGGACGTGAGAAGTTTGTCGAACGTGTCTGGGAGTGGAAAGAAGAATCCGGTGGCCAGATTGCGCGACAGACACGTCGCCTGGGCGCGTCTGTCGACTGGAGTCGCGACCGCTTCACAATGGACGAGGGTCTGTCTGACGCCGTTCGTAAAGTCTTTATTCAACTGCATGAAGAAGGCCTGATCTATCGAGGCAAACGACTGGTCAACTGGGATCCGGTTCTGCACACCGCCTTGTCTGACCTTGAAGTTCTGTCCGCAGATGAAGACGGTTCGCTGTGGAATTTTCGTTATCCACTGGCATCCGGCGATGGCTACCTCGTGGTTGCGACGACACGCCCGGAAACGATGCTGGGCGACAGTGCCGTTGCGGTTCATCCCGATGACGAACGATACAAAGATCTGGTGGGACAAGAAATCATCCTGCCAATCGTCGGGCGCCGCATACCGATAATAGCGGATGACTATGTCGATCCCGAGTTCGGCACGGGCTGCGTGAAGATCACTCCGGCACACGATTTCAATGACTACGACATCGGCAAGCGCCACGCTTTGCCGATATACAACATCCTTACGGATGACGCAGCCTTGAATGATGAGGTACCTGAACGCTACCGCGGCATGGATCGCTTCGACGCGCGCAAGGCCATCGTCAGCGAGTTCGAAGAGCTCGAGTTGCTTGAGAAAATCGAGGACTACGTCGTCAAGATTCCACGCGGCGATCGCAGCAACGCGGTTGTCGAGCCGTATATGACCGATCAGTGGTACGTGAAAATCGAGCCACTTGCCAAACCGGCCATTGAGGCCGTTGAGTCAGGCCGCATCAAGTTCGTACCGGAAAACTGGTCAAAGACCTACTTCGACTGGATGTACAACATTCAGGATTGGTGCATCAGTCGGCAGTTGTGGTGGGGGCACCGCATACCGGCCTGGTATGACGACAGCGGCAATGTCTACGTTGGGGACAGCGAAGACGATGTACGAAAGAAGAACGACCTTGGTGACATCCCTCTGCGGCAGGACGACGACGTTCTGGACACCTGGTTCTCTTCTGCGTTGTGGCCGTTTAGCACCATGGGTTGGCCGGAAAAAACCGATGCTCTGGATGAGTTCTATCCTGGGAATGTTCTGGTCACCGGATTCGACATTATCTTTTTCTGGGTTGCGCGCATGATCATGTTCGGCCTGAAATTCATGGGCGATGTGCCGTTCAAGGAAGTCTATATTCACGGTCTGATTCGTGATCAGGACGGGCAAAAAATGTCCAAGTCCAAGGGCAATGTCCTCGATCCAATCGACCTGATCGATGGCATTGATCTCGAGGCTCTCGTTGAAAAACGTACACAGGGAATGATGCAGGAGCACCTCGCGCCGAAAATAGAGAAAGCCACTCGCAAACATTTCCCCGACGGTATCGACCAGTTTGGAACCGATGCTCTCCGTCTCACTTTCGCCGCGCTGGCAACAACCGGCCGCGACATCCGTTTCGATCTGGGTCGGATCGAAGGCTATAAGAATTTTTGCAACAAGCTCTGGAACGCCGCTCGTTATGTACTGATGAACACGGAAACTCTCGATGAGGGTGACGTGGAATTCAGCTCCGCCGATCGATGGATCCGCTCGAAGCTCAATGGCGCGACGGCAGATATGCACCAGCACCTGGCGACCTATCGACTCGATCTCGCGCTGCACTCTGCCTACGAATTTACCTGGCATGCGTTTTGCGACTGGTATCTTGAGTTGTCCAAACCGGTTCTGCAGTCCGACGAATCAAGCGACGCACAGAAGCGTGGTACGCGGCAGACGCTGATCGAAGTGCTCGAAGCGACGCTGCGCCTGTTGCACCCGATGATGCCCTTCGTAACGGAGGAAATCTGGCAAACGGTTGCACAACGCGCGGACATCGCGGGCGACACGATCATGTTGCGTCCCTTCCCTGAGGTTTCAGATGCTGCAACCGATTCGGAAGCCGTAGCAAACATCGAATGGGTGCAGCAGTTTATACTCGGAATTCGGCAAATACGCGGAGAAATGGACATATCGCCGGGCAAGCCTTTGCCGGTAATTTTGCAGGGCGCAAACGCCGAGGATCAGAGGCGTGCCGAATCCGAGGCAATCCTGTTGCAGCGTGTCGGTCGTGTGGCGTCCGTCAGGATGCTTAATGAAGCTGAGGAGCCTCCTGCAGCTGCCACAGCCCTGCTGGGCGATATGCGCCTGCTGGTACCCATGAAAGGTCTGATCGACGTAGAGGCCGAACGAGCCCGTCTCTCGAAGCAGCAAGATAAGGTGCGGGTAGACCTGCAGCGCAGCAGTGGCAAACTCAGCAATGAAAAATTTGTGAACAATGCCCCACCCGAGGTAGTCACACAGGAGCGGGAGCGAATCGCCGAGTTTGAAAAGACCATTGCCCAGCTAAGCGAACAACTCGAGAAACTGGACGAGCTGGTCTGATACGGATCGTATTCTGAGCACTGCATCACACTCTGACAGACGTTCCAGTGCAAAGTCGCAGAGTATCGGTAACGATATCGCTTGGAGGACGACGATAAATGCAACGCAGCAATACATTAGAGACCGTACCGACCAGCCTTGACGCCCAACGCAGTGCCGTCGAGCGCGCTCAAAAGGCGTTAGGTCGCATCATTCTGGGCAAGGACGAGCAAATTTCACTCGCCCTCTCCTGCTTGCTGGCACGTGGGCATCTTCTGATCGAAGACTTGCCAGGACTCGGCAAGACAATGCTCGCACAGTCGCTTGCAAGGACGCTTGGGCTTAGCTTTCGCCGCATCCAGTTTACGAGTGATCTGTTGCCAGCCGATATTATCGGCGTTTCTGTATTTAGACAAAACAGCGGCGAGTTTGAATTTCAGCCCGGCCCGGTATTCTCGCAATTGATTCTCGCGGATGAAGTCAATCGTGCCACACCAAAAGCGCAGAGCGCACTGCTCGAAGCCATGGAGGAATTCCAGGTATCGGTTGATGGAGAAACGCGTCCATTGCCGGATCCGTTTTTCGTGGTCGCAACTCAAAACCCCGGCGACCAGATCGGTACATTCCCCCTGCCCGAGTCGCAACTGGACCGCTTCCTGATGCGAGTCGCGATCGGCTACCCGGATGAAATTAGCGAACGAGAGATCATCGCCGGCGAAGACAGACGATTGATGCTGGATGAAATCGAGGCCGTCGCGGGTCCCGAAACGCTAATCGAACTACAGAGGTCTGTTCGCAAGCAACACGTGAGTGACCCATTGATCGACTATGTGCAGGCGCTGGTCAGACACACACGCGAGTCAGCTGATATCGAAATCGGCATGTCGCCGCGTGGTGCGCAAGCGTTAGTGGCCGCAGCAAGAGCACGATCCTTCATCGAAAACCATGCCGGTGTTTACCCGGATGATATTCAGGCGGTGTTCGCCTCCGTTGCCGGACACCGATTGAAACCGGCCGGCAGCACCCGATTCCGCAGTCCATCCGAGCTTTGCCAGCATGTCCTCGATTCCGTGGCAATCCCCTAGCCGATTCATCGGCTATTTTCGCAACAATGCGACACTGCGTGTCCGTCGTTGGGCGCGCAAGCGTCAGGGTATTGATGACTCGACCACAACCTTGCGTCCGGGCCGCGTCTATATCCTGCCCACCGGTGTGGGACTGGTCTTTGGATTAATGGCGTTCGCGATGTTGCTGGGTTCCATGAACTACAACAACAATCTGTCGTTCGTACTGACATTCATGTTGATTGGCATCGGTTTCGTCGCGATGCACCAATGTCAACGCAATCTGGTCGGATTGGAACTCACTTTCGCTGGAACAGAACCCGTCTTCGCCGGACAGTCCATTCGTTTTCAAATCGCAATACGCAATCAGTCGCGCAATGCGCGCTACGGCATTCGCATTTACCATGATCGAACCGAAAGCGATGTACACGATCTGCAACCCGGGGAAAGCAAGATATTCATATTGCCTGTCGCAACGGATCAACGTGGCTGGATTCACCTCGATCGATTTGGCGTGCGCACGCTCTTCCCTTTTGAACTGTTTCGGTCGTGGGCCTGGCTGCACATGGATTTACGCGGACTTGTATATCCGCGCCCGAGTGAAAAACCACCTGAACCACCGCCAACTCGAACGGCGCACGGACACAGACAGCACGATGCCCGCGGTGAGGAAGACTTTGCCGGGTTACGCAAGTACAACGAAGGTGACTCGCCACGTCATGTCGCCTGGAAGGCCTATGCCAGGACCGGCCAACTGCTCTCCAAACAGTTCGCGGGAGCAGACACCAGTAGTCAATGGTTTGATTTCGATGCGATCCCGGTTACTGATATCGAAGAACGCTTGTCAATCCTGACCCGCTGGATAGCTAATTCCGACAGAACGATGGAAGACTTCGGCTTGCGGCTGCCGGGCCTTGAGTTTCCGCCAGCACATGGTGAAACGCAGCGCCGGCAGTGCCTGGAGGCACTCGCACTTTTCGGCGAGGACGGCAAATGAAAGCGCAACCCAGAGGTACTGACGGTTCTCTGCTGGCCAGCTTGCCCTGGACCTTGGGCGCCTTGCTCGTTTCGCTCGCACCCCATGTTCCCTACCTCGCTGTCTGGATCACTGTCGCCTTCATCGGCTGCGCCGTCTGGCGTTACATCATCGAAAAACAACGCAGGATGTTGCCGTCTCGCTGGATACGCGGCGGGTTGGCACTGCTGTGCTTTCTCGGCGTGTTTGGCACCTATTCGTCCATCAGCGGCGTAGGACCCGGTTCGGCTCTGCTGGCGATTATGGCCGCGCTGAAACTGCTCGAAACACGCAAACGCCGCGATCAGTTTGTGCTGCTTTTCATTTCCATTTTTCTGGTCATGTCGTCTTTGTTGCGAGAACAATACTTATGGTCATTGCCGTACCTGATCGGCAGCACATTGATCATTCTAACGGCCTGGTTGCGCATGTCTGCCGGCGAAAGTGAGACCGCTAAACAGAGCTTCGCAACCGGTGGTCGGCTGCTGATGTATGCGGCGCCTCTGGCGATTGTGATGTGGGTGTTCTTCCCGAGGCTGGCCTCGCCCTTCTGGGCCGTGCCCATTGATACCAGCCAGGCCACCTCAGGTCTGAGCGACTCAATGAGCCCGGGAGACATCAGTTCCTTGTCCATGTCCGATGCGGTGGCTTTTCGTGTGCAGTTTGATGGAGAGATCCCTGCATCCCGGGATCTTTACTGGCGTGGACTTGTTATGACCCGATTCAATGGGCGCACGTGGACAGGCTCCGAACTAACCATCGATCGGACTGCTGTTGATGAAATCATCGAAAGCGGCGAACCGGTGTCCTACGAGGTCACGCTCGAGCCGACGCGGCAGCAGTGGGTGCTTGCGTTGGATCTGCCGAAGGAATGGTCACTGCCAAGAACGTTTATGGGGCCGCAACAGCAACTCGCCAGCGTTACACCCATCGAGCAACGCATTTCCTATAGGGCGACCTCGTATCCTGACTATATCTTGCAAGCGGACCTGTCCTCATTGTCACGCGGCTGGTACACATCAGTTCCCGATAACGGCAATGCACGTTCGAAAGAGCTCGCAACACAAATGCGCGAGGCTGCCGGCACCGACACCGCCTACATCGAAGCGGTGCTGGCCAAATTCCACGACGAAGAATACTTCTACACGCTACAACCGCCGGCGCTCGGCAGTAATCCCGTTGATCGTTTTCTTTTCGAGACACGCCAGGGATTTTGTGAGCATTACGCCTCAGCGTTCGCGTTCATGATGCGCAGCGCAGGTATCCCGACTCGGGTGATACTGGGCTATCAGGGCGGAGAGATTAATCCGATGGGCGGTCACATGATTGTGCGCCAGTCAGACGCACATGCCTGGACCGAAGTGTGGCTAGAGCGTTACGGCTGGTATCGAGTCGATCCAACGGCTGCAGTGGCGCCGGAGCGAATTGAATTCGGTGCGCGTGGTGCGGCACTGGATGGCATCGGAGCGACCTGGGGTTTTTCCGCACCGTCGGAATTGTTGCAAAGCCTGACGATGACGTGGGATGCACTGAATGCCAAGTGGAATGAATGGGTTCTTGGGTACGGACCAGACACCCAGGACAGCTTCATGGAGTGGCTGGGCATGGACGACCCGAACTGGCGGAAGATGCTACTGACGCTGGTTGGCGGTGTCGTTGGGCTGATACTCGCTATCAGTGGCTTGATGATGCTGCGATCCAGAGCACCGGCAAAAGACCGCGCCGCTATTCTCTACGCGCGATTTATCAGGAAGACCGGATTGCAGCAACGAACCGGTGAAACACCACAGGGATTTGCCCGTCGGGCTGCACTTGAGTCAGAAATGTCGCATCATGTTGTGGCATCCGTAACCACAAACTACCTGAATGCTCGCTACGGACCTGATGCTGAATATTCTCTGGGTAAACTGCGCAATTCGGTTGCCGCAATCCGCTGATCAAATACCTCAAGCTTGATAAGACTATGAACATCAAAAATACTATTGGAAGTCTCGTCAAAGGCGCACTCCTGATCGCATTATTTTACGGGATCTGGAACTGGCAAGACATTGGTCTGTTAAGCGATGACACGCGAGATTTTGCGGAGAATGCCTGCATTACGGAGATCAAACAGAAATTTGATGTAACGAGAGTCAGAGCATTCTCGATAGAGGAAAACAGCAACGGCTACGTCGTTCATACCTCGGTTACGTTGGCCAAGGGCAATACTGCAAGCGTCAGATGCCTGACGAATGTCCACGGCGGCGTCAAGGATATTGTGATCGAGGAGCGCTAGTTGCGAGTTAGCCGGGAACGCTTGCGAGCATTATCAGAACGAATGACCGAATCGCAGGCGCACTGAAAGTTGCAGCTGGGATTCAGTCTTTCTTTGCTCCAGATCAAAGTATGCCCAAGCCGGACGTTCCGTAAAAATCTGCATCCACTCGGCTGCGATGGAAACGCGGGGTGATGTTGTGTACTGGTATGACAATGTCCACGCATTACCGCGCTCGGAATTCTCATCGAGAGGTGTTCGGTCCGCTTCTGACATTTCGAAATGGTCGTAACGTGCGGTAATCCGGTGTCGCTCGAAAGCACGAGTCAGCAACACATAGTTCGATTCGAATGTCACATCAACCGAATAAACACCGTTTCTAAATCTGCCCCACGCCGTGAAGCCATCCATCCATTGCGCCAGCAAGCCGATATCGCCTGGCAAGGTAGCCTGCAAAGCCACGTGATCGAAATATGTCCACCAGGCAAACTGGTTGTCTTCCGCTCCCTGTGGATCCGCGAGATTGTCGTAGTGCATGGCGCGTAACAGGAATTTGTTGCCGTATCGCCACTCGGCATTAACGTAGTACCCCGGCTCCTCGTCGATCTCGAGCAATGGCGTGATGAACGGGTCCTGCTCATCCCACCACTCGCCCGGCTGGATGCGTGGAATCGGTGGCAATGGCACCTCATCGTTGAAGCGCGACTGGCGATCATGAATTGACCAGCCTTTCCATGCGATCAGTCCGCCCGCCGGATCATTACCGACAAAGACAGCGGTATTGAGCGAAAATGTGTGTGCGCCACCCAATGATTGCGGACGGCGGGATACCGAGAACTCGAGACCAACCGATCGTAATTCCTCGCCAACCCAGGTATTGATCGCGGAAGGATTGATGGAGTAAGCACTACTCCAACCGGGCCCGACGTTTTCCAGCGATATCCTTGGATAGAACGCGCCCACTTTGAGTCGATAACGGTTGGCAGACTCAGTCATCGGGCGCCACTGCAGGTACGCTTCAGTCAGATCAATCGTGGGGCCAAAGTCGTCGTGATAAAGCTCCGAGACGAGATGAACCATGACAGAATCCGTGAGCAAGGCTTCGTAATCGATAAAACCACGGCTTAACTTCAGGCCATCGGTATCCTCATCGAATCGCAGCTTGCCCCCTGACCCCTCTAACCATGACGGGTGTCCTGAGGCGCTTATGAAGCTGATATCGAGCCCCATATCGAGCTGGCGTGTAGCAGTCTCGACTTGCGTAAACGCAGCCTGTGAGGATAGGCATGCCAGCAACGCCATAAGCATCCTGGCCGCCCGTTTTCCTGGTCGATTCATCATCTTTACGAAACACTTAATATCTCGAAAATCCGAATCATTTTAGATATGAATTGATCGCGCGGGCGTGACCGGCTGCACGTTATGGTGAACTCAGACCAACTCCTTTAAGGCTCGCCAAGTCGGAACCCGCCGGTTTCTGATATAGACGCAGCCCGAATTCCGGCACGATTGCCAGCAGGTGATCGAAGATATCCGACTGGATGTTTTCGTAGACAGCCCATTCAGTCGTGTTCGTGAAGCAGTAAATCTCCAACGGCAGCCCCTCAGGCCCCGGGCCAAGCTGACGAACAATGAGCGTCATGCCTTGATGGATCTTCGGGTGGTTCTTCAGGTAGTTGTATGCGTACGCGCGAAACGTGCCAATGTTCGTAAGCCGCCGCCTGTTTACTTCAGAGTCCACCTCGGTCGCGAGTCCCTCGTTGTAGTCGGCCAGCTCCTGTTCCTTGTTCGCAATATGATCTTTCAGAAGCGCGAAACGCGTGAAATGCTCAACTTCCTCTTTCGTCTGAAAGCGGATCGACGACACGTCGACATAAATTGCGCGCTTGATCCGCCGGGCGCCCGCCTGCGACATGCCGCGCCAATTCTTGAACGAGTCAGTGATTAGGCGGTGCGTCGGGATCGTCGTAATGGTCTTGTCCCAGTTCTGCACTTTGACGGTGTGCAGTTGCACGTCGACCACGTCACCGTCCGCACCGAACTGTGGCATCTCGATCCAGTCACCGACGCGAACCATGTCCTGCGCGGCAAGCTGCACGCTGGCAACCAGCGACAGGATCGTGTCCTTGAAAACCAGCAGAAGAATAGCGGTCATCGCTCCGAAACCGCTGAGTAGCAGCAGCGGTGAACGGTCCAGTACCGCCGCTATGATCATGACGCCGCCGAAAATCCAGACGACGATCTGCACGAGTTGCACGAAACCCTTTAGCGGACGGTCCTTTGCAACTGGCGAGGCCGCGTATATCGCGTTTGCTGCGCTGAGCATGGCAGTCAGCGCAAGCGTCAACATCAACACCATGTAGCCCATCGCGACGTTGCGCATGAGCTGCACAACGCCTTCTGGCAGCCCGGGGATGAAAGGCACGCCGACAAATACGATCAGCGCCGGCAGCACCTGCACGAGACGACCGAAGACGTTGTGTGTTACCAGCGCGTCGTCCCAGGTCTGGCTGGATCGAAGAGCGAACGCGCGAACAGTAGCGACCACCAGGCGTTTGGCGATCAGGTGGATGATAACCGCACCCACAAGCAGCGTCAGTACGCCGGCGACGGGTGGCAGAAGCGGGTGAATCGAGCCGAGTTGTTCGAACATGTTTCTGGGGGTCCGGAGTGAGTGCGTCGAGATGGTATCACTCAATCATCGCCGTCATTTGATTGAGCCGTTACTCTATCCGCAGGCCACAGGCTGGCATCCTAGGTTTGGGATTTTCCTACAGCGATAAACTCCTGATATCGCTGCGATGAATCGACGTCCGTCGGGTTGTCCTCAAGCAAAGACTCCACAAACGACGTAAAACTATCCGTAAAGGGTATCGGCCTTGATGACCACCAATTCTGGACACCCGGAAAAGTCAGCCACCAAGCCACTGCGGCCGACCAGCGTCTCCACACCTCTTCCGGTATTGCATCGGTTTTCGAGGCATGAAACATGAACTCAAATGCGCCAAACGCTTCATACAAAGA